>CAZLMZ010000030.1:0-21244 GCA_964560475.1 uncultured Anaerolineae bacterium
TATAACATCTTTTCTGACTGCTTTGCCGCGATGGCGTTCAGCCAGTATGCGGTCGCCTCGGGCGATGAGCGTGCGGTCGAGATCGCGCGGCGCAGCTACGACAACGTGCTTCGTAGGCGCACTAATCCCAAGGGACAATGGAACAAGGTGTATCCAGGCACGCGCCCACTCAAGACGCTGGCTGTTCCCATGATCCTGGCGAACCTGACGCTAGAGATGGAGTGGCTACTAGGGCGCGAGCACCTGGATGAGGTGCTGGACGAGACGGTGGGCGAGGTGATGACGGATTTTCTCGACCAGGACCGTCTGCTGATGTTCGAGAACGTTACGCCTGCCGGAGAGCACGTCGACTGCTTCGAGGGGCGGCTGCTCAATCCCGGACACGGGATCGAAGCGATGTGGTTCATGATGGACGTAGCACGGCGACGAGGCGACCGTGCCCTGATCGAGCGCGCAGTGGATGTCGTGCTGAGCACCCTCGATTTCGCCTGGGACGAGGCATACGGCGGCATCTGCTATTTCATGGATGCCGACGGGCGCCCGCCACTCCAGCTAGAGTGGGATCAGAAGCTGTGGTGGGTGCATCTGGAGGCAATGGTAGCGCTGGCGATGGGGCATGCGCTGACCGGGCGGAAGGAATGCATCGAGTGGTATGAAAAGGTGCACGCCTATGCTTGGCCCCGGTTCTCCGATCCGGATCACGGTGAGTGGTACGGCTACCTGAGCCGGCGCGGTGAGGTGCTCTTGCCGCTAAAGGGCGGCAAGTGGAAGGGCTGCTTTCACGTGCCGCGCGCAATGTTCATGTGTGCGCGGCTGTTCGAAGGCATGGCCGCAAGCGAGGAGGAGAACCGGGCGTGAGCCGGACGTCGTCCGGGCGAATCGGCATGGGTGGAGGAGCGCAAGGTTGAGGATCACGGGTACTTTCCTGGACGAGATCACGCACGATATTCCCTCGAACAACTGGGGGAGAAAGGAATGGGCACGAGACTTCCGGATCATGAAATCGATTGGGATCGACACCGTCATCCTGATCCGGGCAGGATGGGGCCGCAGGGCCGCGTACCCATCGGAGGTTCTGAGCGCGCGCGTAGGCATCTATCCGGTGTACGAAGATCTGGTGGCGATGTTCCTCGACCTGGCCGAGGAAAACGAGATGCGATTCTATTTCGGCCTTTACGACTCGGCCACTCGCCCTCCGCGAGAGTGGACGCTGGACGAGGAGCTGGACATAGGCCGGGCCTGCATCGACGAGGCGTGGATGCGCTATGGGCACCGGGCGGCATTTAGGGGCTGGTATCTGACCTTCGAGGTGGGCCGTATGGAGCGGCGCCGCGTGGCGTGCCTACGCGAGTTGGGTGCTCACTGTAAGCAGCTCTCTCCCGACCTGCCGAACCTGATCTCACCCTATCTGTACGGTGGCAAGCTAGTCGAGCGCCCCGTCACTGTGGAACAGCACTATGCCGACTGGGACCAGATCCTGGGGAAGCTGGAGGAGGTCGTCGATGTCGTCGCCTTCCAGGATGGCCAGGTCGATTACGACATCTTGCCTGCGTTCCTGCAGGCGAACGCGGAGCTGATTGCCAAGCACGGGATGCATGCCTGGTCAAACGTCGAGTCCTTTGACCGAGATATGCCATTCAACTTTCCACCGATCGACTGGCGCAAGCTGTGGTGGAAGATGTGCGCAGCGGAGGAGTCGGGTGTGGAAAAGCTGATCACGTTCGAGTTTTCTCACTTTATGAGCCCCCAGTCGTGTTGGCCTGCAGCAGCGAATCTCTTTAGCCGGTACTGCGGCCACCTAGGGCTGGAGCCAGCATGGAATGAAACCGAGGTGACCGATGCCGACCTTTAGGCCCTACACACGCCGACACCTGCGCTATGTACTGCAGCAGATCCGTGAGCGGATCTACTATCCTGTCGGCAAGCTACACATCCAGGCATGGTGGACGCCAGAGCCAGTGCCCTTTGAGGATCGCCAGAGCGGGCGCGAACTGGAGCTCGACATCGGCGACAAGTGGGGCGATCTGTTCGACTGCGCCTGGTTTCGCTTTACGGGGGCCGTGCCCGAGGCAGCCGCGGGGAAGAAGGTCGTTTTGCTGCTGGACGTGAACGGGGAGCTGTGCGTCGTCGACCGTGAAGGGAGTCCGGTACGAGGACTGACGACAGTGGCCTCAGGCTACGACATGAGCCTGGGCCAGCCGGGCAAACGCGTCCTTGCCTTCCTCGACTCGGCGCGCGGCGGCGAAGAGGTCGACGTCTGGGCCGATGCGGGATGCAATGACCTGTTTGGCAACCTGAGGGGGAACGGCACTGTCGCGCAAGCCGAGATCGCAGTGTGTGACGAGTCTGCACGCGCGCTGTACCACGATTATGAGGTGCTTCTCGATCTGCTGGAGGTGCTGCCGGAGGACAGTGCGCGTTACGAGCAGATCTTGGTCGCGCTGAATGACGCGGTGCACATTCTCCTTGGCGCTGCACCCGATGCGGTGGAGCACGCCCGCGAGGCGCTGGCTTCGATGCTCGCGCAGCGTGGCGGTGACCCGGCACTGCAGGTGAGCGCGATTGGCCACGCGCACATCGATCTGGCCTGGCTGTGGCCGATCCGGGAGACGATCCGCAAAGGCGCACGTACGTTCGCCACTGTGCTCGATCTGATGGAACGTTATCCAGGTTACGTATTTGGAGCGAGCCAACCACAGTTGTTCCTATGGATGAAGGAGCACTATCCAAAGCTGTACCGCCGGTTCGCGGATGCGATTCGTGCTGGGCACGTCGAGCCGCAGGGGGCCATGTGGGTCGAGGCTGACACCAACGTGTCCGGTGGAGAGGCGCTGGTTCGCCAGGTGCTGCTCGGCAAGCGCTTTTTCCGAGACGAGTTTGGGGTGGATATCGACTATTTGTGGCTGCCTGACGTGTTCGGCTACTCGGCGGCACTGCCACAGATCCTGCTGGGCGCGGGTGTGCGCTATTTCTTGACGCAAAAGATCTCGTGGAACCAGATCAATCAGTTTCCGCACCACTCGTTTCACTGGCAAGGGATCGACGGCAGCAACGTATTGGCACACATGTTCGCAGAGGATACCTATAACAGCCCTGCTGGCCCACGGTCCGTACACAAGATCGAGGCGAACTATCAAGACAAGGGCGTGTCGACACACGCGCTGATGGTCTTTGGCATCGGTGATGGGGGAGGGGGACCGGGGGCTGAGCACCTGGAGCGCTTGTGCCGGATGAAGAACCTGTCCGGGCTGCAGCCCGTGCGGCAGGAGCCGGTGGCCGCCTTTCTCGATGAGTGGTCGAAGGAGGCCGGGCGCTTTGCCAGGTGGGTCGGCGAGCTGTACCTGGAGCGCCACCAGGGAACACTGACGACGGAGGCGCGCAACAAGCGGTATAACCGTCAGATGGAGCTGGCACTGCGCGCGTGGGAATGGAGCGCAGTCGTGGCCAAGCTCCGCCAAGGGAGCGCATATCCGTCGGAGCGCTTGCTGCAGATCTGGCGCGAAGTGCTACTCTACCAGTTCCACGACATTCTTCCAGGCTCGTCGATCAAGCGGGTCTATGACGAGAGTTTGGCACGCTATGAAGCACTCTTGGACGAAGTGATGGGCCGGATCGCGGAGGATGACGCTCAGCTGGCGGGTCACGTCGATACGGTGGGCATGGCGCAGCCGGTGGTGGTGCACAACTCACTATCGTGGACGTACACGACGTGGCTCAAGCTGGCGGGCCATTGGATGCAGGTTGCTCTGCCGGCGATGGGGTACACGACCGTCGATGCAGCCGAAGCACAGGGCAATCTGTCTCGCGTCGAGGCGACAGAGCGGCGCATCGAGAACGAGATCATCCGCGTGCAGTTCGATGAGGAGGGGGCCATCGTCTCGGTATACGACAAAGAGGCCGATCGAGAGATCATCGCCGATGGGGCACGTGCAAACCGGCTGGCCGTGTATGCCGACCCGGGCGATGCCTGGGATTTCCCGATGGACTATGCCGAGTCGGCGCCGCGCCACATGTCGTTGGTCTCTGCGACCCCCTTTGTAGATGGCCCTCGCGCGGGGATCGAGCAGGTCTACCGGCTGGGTCACTCGGAGCTGGTGCAGGAAGTCTCGCTGAGCGCCGGGAGTCGGCGGCTCGATTTCCAGACGCACGTACGTTGGCGCGAGACAGCCTCGATGCTGCGCACGAGCTTTCCGGTGGCCGTACACGCCGAGGAGGCAACGTTCGAGATCCAGTATGGACACGTGCGCCGCCCAACGCACCGCAATACGACGTGGGACATGGCCAGGGACGAGGTCGGCGGACACAAGTGGGTGGATCTGTCACAGGAAGACTATGGCGTCGCCCTGCTAAACGACTGCAAGTACGGGCACAAGGTCAAGGACAACGTGCTCGATCTCAACTTGCTGCGGAGTGCGCCTTATCCGGGGCCTCGCTTGGTGCGCGACGAAGAGGTGGCCCCGGGCGAGTCACACCATGGCTACACGGATCAGTGCGACCACGTCTTTGCCTACGCGCTCTATCCGCACCTGGGCTCGCCCATCACCGGTGGCGTCGTACAGGCGGCCTATGAGCTCAACGTCCCACCGCGCACGACGATGACAGACGCACATGCGGGCAGCGAGCCACGAGAAGTCTCGTTCATCGGGATCGATGCGCCGAATGTGATCGTGGAGGCGGTCAAACAGGCGGAGGACGGCGATGACGTGATCGTCCGCTTCTACGAATGCGCACACGCTCAGGTCAAGACGGCGGTGCGTTTTGGCTTCCGCGTCCAGTCTGCCGCGGAAGTGAACTTGATGGAAGAAGGGCCCAGAACGCTAGATGTGGTGGATGACGCGGTAGAGGTCGCTTTCAGGCCCTTTGAGATCAAGACATTGCGGTTGTCGTTGTAGCGGCTGGGCTCGGGCTATGGGCGTTGCAGGACGCGAGTTGCGCTGTCGTATGTGAGGAGATAAAGAAGCATGTACTACCGGCCGTTGGGCAAGACTGGCGCTTTGGTCTCGGAGGTTGGCATGGGCTGCAACCGCCTGGGCCAGGAATATGCGGAGGACAGACACTGGGTGCGGCTCGTACAACAAGCGGTCGAGCTTGGCGTCACCGTCTTTGACAGCTCCGAGTCGTATGGCTGGGGGCGCAGTGAAGAGATGCTGGGCCAGGCACTCGGCAATCGGGATGACGTGTTGGTGGCGACAAAGGTGTCGCGCGCGCATGAGACGAACGAGAAGGATTTCTCTTCGCGGCGAGTGATCGAGGCGGCTGAGGCAAGCCTCAGGCGCCTGCAGCGGGATCGCATCGATATCTACCAGCTGCACAGTCCCAGCCGAGCGGACCTGCAGCGCTACGATTGGGCGGAGGGGATGCGGCGCCTGAAGGAGCAGGGCAAGATCCGCTTCAGCGGCGTGGCGGTGAACGGCGCGGCGGATGGGGTCTGGCTGATCGAGCACATGCCGGTGGATATGCTGCAGATCACCTACAACATCTTTGCCACCGAGGCGGAAGAGGCACTATTCCACCTCGCTCTAGCGCATGGGATGGGGCTGTTGTGCCGGATGCCGCTGGCACGCGGCGTGCTCACGGGCAAGTTCCGGCCTGGGGAAGCGGTAGAGGCGGGGCACCGGGCGCTGCTGGATGGGGACCGCATGGCAGAGAACATCCGGAAGGCAGAGATGCTTCGCCCGATCGCTGAGGCGTACGAGGGTGGGATGACGCGCATGGCGCATCACTTTTGCCTTGCGCCCCGCGCAATGTCTGCCATCATACCAGGCGCACGCACGATCGAGCAGTTGGAGGAGAACGTCTCCGCCTCGAACAGCTATGGTCTGCCAGCGGAGACGCGCGCGGCGATCGACGCGCTTCTGGATCGTGGATGAGCTGAAAGGGAGAGGGGTACGTGTTCAACGTCTGCCCGGCCTGCGGGCAATACGCAGAGGAGAAAGCGATCGATCCAGTTCGCAAGCTAGCGATCTGTCCATTCTGTGGCCACGGTCACACGTTCCGTCGCCTCCCGCTGTTCCTGCTCACCGGGGCAAGTGCGACAGGCAAGACATCCGTCTGCCTTCGACTCCCGGATGTACTGCCAGAGTGCGTGGCGCTCGAGTGTGACATCCTGTGGCAACCCGAGTTCGCTCGCCCGGAAGATGGCTATCGCGACTTTCGGGATATGTAGCTGCGGGTGGCCAAGAACATTGGCCAAGCTGGCAAGCCGGTGTTACTCAGGGGGAGTGCAACACCCGGCCAATACGAGTCGTGTCCCGAACGCCGGCATTCCGCACAGAGCCACTACCTCGCACTGGTCTGCGATGCAGGTCAGCTAACCCGGCGTTTGCGGGCACGGCCGGGTTGGCGCAAGTGCTCCGATGTGCAGACGACTGAACGCATGCTGGCCTTCAACCAGTGGCTCGTGGACAATGCAGTCCAGACGGACCGGCCAATGACCTTGCTGGATACGACACACTCCAGCGTAGAGGACACCGTACAGGAGGTGGTGGGGTGGGTGCGTTCGCGGCTGTGAGGGAGGGATGCTCTATGTCGTGCTTGACAAGATTGGGATCATGGATATAATAGGACGGTCGTCGTGATCCATACATTCTCTTCCCCAACGATGGGGGACCGCGGAGTGTGCCGCATGGTGTGGGGCCGTGGTCGGCCTGTAGGACGCGAGGGAGAGAATACATAGATGCGCATCGCCATAGACGCCCGCCTGAGCTACTATGTTCAAGCCGGCATCACACAATACACGCTAAACCTGATCCGCACGCTGGCCACGATCGATCAGCAGAATGAGTACCTCGTCTTCCAGCGGAGGCCGGATCAGCGCGTGATCATTTCGCAGCCCAACTTCCGCCGCGTATCACTGTGGTCGCCGACACACCATCCACTGGAGCAGTACTTGCTGGGGATCGAGCTGCTCTTTCAGCGCAAGATCGACGTGGTCCACTGTACTGACTTTATTCCGCCCTTCTATTACAATGGGCCAACCGTGATCACAGTCCACGACCTGGCTTTCCTGCTCTACCCGCATTATCTAACGAGGCGGAGTGCACGGTACTATGGGCTCATCGATCGTGCCGTCCGGCACGCGACGCATATCATCGCCGTGTCGGAAGCGACAAAGCGAGACATAGTGCGCCTGACCGGGGCACCAGGGGACAAGATCAGCGTCATCTATGAGGCAGCGGAGCCAATCTACTATCCAATCCACGATCAGGCCGTCCTGGCGCGGATCCACGAAAAGTACCACCTGCCAGAGCAGTTTGTCCTCTTCGTGGGGACGATCGAGCCACGCAAGAACCTGCCGACGCTGATCCGTGCCTTCCGTGCGCTGATCGATCAGTACCGTGCTGAGGCGGATCTCGCCATTGTGGGCAAGCAAGGATGGCTCTACGAGGACGTCTACGATCTGGTTGACGAGCTTGGGTTGAGAGACCGCGTCCGTTTCCTGGGGCGAGTGCCCACGGCCGACCTCCCTCACCTATATAACGCAGCACAGATGCTCGTGCTACCCTCCTACTATGAGGGCTTTGGGCTTCCGCCGCTGGAGGCCATGGCTTGTGGGGTGCCCGTGGTCGTGTCTGATGCGCCCGCCCTGGCGGAGGTAGTAGCAGATGCGGGGCTTCGAGTCGCGCCGGAAGACGACGAGGGCTTTACGGTGGCGATGTGGCGGCTGTTGACAGACGATGCGCTGCGGGCCGATATGATTGCGAAGGGACTCAAGCGGTCCGAATCCTTCTCCTGGAAGCGTGCTGCAGAGGAAACGCTCGAGGTCTACCGGCGCATCGCTGGCAGCCGCTGAGCGCAGCCCTGGCAGGGAGATAGCTGCGTGCGGATCCTGCTGTTGACTCCACAATTGCCCTACCCTCCGCATCAGGGAACGGCGATGCGCAATTATGGCCTGCTAGAGGGCCTCTCCCAGCGCCACCAAGTACACCTCGTTTCCTTTCTTGCACCTGGCGACAGCCTGGCGGCTGCTGAACCGCTGCGAGCCATGCTCGAGAGCTTTGACGTGGTGTCGCAGCCACGCCGCTCTATGCCACGGCGGCTCCTTCGCCTGGTAACGTCGTCTCTTCCAGATATGGCACACCGGCTGGCATCGCCCGATCTGCGCGCCACGCTCCTCCGTGTCCTGAACAGAGACCCATTTGACGTCGTGCAGTTCGAGGGGATCGAGATGATCCCCTATCTCCCGGTGCTGCTTGGCCTCAAGCGCGGGCGAGACGATCCGCTGCTTGTGTTCGATGACCATAACGCCGAGTACGTCCTGCAGCAGCGCGTCTTTGAGGCAGATGTTCAGGTACCTCTTCGCTGGCCTGGCGCGGCCTACTCTTTCGTGCAATACCGACGCCTGCGGCGTTACGAGGCGTGGGCCTGTCGCGAGGTGGATGTAGTCGTCGCGGTTTCTGAACCTGACGGGCAAGCGCTGGCGCGCATCGTGCCCGCAGTCGAGACTGACGTCGTGCCGAACGGCATCCCCTTCGCGGACTATGCCTCGTACAAGGCGCCGGATAGGTACCTGCCGCCACACAGCCTCGTATTCACGGGCAAGATGGACTTTCGACCCAACGTCGACGCTGTGCTGTGGTTCGCAGACCACGTGTTCCCTCTCATCCGTGCGCGGGTCCCAGACGCGCAGTTCTACGTCGTTGGGCAGCGGCCACACGAACGCCTAGAAAGAATGAGGGAAACGGCGGGCATCGTGATCACGGGCCGGGTGCCTGAGACACGTCCCTACATTGCCAGCGCCGACGTGTACGTCATTCCCTTGCTCAGCGGCGGGGGCACGCGTTTCAAGGTGCTGGAGGCGATGGCCCTGGGACGGCCGATCGTATCGACGAGAATGGGGTGTGATGGCTTTCCGGTCTCCTCAGGGCGCGAGATCCTTCTGGCGGACGATGCAGAGGCTTTTGCCGAGTACGTCCTCGGTCTGCTGGCGGATCCTGAGCGAGGTCGCTCACTCGTCCAGGCTGGTCGCAGATTCGCTGCACAGTATGATTGGGCAGCGATCGTGCCCCGGCTTGAGGCTGCCTACATCCGGGGGAAACTGCGTGTGTCTAGGTGACAGCGAACCGAGTCACCAGCTCTGGTGCCAAGCGCGCCAGTTGTTTGCGCAGGCGAAGCAGCGCCAGGTCTTTGCCCCTGCATTCGAGCATCACGTCGCATGGCCGCTGTCCGGGTAGGACGCGCAGGAAGGCGATGAAAGCAAAAGGGTCGATCAAGTCGGCATGCTGCATCGTGCGCGGCAGTCGTAGCCGGCGCCGCCGGCCAGATATACCACGCGTTTCAGTCATCTTGATGCTGGTGCTCGGGCTGCTATAGTGCACTTTCGGTATCTGGGTCGCCGGCCAGGTACCAAGTGCGAGGTGCAGCGTCTTGGGGAAGCGCGTGCCCGGCGTTGGGTTGCAGAAATCATGCAATACGTCAAAAACGAGCCGAACGCCTGTCTCCTCGTGGATGGCATAGATGTCACCCAGCGTGAAGGCATGGTCATCATTCTCCAGCACCACCCTGTGGCGGGTCCGCTCATCGAGTTGCTCGTACCGTTGCGCAAAATGGCGCATGGCTGCATACTTGTCGCCATACACTCCGCCGACGTGCAAGATAATCACAGCTTCTGGTCCGAGCCCCATATGGTCGAGGATGGCGGCTTGCACGCGCAGGTCTGCCATCGCGCGTTCTGCGATCGCCGCATCGGGCGAGTTGAGCACGACGTGAGCGTGGGGATGAACAGAGAGGCGAAGGCCATCGGTACGTGCAAGTTCGCCCACTGCCGCAAGCTCGTCGCTGCAGTCGACAACTTGGTTGTGAAAGCGCGGAAGGGCAGGGTGGGTGACATAGGGCGCAAGACTAGAGGACATGCGATACATCTGCACGCCGATTTGACGCAGGTAGGCAAAGACATCGTGCAAGTAGGCCAGGCTCACTGAAAGATGTGGGTTGTTCTGCCAGCGTCTGGTGTCGCTGGCCTTGAGCCCTGAACGGCCGAGCACCTGGACCGCAAAGCCGAGCTTCATCGCCTCCTCCCTGCCACGGAATCATAACACAGAAGCAGCGTGGGGGCAAGAGCGTGGTTGGGCGATTATCCAAGGCCGCGACAGTTTGCGCCAAACCATCGTGTTCGGTATAATTGGCACCGTAGCAGTGGACCGATGCGCCACCGGTTCCGCGTCCGCTGCTCTTTCTCCCCGCAGCGACTGAAAGGAGGCAAGCACACCGGAGAGTCAGGCCGCGCTCAGCACGTATCCAGCACCAGCGTCATCACCACATTTCAGAGGAGGGAAACGGAACATGCGAAAGATACTGATCTTTATGCTTTGCCTGGTCATCGCTGCCGTGCCGCTGGCAGCCTGCCAGCGGGGGACGAATTGCGCGAGCCAGAATGTGTTCTGCGTCGGCTTTGTCACCGATACGGGCGGCATCGACGACCACAGCTTTAACGAGACGCAGTGGGCGGGGGTGGAGCGGGCCGCCGCCGACTACGACGTCCACGCCCAGTTCATCCAGTCGGACGAAGCCACGCAGTATAAGCCGAACCTGACTGAGTTTGCCAGCCAGAACTATGACCTGATCATCGCCGCGGGCTTTTTCCTCGGCGGCGACTTGGCCTCCGTTGCCGCGCAGTACCCTGATGTCAAGTTCAGCATCGTCGACTATTCCTATCCCGACCCGTTTGGTGTCCCGGCAGGAGTGGTGGGCAACAGCGAGTGCATCCCCAACGTTGAGGGGCAGGTCTTCAAGACGGACCAGGCAGCTTTCCTGGCCGGCTATCTCGCGGCAGGGATGACCAAGACGGGGAAGATCGGCTATTTCGGTGGGGCCAAGATCCCGACGGTGACCATCTTTGGCGTGGGATACCAGGCGGGCATGGACTACTACAACCAGCAAAAAGGCACCGAGGTCCAGTTGATCGGGTGGGACAACGCGACTGGGGAGGGCCTGTTCACCGGCGATTTCAGCGACCTGACCAAGGGTAAAGAGGCGACCGAATCGCTGTTCGACGAGGGCGCAGATATCTTTATGCCGGTTGGCGGCATCATCGGCTCGCCCGGCTTTGATGTTGCGCGCGAGCGCGGTGGCTATGGGATCTGGGTGGACGTTGACGGCTACTTCTTGCTGACCGAAGCCCAGGATGTGATACTTACGAGTGTCATGAAGAACATGGACAACTCGTGCTACGACGTGATCCAGGCCACCATGAATGGCAGCTTCAATGGGTGTGGTGTCTATGTCGGCGGCCTCGACAACAACGGGGTGGGTATCGCCCCGTATCACGACCTAGATTCGCAGGTGCCGGACACGCTCAAAGCCGAGATCGACGACCTGAAGGCGATGATCGTCTCGGGCGAGATCACTGACACTGGCTGTCTCTCGTACCCTGAGTACTGCCCGACCGGACTGTACTAGGGCACGAGAGGGTCGACACTGGAACGCGGGGCCAGGCGGCGCACCAGCACGCGATAGCGTCGCCTGGCCTATGGTACGACGCGCCATCCTGTGCAGGGGCGCGTGCTAGGCTCGACAAGGAGTGTTTGCCTATGCCTCCTGTCCTGCAGTTGCGCGGCATCACCAAATCTTTCCCTGGCGTATTAGCCAACGATCACATCGATCTGGAGCTGCACGAGGGTGAGATCCTGGCCTTGCTCGGCGAGAACGGTGCGGGCAAGACCACGCTGATGAACATCCTGTATGGCCTCTATGCTCCGGACGAGGGCGAGGTATATGTTCGTGGTGAGCCGGTCGAGATTGACAGCCCCAGTGATGCCATCCGCTACGGGATCGGCATGGTGCACCAGCACTTTATGCTGATCCCGGTCTTTACGGTCGCTGAGAACGTGATGCTCGGCGACGAGTCGGTCCGCGCCGGCATCTTCCTGGACCGCGACCAAGCAGCAGACCGCATTCAAGACATCTCCCGCCGCTTTGGGCTGGACGTCGATCCGTATGAGAAGGTCGAGAACCTGCCAGTTGGCGTCCAGCAGCGCGTGGAGATCATCAAGGTGCTGTACCGCGAGGCAGACATCCTGATCCTCGATGAGCCGACGGCGGTGCTGACACCCCAGGAGACAGAGGATCTCTTTGCGGTCATTCGCTCACTCGTCGATCAGGGCAAGGCGGTCATCTTTATCACGCACAAGCTGAATGAGGTGTTGGCCATCGCTGACCGGATTTCGGTGTTGCGCCGGGGACGCGTTGTCGGCGCAGCAGATCCTGCCGAGGTCACCGAGGCGGAGCTTGCACGGATGATGGTGGGGCGCGAGGTGATCCTGGAAGTGGAAAAGGTGCGGGCACACCCCGGGGAGGTAGTGCTGGACGTCCAGGACCTCCGGGTGTACGACGACCTGGGAACGCTGGCGCTCGACGGCATCTCTCTGCAGGTGCGCGCAGGGGAGATCCTGGGCATAGCAGGCGTGCAGGGCAATGGGCAGACAGAACTCGTCGAGGCGCTCACTGGCTTGCGGGAGGTGGCGAGCGGCCGCATAGCGATCGAGGGGCAGGTGACGACACACGCCTCGCCGCGGGCGATCACCGAGGCCGGCACTGCGCACGTGCCGGAAGATCGCCAGCAGGATGGCCTGGTGCTGCCGTTTTCTGTTGCAGACAACCTGGTCATGAACACCTACTATGTGCCCCCTTTTGCCAAGGGTATCGTCCTGCAGGAGGACGAGATCGAGGCGGCGGCACAGCAGCGGGCTGAGCTGTTCGACGTCCGTGCGCCCAGCCTCGCGGTGCCGGTTGCGAATCTCTCTGGTGGGAACCAGCAAAAGGTGATCGTGGCTCGCGAGCTTTCCCGCCCGATTCGCCTCCTGATTGCCGCTCAGCCAACGAGGGGGCTTGACGTAGGGTCCATAGAGTACATTCACAACCAATTGATCGAGAGACGCGATGAAGGTTGTGCGGTGCTGCTGGTGTCGTCGGAACTGGACGAGATCATGAGCGTCGCCGACCGTATTGCTGTCATGTATGAGGGACAGATCGTAGCAACGATGCCTGCCGCGGAAGCGACAAAGGAGCGTCTCGGTCTGCTTATGGCAGGAGTACGCGAGAAAGAGCCGGCACGGGCCACGTAATCTGGGTGAGAGATGTCCCATGTTTCAGAGGAGGCAGGAGTTGGGAGAGAACTCGCGACCACCGGAAGCTGCTGACGAGGAGGCGCCTGAAGAGCGCAGTTGGCTGCATCGTATATTCGTGCGCAGTGGCCTGTTGAGATCCGTCGCACTGCCGGTCTTGGCAGTGTTCACAGCACTGGTGATTGGCGCCGTGATCATTGCCGTGTCGGACCCTACTGTCCTGGCTGCATGGGGAAAGGTGTTCCGTGATCCCCTGGGCGCGCTATCTGCGACGTTTTTCTCGATATTCGATGCCTACCTTGCACTCTTTCAGGGGGCGTTCGGCAGCCCAGCACAGATCGTCCGTGGCATCGGGATATGGATCGACACGGGGAAAACACGTCCTATTCTCGATGCGATCCGTCCCTTCTCAGAGAGCCTCGTTATCTCTACTCCCTACATCTTTGCCGGGTTGGCTGTGGCAGTGGGCTTTCGCGGTGGCCTGTTCAATATCGGTGCGGAAGGACAGCTCTTTGTCGGTGGCTTGGCCTCGGTCTGGATCGGCTATGCGCTTACACTACCCTGGTTCGTACATTTGCCGCTTGCGCTTCTGTTTGGGATCGCGGCAGGCGCATTGTGGGGAGCGATTCCCGGCTACCTCAAGGCTCGCACCGGCGCGCACGAAGTGATCAACACGATCATGATGAACTATGTCGCCTTCCGCCTGACCGACTTTTTGCTGCAGGGCGGACCGATGACGCGCCCCGATGGGCTGCCGATCACGCCAGAGATCAAGCCGAGTGCCTATCTACCCACGCTATTCCCGCCACCCGTTCGTCTGCATGTGGGGTTTTTCCTTGCGCTGGCGGTCGCCGTGGGCGTCTATTGGTTCATGTGGAAGACGACCTATGGTTTCGAGATCCGGATGGTGGGTGCGAATCCGCGTGGTGCGCGGTACGCGGGAGTGGGCATCACGCCGATCATCGTGCTGACGATGGCTCTGAGCGGCGCACTGGCCGGGCTGGCGGGTGCTAACCAGGTGCTCGGTGTTGACCATCGCATGGTCCGGGCGTTCTCTAGCGGGTACGGCTTTGACTCGATTGCGCTGGCGTTGCTAGGCAATAGTCATCCTTTCGGTGTGGTACTGGCGTCGCTCCTGTTTGGTTTCCTCCGCGGTGGGGCAGCGCGTATGCAGAGCGTCGCCAGCGTGCCCGTCGAGATCATCCGCATCGTGCAGGCAATGGTCATCATCTTTGTCGCCGCGCCCGAGATCATCGGCGGGATCTATCATCTGCGTGAGGCCCGAGCAGGCGAAGCGGTCCGCACCCAGGGGTGGGGGTCATAGGGAGGAGACAGGTGGAACGGGCTGCTGAAGGTTCTCGTGGCGGACAAATGCCCAGGCGGATCATCATCGGCGTGCTATTCCTCGTGGTTGGCTTGCTCATCACCATTCTGATGCCACTAGGGACGCATGGGATGCAGTCTACGTTCGCGCTGGTCAGCCAGCGCGGAGGCGTGACGATCGAGGCACCTGACCTCGTGTTGCCGACGGCAGTCTCTCTGTATGTCCTCGGCGGGCTGACGATCGCCGCGGGGATCTGGCAGCTGGTGAGAGGCTTCCGGCGTGCGAACCTGATGGTCATCCTGGTCGCGGTCGTCGCCATCGCTGCCTTCCTGGTCTGGGCGAGCCGGGGACAGTCGACTAACCTGACCGGGATGTTGGTCAGCAGCTTGGTGCGCGCGACGCCCATTGCCTTCGCAGCGCTAAGCGGCATCTGGTGTGAGCGGGCTGGCGTGGTGAACATTGGCATCGAGGGGATGATGCTGGCGGGGGCCTTCCTGGCAGTGGTGTTTGCGAGTATTACCGGGAGCCTGTTTGTGGGCGTGCTTGGAGGCATACTCCTGGGCGTCGCCCTGGCTGCCCTGCATGCTGTGCTCGCGATCCGCTATCGTGTGAACCAGATCATCAGCGGCACCGGGATCATCATCCTTGCGCTGGGGCTGACAAGCTACCTGCAGCGATCCCTCATCAGCGTGCATCCTGAGCTGAACCAACCGGGCCGAGTGATCGGCGCGCTGAGCATCCCTGTGCTGTGGCGCGTGCCAGTGCTGGGCCCGCTGCTGTTCAATCAGAGCCCGCTGATCTATGCGCTTCTGATTCTGATGGTGCTTACTACTCTGGTTATGTACCGCACGCGCTGGGGGCTGCGCATTCGGTCTGTGGGGGAGCATCCGCAGGCGGCGGACACGCTTGGCATTAACGTGTACGGCATCCGCTACCTATGCGTGCTGATCGGGGGCGCGATGGCCGGGCTAGCAGGGGCGTACATCAGCATCGGGTCAGCTGGACGGTTCAACGAGGGAATGACGGCGGGAAAGGGCTTTCTGGGGCTGGCGGCGATGATCTTTGGCAACTGGAACTCGGGAGGTGCACTGGCTGGGTCGCTCATCTTTGGGTTCTTTGACTCGTGGCAAGAGAAACTCGCCATCCTGCAGGTCGGCGTGTCACCCGATTTGCTCGGAATGGCTCCCTACTTGGCGACGATGATCGTGTTGGCTGGGTTTGTCGGGCGGGTCAGGGCGCCTGCCGCCGATGGCACACCGTACGAGAAGCAATAGCACCGGGGCTATGCGATGGTCAAGAGGGACCGCAGAACTTGGGGCGGCTGATGACAGTCGCCCTCGTTAGCGACCAGATTCGCGTCGCGTGATGGCGGCCGGACTTGCTGCCGAATCGCAATTGACAACTGCGCTTACGGCGGCACTAGCCCCGGCCCTCGGCACGCTTGTGGACTGGATCGGTGTTGGGGGTGCTTTGGCCATGCTAGGTGGCCTGACGGTTGTGCTGGCTGCCGTTCTGCGCGTCCACCCGGTGGCGTGGCAGAACCGACAGGACTGGACGCAGTCGGCAGTCATCAGGAAGTGCCAGAGTCTTCCTAGGAGGGAAGAGGAAGTTGGTCACAGAGGGCAGGGTCGCACTCGTCACAGGTGGTTCGCGAGGAATTGGGCGAGCGATCGCTGAACAATTGGCTGCCGCCGGTGCGCGAGTGGCGGTGAACTATGTCGCACACGGCGAGGAGGCAGCCGATGTCGTGAGACGCATTCACGGTCATGGTGGAGAGGCGCTCTCCTTCCAGGCCGACGTGCGCCGTGCGGATGCCGTCGAGGGGATGGTACGGCAAGTTACCGAGGCCTGGGGACCGATCGATATACTGGTCAACAATGCTGGCATCACGCGCGATGGCCTGTTTGCGCGGATGCCGGCTGAGGATTGGTTGGACGTCATCGACACGAACCTGACAGGTGCTTTCCACTGTACGCGCGCTGTGCTGCGGCAGATGATGCGACGCCGATGGGGTCGGATCATCAGTATCTCTTCGGTTGCGGGCCTGGCTGGCAATGCTGGACAGGCCAACTATGCGGCAGCCAAGGCAGGGCTGATCGGTATGACAAGATCTCTGGCCAAGGAAGTGGGCCGCCGCAACATCACTGTGAACGCAGTGGCGCCGGGTTTTGTGGAGACCGACCTCACCTCGGGGCTACGGGAGGAGTGGCGCGAGCAAGTGCTGTCCGTGACCCCCGCAGGTCGCTTTGGCACGCCGCAAGAGGTAGCTAGCATGGTCGTGTTCCTAGCGTCGGAGAAGGCCGCCTACATCACGGGACAGGTCATCTCCGTGGACGGTGGGCTTGGGATGCGATGATGAGGATCTCTGGACGGGACGCACAATGCCGATAGAGGCGCAAGACCTGTACTTTGAGGATCTGGAACCTGGACAGGAAGTCAGGACAGTAGGCCGTACGATCACAGAGACGGACCTGGTCACCTTTGCCGGGCTCTCGGGGGACCACAATCCGCTGCACACAGACGCGGTCTATGCCGAGCAAGGGCCTTACGGCAAACGGATCGCCCACGGCCTGCTGGGTCTGGCTGTGGCGTCAGGCCTCGTGGCGCGCCTGGGACTCTTTGAACGATCGATCATCGCTTTCCGGGAGCTAACGAGCAAGTTCCGCAAGCCCGTATTCATCGGTGACACGATCCATGCGGTCGTGTGCGTCAACAGCACAAAAGCGCTCCCACGGGTCGGTGGGGGCATGGTGGAGCTCGATGTCCGCGTGTACAACCAGGAGGATGATATGGTACACTCGGGCACGTGGAAGGTGCTGGTTCGCAATCGAGGTTGAGTCCGAAGGCGGTGTAGAGAGAGCCTGCTGTGGAAGGAGGGTCGAGGATGGGCGTCGAGCTACTCAATCATCTGCGTTGGCTCGGGCACGACAGTTTCGTACTGGAAGAACCGGTAACTGTTTATCTGGACCCGTGGCATCTTCCCGAAGGACTGCCAAAGGCAGACATTGTGCTGATCAGCCACGAGCATGGCGACCACTGCTCTCCAGAGGATGTTGCCGAAGTACAGAGCAGCAATACGGTGGTGTTTGCCAGTGAGGGCGCTGCATCCCAGCTTCAGGGGGACGTCCGGATCATGCACCCGGGGGATGAAGCGAAAATCGCAGGGATCACGGTGCGGGCCGTCCCGGCGTACAACGTGGACAAGTTTCGGGCTCCGGGGCGCCCATTCCACCCGAAGGAAGCACTGCACAATGGTTATCTGTTGGAAGTAGGAGATGGGCGCCTGTACTTCGCCGGGGATACGGATTTCATTCCGGAGATGGCGGAAATCGTGTGTGACGTGGCGCTGCTGCCGGTGAGCGGCACATATGTCATGACAGCAGAGGAGGCGGCGCAGGCTGCTGCGATGATCGCCCCTAGGGTGGCCGTGCCGATGCATTATGGCGCGGGCATTGTTGGCACGAACGAGGACGCCGAGCGGTTCAAGGAACTATACTCCGGAGAGGTCAGGATTATGGATGTGGAAAGCCAGTGATATGAAAGAGAGCGACCAATCTGGTCGCTCTCTCATCCGAGACCCCGGTCTCGCTGGATACTAGACAGGTTGCGGTGCTGGCTTGGCCTGTTCTGCCGGCTGAAGCATCTCGCCCAGCACCCGTTCCATAGCCATCGTGTGGCTGCAGACGCCGTGAGTCAGAAAGTAGCTGCACTCGCACTGCCACCGTCCGTGGTCGTACGTTACCTTGTGGTCGTGGTTCTCACCGTGAAGGAGGACCGAGAATTGCCGGAACTCGATGCGGTCCCGTTCCTGCGCGTACTGCTTGGCCTTCTGAATCTTGCCGATCATACCAGAGTCCATCCATTTCCTCCTTTGAGAGAGACGGAGCACAACGTCCAACGCCGACAAAGAAACACCAGGGCAACAACAGTGCCCTGGTGTCTAAGGAACAAACACTATAATGGTGTGACCGAAGTCCATGGTCCCTCCACCTGCCGCGATGAGAGGCGGCAAAATCACATGCAATCCTAGTATACTCGGGTGACACTGGTTTGTCAACAGTCAATTGCTCTCCGATTACCCTACGCTCGGTGAGCACGGCTAGAGTCGATCGTGATCTTGGGCGTAGTGGCCTGGGGTGATGCCTATGAGCTGGTATTCTACCGCAATCGTAATCGCTCCGCTTCTTTTTAGTGCTTTTTGCTTCTCCTTACGTCATCATGTGCGTTCTACGCGTGAGACGCGGCGCGCTGTTGCAGTCGCTGCATTTCTCTTCTTGGCGGCGATCTGGATCTTGTCCTGTGTTGTCGAGGCGTTCAACAGTGGGCCGGTAGGCCAGGCTGCATGGGACAAAGTGCAGGGCGCCGGGATGGCTGGGTCGGGAGTGCTGATGTTGCTGGCCATTTTCGGTAGCGAGCCGCTCAAGGCGAATCAAACTGCACAGGACACGATAGTTGGGCGCATCAGCGATGGACTCTTGGCGCTGGATCAGGAGGGCCGAATCCTCGACATCAACCTGGCTGCCGAACGGATGCTTGGGCAGCAGGGCAAGGAGATCGTTGGGCAGTTGCTGGAACGTGTGCTGCCTGAGCATCCGTCGCTCGCGGCGTACTATCGCGAGGCAGTCCGCTCTCTCAGTAGGACGATTCGGGAGGAGACTGTCCTGGAACTGGTCTCTGTAGGGGAAGGTGGACATCGACACTATGCGGTTAGCGTGGCTGAACTGCCGCTGCCCGACTCGAGTGTCCCAGGGCACCTGGTCGTTCTGCGTGATGTGACACCGTCCGTACATGCGGAGGAGGCACTGCGCGCACAACAGGAGCTGTTCAGGGGGTTGGTAGCTGTGGCACGTGCGACCGCAGAGCGACCCAGCCTTCACGATACGCTGAACGATGTATTGATCACCTGCGCTCGAGTGACTGAGGCCGAGGGCGGTACGCTGCTTACGTTCGATGAACGCGGTCACGCCCAGCGGAACCTCTTCTTGGACGTGGGTGGGGCGATCGAGGGCCAGGCAACCCTCGATAGTGAAGCTGCAACGATCTGGTTCACCTGGGCAATGCAGCACAAGGAGCCCGTTATCGCTGCAGACATTGGACGTAGTCTGGACCTGCCCTCCTTGACACGCGAGGTGCCGGAGGCGCAATCGGCATTGATCGTGCCGATCGTCAGCGGGTCGATGAGCCTGGGCGTGTTGAGCCTGATCCACTCGAACGCGGGCCATTTTACGGCGGATCATGCGCATCTGATGCGCGCTGCTGGTGACCAACTGGGACTTGCGCTGCGCAACGCGCGGTATTTCGATACGCAGCAACGGGTTGCTGAACACCAAAGTACGCTCTTTCACGTGCTCCGATCTGTCGCGAACCAGCGCGATCCAGAGAATGTCATGCATACGGCCGTACAATCCGTCGCGCAGTTTGCCGGCTGGCAGAATGTCCTGATCGCCCTGGTGAACGAGGAACGCACGATGTGGGAGATTGGTGCATCGGCGGAGGGCCTGCCCATCAGCGATCACGTGTACTCGATCGAGGAGGGCATCATTGGGCGAGCGATGCGCTTGCTGGAGACGCAATGCGTTGCGGACGTCAGCGCAGACCCAGACTATATGCTGGGCTATCCGAATACAAAGAGTGAGCTTGTCGTCCCGCTGCGACACGGTGAACGCTTGATCGGTGCGCTGGATATTGAGAGCGAACAGGGGGATGCTTTTCGAGAGGACGACGTGTTGTTGGCCGAGTCACTAGGTGACACGCTGGCACTGGCCATCGAGAATGCGACGCGCTATGCCGAGACTCACCGGCAGGCGACGGATCTGAGTGTGCTCTATACGGTCACACGGATGACCAGCCACTCGCTAAGCCTGGAGAGCGTGCTCTCGCAGGCACTTACATCCGTGCTGATCTCGCTAGAGTTCGAGGCGGGCCTGATTGCACTCGCTGATCCGGTGGATGGGCATCTCTACCTGGCCGCAGAGTATGGCCTACCTCGACACCTGTCGGAGCGCTATCGGCGCGAGGGGATGCTGGATACCCTGTCGGAGTACGTACATCGGCGTGCAGAGAGCATCACCGTACGTGACTTTCGTGCGGAGAAGGAGGGCGAGATCGCTGGCTTTGCGCGGCAGATGGCCAGCTTTGGCCTGCGCGGATACGCCGGCATCCCGTTGCTGCACCGGCAGAGCTCCCTGGGCACGATGAGCGTGTTCTGTCGGCGGGCGAATGCGATCTCGTCGCGGCGGATGGTGCTGCTTGAGGCCCTCGGACGGCAGGTCGCAGCGGCGGTCACAAATGCGCGCCTGTTCCAGGAGACGGTCAACGAGCGACAGCGGCTCGTGACGTTGATCGAGTCTAGCCGCGACGGGATCATCCTGATTGACCTGGATCAGCGAATCTTGGTCGTCAACAGCACTGCGCTCGGCCTGATGCGGCTGCCCGGCACGCCAGATCAGTGGCGGGACCGCGATCTGGCAGCGTCATTTGACCTGCTGCGCGATCGTGCACCGGAAGCCGTCGAGCAGATGACGCTCAAGATAACACGCGCGCGTGGGGGGGACGATGCACCCAGTGAATGGGAGTGCGCTGTGCCGCCCAGGATCATCCAGTGGACGAATCTTCCGGTCGCGGCGAACGACCTACCGTTGGGGCGCCTCATCGTGCTACGTGACGTGACCGAAGAGCGCATGCTCGCCCAGATGCGCGAAGACCTGGTTCATACGATGGTGCACGACTTGCGGAACCCGCTGACCGGCATCTCGACCGCTCTCAAACTGCTCGACGCCAAATTGGCTGGGCAACTGACACCTGCCCAGCATCGCTTGATGGAGATCGCGGACAGCGCAGCAGAGAAGATGGTTGACCT
>CAZLMZ010000031.1:0-21192 GCA_964560475.1 uncultured Anaerolineae bacterium
GACATGGTCGCGGGGGAGCGATGGGTCGATCAATACGTGGTGGAGCTACCCAAGACAGCCTATGCGCCGAGCACTGCCGTGTTGGAGATTGGCCTGTACGACGCCCAGACGGGAGAGCGGCCACCGATCGCGGTCGAGGGCGATGCGCCAGTATCCATTGTCGCGAACGGGCTGCGGGTCCAGCCATTGTCGATCGAGCCGCGAACGGGCGCGTACCCGAATGCGGTGCAGATCAACTTTGCGGACAAAATGACCCTCCTGGGCTGGGAGATCGACCGGCGCGTTGTCAGCCCAGGGGACGAGGTGCATCTCGTGCTGTACTGGCGATGCACGGGACGGATGCCTGAGAACTATACGGCGTTTGCTCACATAGTGGGGGAATGGGACCAAAAGTGGGCGCAGGAGGACTCGTGGCCGGGCGACACTGCGACATCGAGCTGGACGGTGGGCCAGGAGATCGAGGATCACTACCACCTAGTACTCAGCCCGGATGCGCCGGCAGGTGCCAAGCGCCTGGTGATCGGGGTCTATGGATCTGGCCCTCGTGGAGAACTGGAACGACTGAGGATCATCGATGAGCAGGGGCGAGTACTCCCACAGACCTCCGTAACGCTGGACCAAATCCGCGTCACAGAGTAGGGTAGGCCAACCTGGCTTGGATAAGGAGCAGTCTATGGGCGGGCTCGCAGACGAATGGGGCATTGCGCGCTGGCGGAGGTTGTTCTCCACAGCCAACAGCAGGGATCTCACGGCCCGTCTGCTCGTGCTCGTTGCCATCGTCGCAGTCATTGGCGGGGCCTTGCTGGCCTTGCTTACCCCGATCGGTGGGGTCGCCGTGCTCGCGGCCGGCGCCTGTGCCCTGCTGATGCTGCGCGATCTCAAGTGGGGGCTCTTGGCGCTGCTCGGCGTGATTTGTCTCCTGCCCTTTGGATCCTTACCATTCAAGGTCGGCTTTACTCCCACGTTCCTCGACCTGGTGTACGGCGCGCTCTATGTCGTGTGGGGCATGCGGCTCATCACCAGGCGGCAGGATGATCTGCTGCTCACGTCCCTCGGCCTGCCTATGCTCGTTTTCATGGCATTAGCGGCGTTCTCGTTCCTGCTGGGCCTGTCGCATTCGCACCCGACGTCGAACGATCTGCGAACGTTTGCCGAAGTGCTGATGGGATTCGGCCTGTTCTTCCTGGTCGTCAACACCGTACGCGACCGATCACTTCTGCGACAGCTCACTGCGACGGCGATCCTTGGCGGAGCGGCACAGTCGGGGATCGGCGTCTTGCTCTACGTGCTGCCGTCCGCGTGGGCCGTGCGCCTGCTGAATCCGCTTGGCAGGCTTGGGTACCCAGTCGGCCTGGGCGCGCTGCGGTACATCAACGATGACCCAAGCCGCCCGATGCGTGCCATCGGCACCAGCATCGACCCGAACATCCTGGGCGCGCTCCTGGTCATGGTCCTGGCCCTGGCGGCGACGCAGCTATTCAGCAAGCGTCCCGTCCTACCGCGGCTGTGGATCGGGATGTCGATGGGGTCGATGGGCTTGTGCCTGTTTTTGACCTACTCTCGCTCATCAATGCTCGGCGCCGTGATCGCGCTGGGCCTCGTAGCCGTGCTGCGCTACCGGCGTCTCCTTGTTGTGCTGTTGATCGCTAGCCTCTTGCTTCTACTTCTTCCGCAAACCCAGGCCTACATTGCACACCTGATCCAGGGCATCCGTATCGAGGACCGCTCGACCCAGATGCGTATGGGCGAATACAGGGACACCTTGCGTCTGATCCAGCGATATCCGTGGGTGGGAGTGGGATTTGTCGGTACTCCGGATATCGATCTATATGTTGCCGTCGCCAGCCTCTACCTAGCTCTTGCTGCGCAGATGGGCCTGATCGGCCTGCTGGCCTTCCTCGCAGTGATGGGTGTCTTTGGTGTGTACTGGTTTCGAACCTGGTTTGCCCTTTCAGAGGGAAGCGACATGGAGCCTTTCATGCTGGGTTATGGCGCAGCGATCTTTGGCAGCCTGGCCAGTGGTGCGCTGGACCATACGCTGCTCACCTATCCGCACGCTGTCGCCCTCATGTGGCTGGTGGTCGGGCTTGGTACAGTCGCCATCAGGCTGGCTCGTCGCGGCAGAATGATGGACCCGGTACCAGGATCGAGTGAGTAAAGAGCGTTCTACAGCTATCGGCGCTATGGTGTACGTGCGGAAGCCCGTCTGCGTTGAATGGCAGCAGGGATGTTGACAAAATCCAGGGGTCCATTTATACTGAAAATGGGCCTTTCGGTGTGAGGCGGTAGAGAGCAGGATATGGCGAGGGTTCTGTATATCGAGGACAACCAGGCTAACCGGCTCCTGGTGCTACGGGTGCTCACGGCAGAAGGACATACGGTCCTGGAAGCTGAGAACGGGTTGATGGGTCTCCAAGTCGCTCAGCGAGAGCGTCTAGACCTGGTCCTGGTGGATATTAACATGCCGGAGATGGACGGGTATGAAGTTGCATCACGCCTTCGTGCGTTGAGCGAACTGGAGCGGGTGCCGATCGTCGCCTTGACAGCCAATGTACTGCGTGGCGACCGCGAGCGTTCACTTCGGGCGGGATGCGACGGTTATATCCAAAAGCCCCTGGATGTGGATCTCTTGCCGTCGCAGGTTGAGGCATTCCTGCGTGCAGCAGCGTCCTGAGCAGGAGCAGGAAGGGGACTGGTTGGGTTGGGTGCGAGGCCCAGGCAGCGCGACGCGGACGGGGTTGCCCAAGCAGGGGCAAAAGGGGGGATGTAGGTATGGTTGATCCTATTAGCGCGCGTGTCCTCGTGATCGAGGACAATATCTATAACTATACACTGATCGCACGTCTGCTCAAGTTCCTGGGAGTGGAGCACGTAGAATGGAGTCGCACGGGACGGCAGCTCGTTGCCGACCAGGTGGGCGATTCTCTATCTGACGTCGACCTGGTACTGCTCGATATCCATCTGCCTCACGAGGACGGGTACCTGACGCTGGAGCGGCTTCGGGCGAGTGACTATATGAGTGGGACGCGCGTCGTAGCTGTCACGGCAGAGGCGACGGAAGGCAATATGCGGCGGGCTCGCGAGGCCGGGTTTGACGGATTTATCGCCAAGCCGATCGACCCGGATCGATTCCCGGATCAGGTCAAGGCGGCTCTACGCGGCGAGCAAGTGTGGGATCTAGGGGGTGCGCTGGCCGTCAGCGTATGAGGGCGCATCACGGACTAAGCCTCTGGTGTAGCTGATCTGCTAGCGGGCTGCGATGAATGAGCGCAATGTAGAGGGCCGGCAGCAGCGGGAGGGTGGAGTGACCAAGGCTGTCGCAGGAATGCGAGGGGGCTTGGGCCGGATCCTGCTGACGGCCTTTATGTTGCTGGCGATCGTGCCGCTCAGCATCATTAGTTATGTGGCAATTCGGCGTGTACGGGCGGACATCCGGGAAGGTGCGGTAGAGAGCCTCTCCTACACCGCGTCCTCTGTCGGCGCGCAGCTCGAGTCGTGGCTCAGCCTGCAGCAAGGTTGCCTCGCACTCCTCGCAAAGGATACGGCGTTCATACGCGCGGTCGAAGACCAACAATGGAACCTGGCTTGTTCGATACTGGAAGCGGCCGCCTCTGGCTGCGACTTGGCCGGATTCTCGGTTGGTTCAGCGACACCACTCACAGCATGCCCGACGTCTGGAAGGGACCAGTCGCAAGCCCTCTCTTCTCTCGTCGTTACTACAGACGTCATCGGCAAGGACGGGCGCGCGCTGGGCGCCATAGCGGCGAGTGCGGACTTGACGCTAGACCGCGTGGATAACACGTTCGACGTGCCGGCAGGCGCCCGAGTGCTTTTGCTGGGCGGTGAGGGGGCACCGCTGGTCCCCTTGACGCCGTTTGAGAACTCGGCGGTGGTGCAATCTAGTAGCGACCTCGGCATGTCCATCGATGGGCAAGCGGGCAGCGGATTCGTCACCAACTCGTCAGGTGGGGCCGTGGCTGCAGCGTATCAGTGGCTACCCGGGCACGAGATCGGCGTGTGGGTGGAGCGGCCAGAGGCGGCGATCCGTGCCCAGGAGGACGATTTCGCCGCTATGCTTATTGGCGGAACATTGGCTGTCGCATTACTGACCGCCGTGCTGGCAGCGGTGATCACGCGCCAGCTAACCCAGCCGATCGTCAGCCTGACGCAGAGTGCTGTCCGTATCGCTGGTGGGGACCTCACGCAGACAGTCGATCTCGATAGACGAGACGAGATTGGGGTCCTGGCTCGTGCATTCAACGTGATGACGCGGGAGCTTCGCTCGCTCTACGAGGAACTGGAGCACAAAGTCGCCGAGAGGACGCGGCAGCTCGTGGAGGCGAACTTGGAGCTGCGCTACAAAGCCATGCAGCTCAAGCTCAGCGCCGAGATAGGACAGATCGCGACCTCGATCCTCGACCTCGACTTGTTGCTGTATCGCGTCACGAACCTGATACAGGAGACGTATGGACATGTCTACGATGTCCAGTACGTGGCTATCTGGCTGCAGGATGAGTTTGGAGAGCGGCTTGAGCGGCAGTCCTTTCGTGGGCACGCCCCGGATATCAAGCAGTCAGCGATCGCCGTGGGCAGCGACAGTGTGCTGGGGCAGATCGCAAGAGATGGCCAGTTGTGGACAGGCGGGACGGAGGTCGGTGGCACGCGGGTGGTGATCGCACTGCGGATCGGTGACCGTACGATCGGAGCGCTCGATCTGCGCTGTGCGCAACGAGGCGCGTTGGGTCCAGATGACATTGAAGCGCTGCAGAGCCTGGGGGACCAGGTCAGTGTGGCGATCGAGAACGCACGCCTGTACTCGGCCGAGCGAGACGCCGTAAAGCGCTTGAGCCGGCTGGATGACCTGCGGCTGGCCTCGTTGAGCAGCGGATCGCGCGAGCTGGCCACCGAGCTGAACACGATCATTGGCTTCTCAAGGCTGGTTCTGAAGGGGATCGACGGCCCGCTGACGGATCTCCAGCGTACAGACCTGCAAGCGATCTACAGGAGCGGGTACAAGCTGCTCGGCCTGATTGACAATGTGATCACGCTTTCGGAGATCGAGGGGGGCTCACCTGAGCTCGACTGTGCGCCGGTGGATATGGATGCTTTGCTGGGTGATGTGCTGAGGGCAGCGGCACCACGGCTGCCGGACGTTGTCGTGGACTACTATGCGGAGCGGCCCCTGCCCGCAGCCCGGGGCGACGTGTCGTTGCTTCGCCAAGCGTTTGTGGGACTAGTGATGGCTGCTGCCGACCAGCTACTCGGTGAGCTGGTCCACGTGCATGCCTATGCCGGAAAGCAGGGCGAGGATGGGCTGTGCGTCGAGATCAGGGGGAGCGCTCGCGACGAGCAAGGCGTGGCATCCACACCATCACCTGAGCATAGGGTCGATGAGTCGGGGGTCGGCGTCGCGCTGGCGCGAGAGGTGATCGCACTCCACGGCGGTACACTGGACCTCGCGTTTCATGCATCGCGCGGTCTGCATTGCCGGGTCAAACTCCCAGCCGAGGAGATGGTTGCGGAGGAGACCCGCCTGTGAGCTTTTGGCGTGCGCGTCCCTTCGGGCGGTGCAAGGCTGTGCAGGCAGGCAGCACATAGGGAGACTCTCATGCGGTCTGATCGGCACCCCAGAGTCGGTCTGCTCTTGAGCAGTGTCACGGACACGCGCGAGGTGCGCGTATGGTCCGGCGTACTGGCATCTGCTCGAGAGCACGGCGTCGATCTCCTGTGCTTTGACTGCGGGTCTGGCTTGCAGTCCAGATCGCTGTGGGACCTTGTTGGACCAGAGGTCGTGGATGGCCTCGTAATACATCTCCACGATGACAACCCGTGTCTCGACGCCGCCAGGCAAAAGGCAGGTTCACTGCCCCAGGTGAATCTGGCATATCTAGAAGAAGGCCGTCCAGGCGTCGTGAGTGGTACTTACCAGGGCATGTGCAGCCTCTTGAAGCATCTCATCGAGGTACATGGACATAGGCGCTTTGCGTTCGTGCACGACGGTGTAGGGGATGCTGCTGCGGATACTCGCTACCGGGCCTATGTCGATGCGTTGAGCGAACACGGACTGCTGCAGTCTAGAGATCATCTGGTGACAAGGGATCAGGCGGCGGGCGTTCATGTCGATCTGGCGGAGCAGGCGGCCCACGTTCTACTAGACAACGGTAACACGGTGCCCGATGCCATCGTGTGCTGCACTGACGCGACCGCGCTCGGCCTGTTGGAGGCGCTGTCAAGGCGTGGTATACGCGTACCGGACGACGTTGCTGTCACTGGGTTCGACGATGTTGCGGATAGCCAGGTAGCGCGGTCCGCGCTGACCACTGTGGCGCAGCCGTGGCGCAAGATGGGATCACGAGCCCTAGAGCTGTTGTTGGCGCAACTGGAGGGCGGTCCGGTCCCAGCGCAGATGGTGATACCTTGTGAGCTCGTGGTTCGCGAATCCTGCGGCTGTTGGCCACAGGCGGTCTTGGAGGCAAGTGTGACGCTGCCAGCCGGGCTCTCGTGGTCCAAGAGGCGCGCCGTGCTGCTTTCGCAGCTCACCGAGATCCTGGCAACTGAGGGTGGCGGGGCCCATGCGGATCTTGCGCGCAGGCTCGTCGATGGGTTTTCCGCAGAGATCCAGACTCTGGGAGGTGAGGGGGCCGTATTCCTGCCTACGCTGCGTGCTATCCTCTCGGATCCCCATCCGCCGGAGGCGTCGCCTAGCCTGGAACTGAACGGAATGTGGCAGACAGCCTTGTCCCTGCTGCGGCGGCATGTGCTGGCCAGTTCAGATGTGGGAGGCGATAGCAAAGCCTGGGCAGAGGCTCTGATCGAGCAAGCGAGGGTGATCGTTGGTGATGCTGCAGTACGGGCGCAGGTGGCCTGGGCGAGCAACGCAGTACAGCAGACGGTGGCGGTCGAGCGCGCCGGGACGTTGCTAAGCACGCACTTGGACTTGAGCCAGCTTTCGTCAGCGGCTGCACAAGTGCTGCCCAAGTTTGGGATTCCAGCCCTGTATCTCTGTCTGTACAAAGAGGGAGACAGCCGACTGGTCACCGGATACGATGCGGAGGGCCCTCTGGATCTCGAGTATGGGGGACAGCGCTTTCGTTCGCGCCAGTTGCTCCCTGCGGATGTGCGGGGGGTCCATGACCTCGACGCTTTGCTTCTAGAGCCGTTGGTGTCAGGTGGGCAGGAGCTGGGCTATGCTTTGTTTGGGGCGGGCCCCAGCGAAGGCAGAGCATGCGACTCGCTGCGCGGCAAGCTGAGCGGCGCGCTGCGCAGTCTGCTGCTACTGCAGCAGACAGAGCGCGCTGCGCTGCAGCTTCAGACGGCGGCCGAAGTGGGGCGCGCAGTGAGCAGCGAGCTCGATCCAGATCAGTTGATGCAGTCAGTGGTCGATCTGGTGCTCGAACGTCTCAACCTGTACTACGTTGGCCTATTCGTGGTCGATGAAGATGGAGCGTGGACCAGTGAGCCGGGACGGTGGGCCGTCTTGCGCGCAGGTACTGGCCAGGCAGGCCGGCAAATGCTGGCACAGGGGCACAAGCTGCAAGTCGGCGGCGCGTCGATGGTTGGACAGTGCATTGCCCAGGGCAGAGCGCGCATCGCCCTGGACGTCGGGAAGGAGGCAGTGCGTTTCGACAATCCGCTGCTTCCGCACACGCGCTCTGAGCTCGCCCTTCCGCTGATCAGCCGAGAGAAACCCATTGGCGCAATGACGATACAGTCGGTACAGGCCAGTGCTTTCAGTGCACAGGACATTGCTGCGCTGCAGTTGATGGCTGATCAGTTGGCTAACGCGACCGAGACAGCGCGTCTATATGAGACGACACGGAAGACTCTGCAGTTCACTCAGATGTTGTACGAAACAAGTCGCGCGCTCTCTGCTACGCACGGGGAGGCATCGACGGTCCAGGCAGTACTGACCGGGCTGTCCCATCAGGCGGGCTGTGTGTACGCTGTACTGCTCGCTGCCGATCGGGCGACGGGCCGCCTCTCGCTATGTGGGGCGGTGTGGCAAGACGAGCAAGAGGCGCTGCCTGACTGGCTGTACGAGCACTGTTCCTTCGCCGAGCGTGAGTCACTGGTAGAGGTCTATGCATCGGGTGTGATGAGGACCGTGCACGGGTGGGACGACCGCATCGATCCACGACACTATGAGGAGCTGGGCGTGCGACACTTGGTACGCGTTTTCGCGCCGCTGCGGAGGCGCAACGAGACGATGGGTGTGATCGAGTTTGCGTACGACGCGGCAGAGCCTGGAGCCCTTGGCGAGCAAGAGACTGGTTGGTTGGCCGCCTATCTCGACCAGGCAGCCGTGGCGCTAGAGAACGCACGGCTGCTGGCCCAACTCCAACAGCGTCTCCGGCAGGAGCAGATCCTGCGCGAAGTCTCGGATCGCGTGCGCAGTGCACTGGATGTCGAGAGCGTGCTACATACTACTGTGACGGAGGTGAGCCGCGTGCTGGGACGACCGGCCTTCATTCGACTAGATGGGACCACGGTGAGCGCCAGTCGACCCCTTGAGGAGGGCCAGCCTGATGGTTGAGCCTCCAGTGTATCGAGCTCTATTTGAAATGGATAACGCTCCGGTCCTCCTGGTGGAAGGTAGCTTGGTCGTCGACGCGAATGCGCGTGCTCGGGCTGCGTTAGGCGATGCCGAAGGCGAGGTTGTGGGACGAGAGCTGCTCACGCTGCTGGCGCAGGTGCAGCCCGATGGGCGGCGCTCGGACGAGATGCTTGCAGAGCTTGCTACGCTGGCCTGCGCCGACGCGCCGCGACACGTGGAGTGGTTCTTTGCAGGAGAGGATGGGCTCCGTCGGGCTCGCGTACGGGTGAAGGGCCTGACTGTCGGCCAGCACAAGTTGGTGTCACTCTCGTGGCGGTACACGACTGAGCAACCCGTCGCTTCTGGCGCGAGCCATGTCAGTGTGCTCGATGCTGGGCACGAGAAGACGCCTATGGCGGATCGCAAGATCGATGACGTGGGTTCGAGCGTGAGTTCGCCTGACGAGGAGGTGCCGATAGCGGTCCTGGGCGGTGTGGTTGGCGCCCTGGGCGTTCGCGGCGACTCGAGGAACCCACTCACGGAGCAAGAGCGTGAGCTTCTCCAATCGATCTCGCGCCAGACCAGCGGCGCCCTGCAACGGGCGCGCCTGCTCGATGAAGCACGGGACCACGCACGGCGCGAACGGCTGATCCGCGACATTGCGGACGAGATGCAACGTGCGACCGACCTGCAGTCGCTGATCACGATTGCGGCTGAGGAACTGGTCCGTGCGCTGGGGGCTACCCACGCATATATACGGATGGGCACGCGGGAAGAGCTGCTACGAGATTAGTGGCGTGAGGCCGTGGCGGCGTGCGAGGGATGGTATGGCAGAGGGCATGGAAGAGATGTCGCCAGCACGAGAGCTTGAGCCGTTGCGAAGACAGTTCTTGGTACCTGTTTCTGTGGCCTTGTTCGTCGCTGGCTTGCCCACACTCCTGATGAGATCCTACGACGCCTATCATGGGGAGCGGGTATGGGCGATTCCGGTCTATCTCGCGGTGTATGGCACGGCGTGTGCCGCGGCATTGTGGCGTCGCTTGCTCTATCCGGTGCGAGCAGGGATGCTGCTGCTTGTTGCGTACGGCCTGGCTGTGGTTGGCTTTTTCGGGAATGGGCAGGTTGGCAGTACATACGTGTTTCTGCTGGTTGTCCCCTTCCTGGCTACGCTCCTCTACGGGCGACGCGCTGGCATTGTTGCGCTGGCAATCGTCACGATGACGGTCCCTATCCTTGGGTTCGTGCTGGCAAGCGGAGCTCTTGGCTCGTCCGGTCTTGCCGACATATCGGCATCGGCGTGGATTGCTGATACGGTGGCGTCATGCCTGATAGGCACCTTGCTGATCGTCTCGCTGAACCAGTTGCTTCCTCGCCTCGACGACGCGCTTGCGCAGAGGCGTATACTGCTCAAAGCTACTGACGCACAGCGTGCCAACCTGGAAAGCCTGGTGGAGCAGCGAACGCGAGGACTCCATGCCGTCGCGGAGGTCGGCCACGCGATGACCTCGCTGCTCGATCCCGCCGTGCTGCTCCCCCAGGTCGTGGAGTTGGTCCACGAGCGGTTTGGCCTGTACTACGTCGGGCTGTTTCTCGTGGACGAGGCGCGTCGCTTCGCTGTGCTCCAGGCCGGGACCGGGGCTGCAGGCCGAGAGATGCTGGCCCAAGGCCACCGGCTAGAGGTAGGGGGCAGGTCTATGGTTGGCCGTTGTGCGGCGACCGGCGTGCCCGACGTGCAACTGGACGTAGGAGAGGCGTCAGTTCGGTTCGACAACCCTTTGCTGCCGAGGACCCGCTCTGAGCTCGCGCTGCCACTGCGTGTCCGCGGGCGGGTAATCGGCGTATTGACGGTACAGAGCGAGCGAGAGGACGCCTTTGACGAGGCATACGTGGCACTCTTGCAGGCGATGACCGATCAGGTGGCTGTAGCTATCGACAATGCCCGGTTGTTTGCCGAGAGTCAGGCTGCGTTGGCGGAGATGCGAGCCATTCAGCAGCGCTACGTTGAACAGTCGTGGCGAAAGTATCTCCGGACGAGGGGCGGGGAAGTGTATGCGACGGCGGGTATGACCGGTGAGGCAGCAGAGCAGATCGACTCGATGGCAATCGAGCAGGCCCTAACCCAAGGCTCCGCGACAATTGCCAGGGCGCCAGCAGCGGGGAATGGCGATGTGGATCATGGGGGCTGTTCCGCCCTCGTGCTGCCCGTGACGATGCGAGGTGAGATCATCGGGGTCGTGGGCATCGATGACGCCGATATTGAGCGACACTGGTCGGATGAGGATGTTGCACTGGCACAAGCGGTGGTCGAGCGTCTGGCGATTGCTGCAGAGAATCTACGGCTACTGGATGACACGCAGGCCAGCGCGACGCGCGAGCAGCGGACTGCGGAGATCGGCCAACGCGTCCGAGAAGCGTTGGATGTAGAAGAAATCATTCGTGTAGCGACGGAGATGCTAGGACAGGAACTCAATGCATCAGAGGTCGTCTTGCGGCTGGGATCGGCGGGAACTCTTCTGAATTCGAAGATCGTGGAGTAGGAGCGTGCTCACTCGTTTGAGGCAGTTCCTTGCTAAACCGAGGTTCGCGGACCAGGAAAAGGGACGGGCTGCCACTATGCTCTACGGGCCGAACCTGCTGGTTGCTGGTTGTGCTGTTCTGGTGGCCATTCTCGGCTTCCTGATCGTCCAGCGGAGGGCGTGGGTACTCGTTGATGCGGCATTGGTCGTCCTAGCTCTGGCATTGTGGTCACAGATGCTGCTGCGCCGTGGATACGTCCAAGTCGTGAATGCTCTGCTCTGTACATCCGCACTCATTCTTTTGACCGCGAGTGCGCTCTTGAGTGAGCGACTACAGCCTGTGGTCGCCGGCGGCTATGTTCTGGTCATCTCCCTTGCGGGCACTACAACCGGATGGCGGGGGGTTGTGGCATGTGGCATCCTGTCTTTGATCTCTGCTGTGACAGTGTATGCTGTTGGGCCTCTCGATCGCTCACTCAGTCCCGCAAGCGGTTGGGAAGTAGGCAACCTCACAGCAATGGGCGTCCTCATCGCTGGCGCCACGTTAGTTGTGTCTGCTGTCACGCGGCGAATTGGCTTCCGGCAGGCGAGCGACGAGCAGACAGAGAACAAGCCGGCTGCCGGGGAAGGTGAGCCGGACAAACTGAATGCCTCGCTGCAACGGCGCCTCGACCTCTTGCAGGCGGTTGCGGACCTTTCTTCGCAGATTGGGGCGCTCTCGGCGGGTGACGAGATCGCACGCCGCTCGGTAGAACTCGTGCACGAGCTGCTTGGGGCCGAGTGGGTCGGGCTGTTCGTGTACGAACGGGGAGAAGGGGCGGACGAAGACGCTAGCTCTACCGGACAGCAGCGACCTGTGTTGGCGGCTGTTCGCGGACAGGGGAATGTGCCCTTTGGCTCTCCTGAGGAGGGGGTAAGCCCGAACGTTAGGGCTCTGCTGGCCCGGTGCATGGATAGCGAGGGACCGCAGGTTGCCAGAGAGGGCGGGCAGGGATGGAGCCTCTATGCAGCATCGACAGCGATACGTCAGGGATCGGTCCTCCTGCTTCCCCTGCGCGTGGGAAAGGGAGCAGTCGGGGCCCTGGCACTGAGCCCCGGGCGGTCTGGCCCTTCTGGTGCCCCATTCACAGATGCTGCACAGTGCGCTGCCGCCCAGATTGCGCTGGCGCTGCACCGCGCCGATTCTTACGCAGAGCTTCAGGCTCACGCAGACGAGTCGGAGCGCCTGGTGCGGCGCTACGTGGAGGGATCGTGGGACGGACTCGTGGCTTCACGGCCCCACCTGGCTGGGTACCGCTACACTCCACGCCGCGCCTCGGCGGATGAGCGTGCGTGGCTACCGCCAATGACAAGGGCAGTACAGAAAGGTGTTCCCATCGTGGAAGAGACGGCCGAGGATACGCTGCTCGCCGTCCCTCTCGTTCAAAGCGGCATCATCATCGGCGCGATCGGCCTTCGGCGCCCGGAAGACCAGCCCTGGAGCGAAGACGAGCAGCTCCTCGTGCGCGCTGCGAGCGAGCAGGTGACGCAGGCTCTCGAGAACCGGCGCCTGTTCGAGCTCGCACACGACCGCGCTCAACGGGAGAGGCTCTTGCGCCAGATCACAGAGCGCATACGATCGCAGGCCGATCTCGATGGATCGCTTTGTGTAGCGGCAGATCAGCTACGGAGGGTCACGGGCGCAACGCACGTTGCCATACGCCTGTGTGGGATGGATCGAGATGCCTGACCGATTATGCAGTCCATACGGGCAAACTCTAGAGCAGCGGCTCGCCAGCTTGACGTGCCTGGACGAGATTGGTAGCAAGCTCGAGTCGATGCCCACGCTCTCGGGGCTGTTTGCCTGGCTGGCAAGACGCGTGCCGCTGGCGATGCCGGACCCGGACTGTTGTGTCGCTGCGATCGAGTTTAGAGGAGAGGCTTATGGGCCTCTCGATGTGGCCCGTTCAGCTTGCTGTATGGCGGAACCTATCCGGGAAGGCGATCGACCGGTAGGCGAGATTTGCGTAGCGTATGAGCGACCTCACGAATTCAGCCAAGAGGAGCGCCATCTGCTCGCGACAATCGCACAGCGGACGAGTGCATACGTCCGAGTCCGAGGGCTGATCAATGAAGCCCAGGCTCGCGCAGTGCAACTGGAAGTGCTTTATGAGCTGGGGCGATCTCTATCAGCACACCTCAAAACAGAGCAGGTGTTCGAAGAGATCTACAACGGTGTCTCGCAGCTCGTAGATGCTTCGAACTTTTACATCGGTCTCTATGACCGCGGGCGCAACGAAGTGACATTTCCACTGAACGTGACCAAATCGGTGGTCGACCGGCATATCAGCGTGATACCGGCTGACGCAGGCCTAACCGGCTATGTTTTGCGGACCGCTCAGAGCCTGCTGATCGAGAGGGATGTCGCTGACTGGCTGGAAAGGCACAGTATCGACGTGGTGGGCGAGTTGGCCGCATGTTGGCTCGGCGTGCCACTGTTGATCGGCAATGAGGTGCAGGGGATCATGGCTGTGCAGGACTATGACACAGCGAACGCATTCACAGAGCCCGATCGAGCCATGCTGGCTGCTATTGCGAGTCACGCATCGATCGCGATCCAGAACGCCCAGTTGTTTCAGGAACTCGAGTCTCGGGCACGCTACGAGCAAGCACTGCGCGAGATCACTTCCCGTGTGCGCGGCTCGACGGACCCGGACACGATCGCGCGTATTGCAGTCCGGGAGTTGGGAACAGTACTCGGTCGACGGGCATTTCTGTGGTTCGGTGGCCCGCTTGAGCCGGATTTTCTAGACGCGGATGGGGACGCAGGGGGAGAAGGATAGCGTGTACGAGCCTGAGCAGCGGACGGGGCTTGACGAAGCAAGGGAGCGTTCATCGACACCGAGAGGCGACGCGCTGCGCGCGGCTACAGAGGTGTCGCGAGAACTGGCCACCCTTTCGGATCTCGATATTCTACTCAAACGTGTCGTCACGCTGGTCAAGGAGCGGTTCGACTACTATCACGTCCAGGTCTTTCGTTGCGAGCCGTCTCTGGGGGCGGTCGTGTTGGTCTGGGGATACGGCCAGCCGGGGCAGCAGATGCTTGCTGCGGGGCACAGCCTTCGACTGCGGCGCGGTGTGGTGGGTACTGCGGCGGCAAGTGGTGAAGCGGTTCTTGCGACAGACATCTCGACAGAGCCTGGGTGGATACCCAACCCCTACCTCCCCAATACCAAGGGAGAGCTGGCGGTGCCGGTCAAGCTGGGCGATCGCGTGCTAGGGATCATCGATGTACAGAGCGATGTCGCCGGTGCGCTGGGCGAGGAAGACCGGATGCTCCTCGAGTTCATCAGTGAGCCTATCGCATTCGCTATCGAGTCTGCGGCGCTCCGGCAGGAGATGGAAGACAACTTGTGCGTGCTTCGGGCGATGGAGCAGGAACCCGCTGCGCAAGGATGGACGGTCGATCGACAGACCGGCGGGCTGTCGAGGGGCTACTTCTATGACCGGATGGTCGTCCGGCCTGTAGACGAACAATGGGCGTCCGAGCTTGGTCGAGCCTTGCACAGAGCAAGTGCGCTAGAGGAGCACCCTGATCACGGTTCCGATCCCGTCATATCGCCACTCGTCGCTCAGGGTGAGTCTCTCGGGGTACTCGGCGTCTATGCAGATCCTGGTCATCCCCTGTCCGATCAGGAACTGCAACTGGTGCAAATGGTGTCCGGGCAAGTCGCGGCGGCCCTAGGCAATGCACGCTTGGCTGATACGACACGCGCCGCGCTCTCGGAGGCGCGCACGCTATACCGCTTTGCTGAGCTGATGAGCAAGGAGACCGATGAGTCATCGATCTGTGCATCGGTGTCTCTTGCACTCGTCGAGGATCTCGGCTACGCGACTTCTGCGGTCTGGATACTGGATGCAGAGCGTGACGTCCTGATCGAGATTGCGCGGACAGGCGAACCAGGACCCCGCACACGGCATGCGGTACCGCTGTCCGATTCGCGGAACGTGGCGGTTCGTGCCGTACAGAGTCGTGGGACAGCCGTAGCCAATGGGAAGCGCCCAGGTGGACGGATGACAGATGCCGGGCTGGCGTTCGGCATGTCTGGCGGGACGGGGTGGGCCGCAGCGGTGCCCATTCTTGCCGAGTCTGAGCCTCTGGGCGCGCTCGAGGCTTCGCGTCCCTCGGAAGCGCCCAGGCTGGGCGATCGCGATGTGCGGATTCTGGAGGCAGTCGCCATCCAGGCCGCCAATGCGATCCAGCGCGCGCGTCTGCTGAGACAGACGCAGGAAGCACTGGCTGCTGCGGATGCTGCGACACGGCGCTACTTGCGCGATGCGTGGGACTCGTTTCTTGAGGGGCGGGCTGCAGAGACAGAGACCTACGTTGCCGGACCAGAGGGGGTGCGTCGCGACGAACGATTGTGGCTTCCCGAGATGCAGAGTGCCCTCGATCGCCAGGAGGCTGTTTCTGTGGTCACGCCGGCAGAGCGGGGGCGTTCCGCCCGGTCCGGTCTGGCGGTGCCGCTGAAGGTGCGCGGGGAAGTGATCGGCGTAGTGGATCTGTATCGGGAGGGCAGCGGGCAAGAATGGGACGAGCGCGAGCAAGAGATGGTGGCGGCGCTCGTCGAGGAGATTGGCGAGACCCTCGATGGCGAGCGGCAGTTTGCGCAGACACGCGCGACGTTGGCCGAGACGGAGCGCATGTACCAGGCGAGCCAAAAGATCAGCGCTGCGGACAAGAGAAGTGAGATCCTCGACACCGTGCGGGATATCGTCGCAAGCACTGGGGTCGATCAGGTGGCGGTATTCATGTTTCGCTTGCCGATCACAGATGGCCTACCCGTAGAGCAGGAACTATCTACTTTCTGGGATAAGGACAAAGGGGAAGCAGTGATCCCGGTTGGCTCGGGTTACTCCATTGAGGACCTGCCTGTACCTTACTCGATGTCGCCGCGCAAGGTTCTGGTAGTGCCGGATGTTGGCGATAGCCTGCAGTTGGATCCTGCGCTGCGGGCACCTTTGCTGGCCGGAGGATTCCGCGCCCTCACAGCGGTTCCACTCGCTGTGGGAGATGAGTGGCTTGGATATTTCCTGGCACTATTCAAGAGTCCGCATTCCTTCACGCCTGGCGAGCTGCGGGTCTACGAGGCGGTGGCCAGGCAAGCCGCTATCGCGCTGCGAAGTGCCCGTCTGTACCAGGAGGCCCAGAGTCGTGCTCGGCGTGAGCAGTTGATCCGTGAGATCACCTCCAGGATGCGCGGCACGGTGGATCTGGAAACGATCCTCAACACGGCAGTAGAGGAACTAGGCAAGGCGCTGGGCGTCTCGCGGGCATTCGTGCGCTTGAGCACCGGGCCCGGGACCCCAGGATACGCCGGTGATGCAACGATTCGTGCTACCGCTGTGGATGACGGCCCGATGACAGAAGGACAGAGTTGAATGGCAAAGTTGATCGCAATTGGCAACCAGAAGGGTGGCGTGGCCAAGACGACGACGTGCCTCTCGCTGGGTGCGTGCCTGGCCGAGCTACGCAAGTCTGTCCTCTTGATCGACCTCGATCCACAGGCCAACCTTACGCTTTCGTTGGGCTTTCAGCCTGGCGCTCTACGCCGTACCGTGAGCGACGCGATCTTGCACAGCGCTACGCTGGTGAGCATCAGCAGAGAAACCGGTGTAATGGGACTGGATGTTGCGCCTGCCAATACCGGACTCGCGGCGGTGGACAAGGTGCTGTACCGCTGTCGCGACTATGAGGGCTACCTGAAAGAGGCTCTGCAAGAGATGGATCGCGATCTGTACGACTATGTGCTGATTGACTGTCCACCCTCGTTCGGACCACTCACGCTGAACGCGTTGACTGCGTCAGAGCTACTGATTATCCCAACGCAGGCCGAATACTATGCAGAGCGCACGCTGCAGAATGTGTTCGAACTGCTTCGCTTGGTTCGAAAGCGAACGAACTCGAGGTTACGCCACCGACTGCTCGTTACTCTGTACGATCGGAGGAATAAGATCTGCCAGACGACGCTCGTGCAGCTACGGTCGACGTTCCCAGAGCTGCTCTTTGATACGATCATCGAGATCGATACCAAGCTCCGCGAGAGTCCCGCGGTTGGCCAACCGATCACCATTTACCAGCCCAAGACGCGCGGGGCGCGGCAGTACAGAGCCCTGGCGAAGGAATTGATGCGCGATGAGGGATGAAAGCCGGCGCGACCTACTCCAGGACCTGTTCTCCGACAATGGCGGAGAAGATCGTGAGGAGGATCTGCCGGAGGAAGTTCTTCACGATCTGTCGGCTGCTGCTCTCTTTTCCTCGCACGAGGAGGACAAGCGGCAGAAGGGTGGCCGAGCAGGCGAACGGATCGAACCGGCCCGGCCAGAACGGGATGCTCGCGTTGCGCCAGTCACGGCTCGGCAGGCACAGGCGCACGGCGGTGCGAGAGAGGGGGCTCTAGCGCCGGAACCGTCTCCTGTGATGACGGATATCAACGCTCGCTTGGCATCCGATCCAGCGGCAGCGGCCGATCAGATGTCTATCAGCCAGGCGGTGGAGGAGGATGTAGTCGAGCCTCTGCTCTTTCCCCGAGTGGAGGCTGGAGACGTATACCTGGAGATCGAGGAGGCGCCCATCAGCAGTGAGCTGGCACAGGAGCGAGAGCGAGTCCTGAATGTGCTTCTCGGTGGAGCGACGCTGGCGTCTCTGGTGAGCTTTGCGGCGATACTTCTGGGTCGTGGTTGGGGGCCTGGGAAATGGTTAGCTCTTGCATTCTCGATGCTTGGCTGTTTTGTGGCCATTCCCGCGTTCGTGCTGCGTCGCACCCCCAGACAGTGGTCCATGATCGCCCTGGTCGGCGCGTCCTATGCGTTGGTCCTCTCTTCCATAGCAGTGCAGGGAGTGAGGGGGACTGGGACATGGTGTCTCTTGGCGATCCCTGTCTTTTTGTTTGTCCTTGCTGGTGAGCGTTGGGGCATTGCCTCCGGGTTCGCGAATGCGCTTATCTATGCCGTGTTTGCCCTCATGCAGCAACTGCGATGGTTGCCGGCGGGAGCTTTCACGGAGTGGGGCGTGTCGCAACTGACGATCTCGACCGTCTCGCTCGTGTTTCTGTTAGCGGGGATCGTGCTGCTGCACTCGCTGTCGGTACACACCGCGCGACGGCTGGGCCGGTCGCTCAGGCGGCGGGGGAATGCGCTTCGTGCGGCCCAAGCTGCGAGTGCGGAGCGCCAGCAGGCACTAGAGCGAACAAGCTCGACACTCGATAGACAGGCGCGACACGTCGGACTCGGGGCTGAGATGGGCCGCTTGGCCACGATGGGACTGAACCTAGATGAGATGATGACGCGCGCGGTCGCTCTGATCCGGCAGAAGGTCGCAGCGGACTATGTAGGGTTGTTCCTTCTGGATGAGGACCGCATCTACGCCGAGCTATGTGCTCAGTCGGGTACTGACAGCGCACCTACTGCCGGTCTGCACGAGATCACGCGCATCACGGACGACGTGCTGTTACGCCAATGCGTGAGCAGCGGTCGCCCGCAGATCATGCTGGGTGTAGATCAGGTCAGGGGACTGACGGGCGGCGGCGGCCCCTCGTTATTGCTTCACGGGACCCGGTCAGCACTGGCTCTGCCCCTGATCGCCCGCGGTATCGTGTTCGGCGTCATTAGTGTGCAGAGCCAGTCTCCTGCTGCCTTCGACGGTGAAGATCTGGCTGCATTACGCAACGCCGCCGACCAGACGGCCATTGGCATCTCGAACGCCCAACTCGCCCGTGCGGTGAGCGCGTGCTCTGAACAGATGGAAGCATTGCAGCAGCGCTATGCCCGTGAGTCGTGGGATCCCTTCCTGGCCGAGAGCATGCCTTCCGTGTACGAGTACCATCGGCACGAGATTGGCTCTTGGCGAGAGGGTGGATCATTGCCTGCTGGTGAGGAGATGCTGGCGTCACCCGATGCGAGTGAGGCTTCCGATGCGCCGGCAGTGCTCGTCCCCATTGCACTGCGCGAGCGGGTGCTAGGTGTGCTAGGTCTGCACTTGCAGGGCAGCGACGTGCCGTGGACTGACGAGCAGATGGAGCTGCTGACGGCGGTCTCGGAGCAGATGGGGTTGATGATCGAGAACTCGCGGCTCTTTGCGGAGGCAAGGTCGCGAGCTGCGCGAGAGCGGCAGGTGAGAGAGATCGTTGCACGTCTACGCCAGTCACTGGATACGGAGGAGATTCTGTCCACGGCAGTGCGAGAGATGGGGGAGGCGCTGGGGTTGAAAGACGTCACGATCCGTCTAGCCGGGACTGGAGAACGGGTTGGCGAATAGGAGAGCAGCATCTGTGCAAGGGCGCCTGGCGGCGGCACAGCAGCGCGCGACGAAACCTCGACCAGGTGCGCCGGAAGCCCGATCACGCTTGCGCGGATACGTCGGCAGGCTGTTGCTACGTGTCGGCGTCGTGTCATTGGTCCCTTTCTTTGTCTATCTCTGCTACCGTGCGTGGAGTGCAGGGGTGGTGTGGTTGGTCGGTCTGTATTTGCTGTCTCTAGCCGTCCTGTTCCTGGTCGCGCTCTGGCGGGAAGCAGGTCACCGCGTGCAGAGCGGCGCTTTGCTGATCGTTGTCTACGGGCTAACCTTGGCCATGGACCTTCGGGGGGAAGGTATGGGTCAGGGGAAGGTGTTTCTCGTGGCGGGCACTGTTCTGGCTACGCTGCTGCTTGGGCGAAGGGCCGGGCTGATATCGCTGCTGATAGGTTTCGTGCTGCTTGTCGTCGGTAGCAAGCCCTGGATTGAGGGTAGAGTGCTGTACTCTGTCTGGTTCGGAGATGCGTTGACCCTGGGTATAGTCGGTGGCACCCTGATGTTCGCAGTCGATCATGTGGTGACAGGCTTGGCGACCGGAATGGGTGAGACAGAGCGCCGTGTCACCCGGCTTGAGGCCCAGTACGACGCCCTTCTTCGTGAGCGGGAGGAGCTCGAACAGCAAAGCACGCTGCTAGAGAAACGCATTGAGCGACTGCATACGGCAACGGGTGTGGCTCTCGACATCGGTCTGGGCCAGGAGGAAGAGCTGCTGAATCGAGCTGCAAGGTTGACGAGTGAGCGGTTCGGCTTCTTCCACGTCGGCATCTTTGTCCTCGACCCTACAGGAGAGTGGGCCGAATTGCGAGCGGCGTCGAGCGTAGGGGGCAAGCGGATGCTGGCGCGACGGCACCGGCTGCGTGTAGGCCAGGAAGGGCTGATCGGGTACGTCACTGCTCACGGTGAGCCACACATCACTGCCGATGTGAGCGCCGACCCCTTGTACTACGAAAACCCAGACCTGCCGGAGACCAAGTCCGAGATTGCCGTTCCGCTTCGCTTCCAGGGACGGATCGTCGGGGCACTTGATATCCAGGAGAGATTGCCGGACGCATTTCGGGACGAGGATGTCGCTGCCGTGCAGGCGCTCGCCGATCTGATCGCGGCCGTACAAGAGAGTGCTCGGCTAGTCGGGCAGTTGCAGCAGAGCGTCGCCGCTGAGCGCAGATCATACGCTCAGCTTAGTGCGCAGGCCTGGCTTGAGCGAGCACGTGCAACTCGGGACATTGGCTATCGATACGAGCAGGGCAGAGTTGTGCGGCTGATGGAGGCCGGGGTGCAAGCAGAAGGGGGTGGCCGAGAGGAGGCAGCAGCGTCCGGAAAGCGGTCCTGGCCACTGGGCGTCCGAGGACGCTCTATCGGCTCGGTTGAGGCGCACAAGCGCGTTGAGCAGGGCGAATGGTCTCTTGCGGAACGAGAACTGATGCAGACTGTCGTCGAGCAACTGGGCGCAGCACTAGAGAGCGCGCGTCTCTACGAGGATGCACAGCTCCGTGCGTCGGGTGACCGGCTGGTGGCCGACGTCACGGGGCGCATCCGTGAGACACTCGACCTCGATACGGTCCTGCGCACCGTGGCAGAGGAAGTATACGATGCACTGGAGCTCGACGAGATCGTGGTTCACCTAGTACCCTCCGATCTCGGCAAGAACCTGCGGAGTGAAGGGTAGAGATGCCGTCACGCCCGTTTGTGCCTCCTGCGCGCGCCGTCCAAGGCTCGAGTGACCTGCGTACGGAGCGTCTGGCCCGTGCGAGCCTGTGGATGTTCCTCATCTGGAGCGTCTCCAGCGGCGCCGTCGGAGCGGCATCTACGAG
>CAZLMZ010000032.1:0-20705 GCA_964560475.1 uncultured Anaerolineae bacterium
GGAAAAGCCCGCTCCAGCGCGCCCTCCGGTTCGAGCATCTTGGTCAGGCTTTCTATGTCCACGGCCGTGCGATCGTCGACGGGCAGCAGCGGCTCATACTGCGCGGGTTCATCCAGCGCCACGCCAGCAGTCAGGCCCGAGGTCGAGCCGATGCGTGATTCGGCGGCAGCATGCCTTCCCCTCTCGGCTCCCTGGAAGACAATCTTGGGCGACCAGGAATGCGCTTCTGCAGCGTGGTTGATGCGCCGCAGCGTATCGGGCGACAGCCGATTGGCGCGCTCCTGCAAGGCACGCATGAGCGAAGCCGTCGCCCTCGCGCTCTCGAGCGCCCGGTGCTGGGTGCTCGCATCGAGCTCTAGGCTGAGCGCCAGGCTGTCCAATCCGTAGCGCTGCTGCTCGGGCATCAGGATCGTTGCGAGCTCGACCGTGTCGATATGCGGCTGCCCCTGCAAGAGGCCGTTCCGGTGAAGGAAGCGGAGATCGAAACCGATATTGTGGCCGACGAGGACGCTGTCACCGACAAATCGTGCCAGCCGCTCGCGGACAGCAGAAAGCGGCGGGGCCGTCACGACATCCCTATCTGAGATGCCAGTTAGCTCGGCAATCTCGACCGGGATCGGACGTCCAGGATTCACCAGCGTGTGCAGCGCCTCTATCTCGCGCTCGTCGTCGAATCGAACGAGGCCGACCTCGATGATCTCGTCCCTGGACGGATCGAGGCCAGTCGTCTCGATGCCGAGCGCAACGTACGTGGCGTACATGCAGGCTAACTCGCCGAGACTGCTGAGGAGGATGTATCCGCTATCACCAGGCGGCCATCCTCGTCGAGCACGCGCTCCAGCGCTGCAATTGCGACTTCCAGCATCTGATCGTCCGGTTCGCGGGTTGTCAGGCGCTGCATCGCAAGGCCGGGCGCGAGCAGTGCTCTCATCCACCATTTCTCGCTGTATCTGGCGCCCAGTTTGAGCCACTCATAAGCGATGCCGACGATGACCGGAAGCAGAAGGATCCTCGACGCGAGACGGAGCAGCAAGGGCGGCCTGCCCAGCAGCGAGAAGACCAGGACAGAGATGAGGACGACGATCAGGATGAACGAGGTACCACACCGCTCGTGCGACGTCGTGTATGTCCGAACAGCGTCCACCGTCAACAGCTTCCCGTGTTCGTAGGCGTGGACCGTCTTGTGCTCAGCTCCATGGTAGGCAAAGACGCGGCGAATATCTGGAAGAAAGCCGACGGCCCACACGTATCCCAGGACAAAGGCGAGGCGAATCGCACCTTCCACGAGATTGCTCACAAAGCTGCTTACCAGGTAGCGGTCCACGAACCGGGTGAGCATCGCTGGCAGCACAAAGAAGAGACCGACCGCGATCGAGAGCGAAAATACGATCGATCCCCAGGCGAGAGGGGTCGAGAAGACAGATTCGCCTGCATCAGACGACGAAGAAAGTGAGACGCCCTGATCCTGGACAGCGATATCTGCCGAGAACATGAGGGTGCGCATGCCGAGGACCATCGTATCCCATAGCAAGGTAATGCCACGCAAGAAAGGGACCTTGGCGATCCAGCTCTGGTAGATCGTCTTGTTGAGTGGCTCGCTGTGGACGACGATCCGCCCATCTGGCGCTCGGACGGCGACGGCCATCGCCGTGTGGCCGCGCATCATCACCCCCTCCATGACCGCCTGCCCGCCGTAGTTGAGTTCACTCATCTAGCCGCACCTCCATAGACTGTTTGCGCATTATATCACGTCGGGCTGCACAAAAGCAAGGCAGGTCGCACCTGGACCGCCAGAGAGATTGACCAAACGCCGCATTGTGTGTATACTTATTCACGATGGTTTACTTGGCCGACTTGATGACAACCCTATGGGGCCAGACCTGCTTCCGTGTCTATGCATGGGCGGACGAGGGGCGGCGCGGGGGATGACTGCGGTAGACGAGATCAAAGCACGTTTGGACCTTGTCGATGTCGTGTCAGAGCGTGTGTCCCTGCGGAAAAGTGGTCGCAACTACAAAGGACTCTGTCCGTTCCACGCCGAAAACACACCTTCCTTCTTTGTCTTCCCAGAGACACAGACGTGGCACTGCTTCGGCGCATGTGGGACCGGTGGGGATGTCTTTTCCTTTGTGATGAAGCACGAGAACCTCGATTTTCCGGAAGCACTGCGTCTATTGGCGCAGCGAGCCGGCGTCGAGCTCTCACCTGCCAGGCCGCAGGACGCCGAGCGCCAGCAACAGGTCGACAAGCTCTTCGAGATCAATGCGGCCGCGGCCGCCTATTACCGCGACTTGCTGTTACGCGGGGATGCGGCTGAAGGCGCGCGTGCATACGCTGCTGCGCGGGGGCTGAGCGCGGACACAATGAGCACGTTCGGCCTCGGCTTTGCGCCCAACACGTGGCGCGCAGTGAGCAACCACCTGCTTGAGCGTGGCTACGCGCGTCAGGATCTACTCGAGGTCGGGTTAATCGTCGTTCGCGACGATGGCGGCTTCTACGATCGCTTCCGCGACCGGTTGGTAATCCCCATCCGCGACGCACGTGGGCGCGTGATCGGCTTTGGCGGACGTATCCTGGGCGATGGCCAGCCCAAGTACCTGAACTCACCGCAGAGCCCACTCTTTAACAAGAGCCACGTGCTCTTTGGCCTCGACCTGGCCAAGGGCGCCATCCGGGCACAGGGCGAAGCGGTGATCGTCGAAGGCTACATGGACGTCATGCAGGCGCACCAGGCAGGCTTTGGTAACGTCGTAGCCACCATGGGCACTGCCTTAACCGAGCACCAGCTCGATCTGCTCAAGCGCATGACGAAACGGTACATCCTGGCCCTCGACCCGGATCTGGCCGGCGACCAGGGGACGCTTCGTGGCCTGACTGTCGCGCGGCAGACGCTCGACCACGAAACGGTACCCGTCCCAACAGCCAAGGGCTGGATTCGGTACGAAAGCCGCCTGGATGCGGACATTCGCATCGCGACCTTGCCACAGGGACAGGATCCGGACGACCTGATCCGGGAGGCGCCAGATCGCTGGCGCGCGTTGATCGACGGGGCCGAGCCAATCGTCGACTATTACTTCCAGGTCGTGACCAGCGACCTCGATCTGGACGAGGCCAAGGGCAAGTCAGAGGCCGTTCGTCGCCTTGCCGTCGTGATCTCAGAGATTCGCGACGAGGTGGAACGTACGCACTATGTGCAAAAGCTGGCCCGCATGATCCGCGTCGACGAGACGACCGTTCGCCGGCAACTGCGTGCCAGCGCACCCGCGCCGGCCAGACGCGAGCGGCCCAAAGAGGTCGAGCCCAGACGGGCGCCAGTTGTCTTTGCGCTGGAAGAGTACTGCCTGGCCGCCCTATTGCGTCGCCCAGAGTACCTGGAACGTGTGGACGCTATCCTTCGCGAACTGCAGCTCGGTTCGCTGAGTGAAGATGACTTTACGCGTCCAGAGAACCACGCCCTATTCCGTTCCTGGCGCCGTTCAAAGGCGGGCCAGGAGTGGATCGAGTGGATGGAAAGCTTGCCCGAGGAGCTCCAGCAGCACCTCAACTTTCTTCTCGCGCGTGGGCTCGACACGGGCGAACTTGAAGGCCGCGATGCGCAGCGCGACATCGAGCGCAGCGTGCTACAGCTCCGCCACAAGGGGATAGAGCGGACCAGCCAGAACTTGCACATGCTGCAGATCGAGGCCCTTGAACAGGGCGACGCAAAGGCAGCGGAATACGCCCGAGCTGTGGTGGCACTCACCGGTGACCTGTTGCGGCTTGAGCGTGCGGTCTCGGATCGCACCGCCTTTGCACAGCGGGAGAGAGAACGGACTGTATGACCCAGACGAACGCTGTTGGTACCGAACAAGACAATACGCTCGCCCAGTTGGCAGCCCACCCGCAGGTACAGGCGCTTATTGCGCGCGCGACTGAAGCGAAGCAGCTCCCGTATAGCGAGCTGCTCGCAGCACTGCCCGAAGACGACTTTGACGAGCACCAGGTCGATGCCATCTACCGGCACCTGATCGAACTCGGCGTGGACATTCCCAACGAGGAAGAAGACGAAGAGGAAGATCCGGCCGAAACCGAGCTGGCCGAGATCGAGGTCGAAGAGGAAATAGAGGAAGACCTCGACCTGGAGCCACCTCCCGAGGAAGAGGAGGAAGGGGAAGAGGAAGAGGAGGAAGAAGTCCCCTCCTTGGTCGAGATCCCGACTGCCGACCTGACGCGCGATCCGGTCCGTATGTACCTCCGCGAGATCGGGCGCGTCCCCTTGCTGGACCCCGTCGAGGAGATGTGGATCGCCATGCGCATCAGCGCAGGAGGCCACGTCGTCTCTGTGATCAAGGAAACCGATCCAGTACGTCGGACCAAGGAGCAGAAGGAGGGACTCAAGCGCTGGCTTGCCGAGCTGGATAACTATGCGCATCGAACCGTTCGCCCGGCAGACAAAGTCGCACCACCTGCCGGGATCGCCCACGCCGATATGGTCGCCGGCCTCTTTGAGAAGCTAGGAGGCGATTGGGCTCAACTCGAGCGCGTCGCACGCGCCCTGGGGCAGACACCCTATGACCTCCTGCCTCCCGTCGCGCCAGCCGTGATCGAGAACACGTACGAGGCGATCTGCCAGGCCTGCCGCACGCTCGAAGAGACCACGTCAGAGCTGGAACTCGAGCCGCCCAGGCTAGCGCCCATCCTGCGCGAAGCGGGCCTCCTGGGTCTGGGCCGGGAGAGCAGCTCCTACATGCGCGACTATCTCAGCCAGGTCATTCCGGGTGAGAGCGAGCAGGACGAGGCGAACCACCGGCGGCTGCGCGGGCTGCTATTCGACCTCTACCGTTCGCTCTACCTGATGCCGCGCCCAACCTTGGGCAGATTCGGGGATCACTACCAGTCACACCACACCTGTCCACCGCGAGCGGTATTTCTCGATCAGATGACGGACCTGGAACAGGTGATCCAGCACCTGCTCGTGATCTTTGAGCGCGCCGAAGACGCCCGGCAGGCGCTCGTACGCGCCAATCTGCGGCTCGTCGTCAGCGTCGCCAAGCGCTACATGGGGCGCGGCATTAACTTCCTCGATCTGATCCAGGAAGGCAACATCGGCCTGCTCAAGGCGGTGGAAAAGTTTGACTATACCAAGGGCTACAAGTTCAGCACCTATGCCACCTGGTGGATCCGTCAGTCGATCAGCCGCGCCATCGCTGACCAGGCGCGTATCATCCGCATCCCGGTGCACATGGTCGAGACGATCAACCGCCTCTCGCGCGTGCAGCGCAACATGATGCAGCGCCTGGGCCGCGAGGCCACACCCGAAGAGATCGCTGTCGAGATGGGCATGCTCGGCAAGGACGACGTACGCGCGATCGAAGTCTGGGAAAAAGAAGACGTCCCGCTCGATCCCGCCGTCAAGATGCGTCTGCGGCGCGCCGCGTCCAAGGTGCGCCGCATCATCCGCATCTCACAAGAGCCAATGTCCACGGAGACGCCCGTCGGGGATGAGGAGAACAGCACGCTCGGTGACTTTATCGAGGACGACAGCATCGTCGGGCCGGCCGAGGCCGCATCGGGCGAACTGCTGCGCGAGCAGGTACATGCCGCGCTTGACCAACTCAACCATCGCGAGCGCGAGGTGCTTGAGATGCGCTTCGGGCTCAAGGACGGGCAGGCACACACCCTCGAGGAAGTGGGCCAGGAGTTTGGCGTCACGCGAGAGCGCATCCGCCAGATCGAGGCCAAGGCCCTGCGCAAACTCCGCCACCCGATCCGCAGTCGCAAACTGCGCGATTATCTAAACGAATAGCTGTATAGGGAGCCGTTCCTGGCGACCTGCGGTCGCTCGAAGGAACGGTCCCTGCAGACTTGACGAATCCACAATTCCGAGTATAATACCCTCCACAGCGTTCCTCGATAGCTCAATTGGCAGAGCGACCGGCTGTTAACCGGTTGGTTCCAGGTTCGAGTCCTGGTCGAGGAGCCTGAACGGCCAAACCCCGTCGTTTGGTGGACGGTGACAGCGGCCCCCGTTGCTGTCACCGTTTTCGTTTCTACTTGTCGCCATCACCTTTTGCCGGCTGCTCTGCACGCCGTCCAGCAGCCAATCCCTCACTACATACCGCCCGACTTGTAGGTGCCGAACACTTGCAGGGAACACCATTGATCGCTATAATGCGCACATTCGAGCGTATCTATGGTGAGGGAATGACCACAACGACCCTGTTGGCAGCTTGGCAAGGTACGCCGCGCGTTGCCGGGAACGTCGTCGCTTGGCGTACCACACCTGCGCGCGCCGCGGACAGCGTCCCTTTCCCGCCTAGCGTCCATCCAGCTCTCGTGGCCGCGCTCCGTGCGCTGGGCGTCTCTTCGCTTTACGTGCACCAGGCCGAGACCTGGGAACACGTCCAGGTAGGACGACACCCGATCGTCGTCACCGGGACGGCCAGCGGCAAGACGCTCTGCTACAACCTACCCGTCCTCGATCGCCTCCTCCGCGATCCCGGCGCGCGTGCCCTCTACCTGTTCCCTACCAAGGCCCTGGCCCAGGACCAACTGGCCGTGCTGCAGTCGCTTGGGAGTGCACTGCGGGAAACACAGCAGAGTTCATCGTTCGCCGCCGCCACCTACGATGGAGACACTTCCTCCTCCCTGCGGCCTACGGTTCGCGATTCGGCACGCATCTTACTCAGCAACCCCGACATGCTGCACGTGGGCATCCTGCCCCATCACCCGGCCTGGGACACGTTCTTCCGGCACCTGGACTTTGTGATCGTCGACGAGGCACATACCTACCGCGGCGTGTTTGGTTCGCACGTCGCCAACGTGCTGCGCCGCCTCAAGCGCGTCGCCGGCTTTTACGGCTCCTCTCCCCAGTTCGTGCTCACTTCGGCCACGATCGGAAACCCCGTGGAGCTGGGCGAGGCCCTGATCGAGGAGCCGGTGACACTGATCGATCGCGATGGCTCTCCTACGGGGGAAAAGCACTTCCTGATCTACAATCCTCCGGTCGTTGACCCGGCGCTTGGCCTGCGGCGCAGCATGCTGCTGGAGGTGGTCCACCTGGTATCCGACCTGCTGGCACACGACGTGCAGACCATCGTGTTTGGCCGGGCGCGGCCTACCGTCGAGGTGATGTTGAGCTACCTGCAGGGCCTGCCGGAGCGCACCGGCCTGGTAGACCAGCACGGCTCCGCCTCCTCGCCCACCTCGATCAGGGCCTACCGAAGCGGCTACCTGCCCCACGAGCGCCGCGAGATCGAGCGCGGCCTGCGTGATGGCAGCGTGCGTGCGGTCGTCGCGACGACAGCGCTCGAGCTGGGCATCGACGTCGGCGGCATGGGCGCCGCACTGATGGCGGGCTATCCCGGCACCATCGCCGGCACGTGGCAGCAGGCGGGCCGCGCCGGCCGCGGGACCGACGCCTCACTTGCCGCGCTGGTGGCTTCGCCCAGCCCACTCGACCAGTTCCTGGCGCGGCACCCGGACTATTTCTTTGGGCGTTCGCCGGAACAGGCGCTCATCAATGCTGACAACCTGCTGATCCTGCTGAATCACCTGCGCTGCGCCGCTTTCGAGCTGCCCTTTCACGATGGAGAAGGATTCGGCCGCGTCGACGCGGCCCGAGTAGGCGAGTTCCTACGGATCCTGCAGGCCACCGGCGTCCTCCATCGCTCCGCCGAGCGCTACTTCTGGATGGCCGATCGCTACCCTGCACGGGAGATCTCCCTGCGCAGCACCTCGCCCGAGCCCGTGCTCCTGCAGACTATGGTCGAGAGCCAGCCGACCGTCGTTGGGCAGCTAGATGAAGCCAGCGCGCGCTGGATGGCCCACCCGGGCGCGGTCTACCTGCACGAAGGGGAACAGTACCTCGTCGAGGAGCTCGACCTCGAGGCACGCCTCGCTCGCCTGCGCCCGGCAGCGCTCGACTATTACACCCAGGCCCGTTCAGAGAGCACGGTCGAACTCGTATCCGAATCGACACGCACCGAGACGCGCACCGCAGTCAAGGCCCACGGCGAGATCCGCGTCACACGCCAGGTGATCGGTTTCCGCAAGATACGGTGGTTCACACACGAACAGCTCGGCCTGGGCGAGGTCGACCTGCCTCCCACGGTGCTGCTGACGTGCGGCTACTGGTTCGCGCCGACCGAAGGTACCCTCGCCAAGCTGCGCGATGAGGGGATGTGGAACAACGATCCGATCTACTATGGCGCCGGTTGGGCGGTGCAGCGCGACGCGGCACGAGCACGCGACGGATACCGCTGCCAGATTTGTGGTGCCACTGAGGGTGCTGAACAACACCACGTCCACCACAAGGTGCCCTTTCGCCGCTTCGAGTCGGCAGAGCGAGCCAACCAGCTCTCGAACCTGATCACGCTCTGCGCTCGCTGCCACCAGCAGGCAGAACAGGCCGTACGGACGCGCAGTGGGCTGGCCGGAGTGGCGTTTGCCCTGGGGCATCTCGCTCCCCTCCTGCTCATGTGCGACGCCGGGGACCTGAGCGTACATCCCGATCCCAGGTCTCCGCTCGCAGAGGGCAGCCCGGCAGTGGTGATCTATGAGGCCATCCCCGCCGGCATCGGTTTCAGCGCCCGCCTGTACGAGCGCCACGAAGAGCTGATGGGACACGCCCTCGAGTTGGTCGCTTCCTGTCCCTGCGCCGATGGTTGCCCCTCCTGCGTGGGGCCAGCGGGCGAACGGGGCCTGGGTGGCAAGGCAGAGGCACTGGCCTTGTTGCGAGAGCTAGCACGTGCGCAGTGACGTTTGGCCCGAACGCTAGGAAGGTTCACGAGACACAATGTCCACGCTTGGCGATAGGCTGAGGGCGCTCGGCGTGCCGGTCGAGGGACCCGGTGAGGAAAGCACGCCCACGCCGTCCCCCTGCCCGATCGAGGATCTCCTCCCCGGGGAGTACGTCCACACCGACCACGGCGCGACGTTTGTCGCTGCCGAGCGCCACGTGCTCGATCGCGCGCACGGCTGTGCCACACTGGCTGCTGCCGATCCGCTGGACGTGATCGCGGCGTCGGCCGGCGAACCTGCCCTGGCACACATCGGGATCGAGGCTATCGCCTATATCGACGCCGAGACGACCGGCCTGGCCCGTGGTGCTGGCACCTATGCCTTCCTGGTCGGCGTGGGCCGCTACCGGCATGGGGTGCTCGAGGTTGCACAGTTCTTCATGCGGGATCCGGCCGAGGAAGCCGCTATGCTCGCTGCACTGCGCGACTATCTCGCGCCGTGCGAAGCTTTGGTCACCTTCAACGGCAAGACCTTTGACCTGCCCCTTTTGCGCGCACGATACGTTGCCAACCGGCAGGACTATCCCTTCGGAGACCTGCCGCATCTCGACCTGCTCTCCCTGGCGCGGCGCCTGTGGCGCACGCGCTTGCCCAGCCGGGCCATGAGCTGCCTGGAGGACGAGGTACTCGGCTATGCGCGGCCAGCGGGCGACGTCTCTGGTTGGCTCATCCCGGCCCTCTACTTTGACTACCTGCGCGATGGCGACGCACGTCCTCTGCGTGGCGTTTTCGCACACAATGCGATCGACGTACTCTCGATGGCGGCGCTCCTCGCTCACGCAGCGGCGCTTACCGCCGATCCCTTTGCCGAGGTCATCTCCGCCTTGGATCGTCTCGACCTTGCTTCGCTATACGACCGACTTGGCCGCGCTAAAGTGGCGGTCCTCCTCTACCAGCGCGCGCTGGAGGACGGCCTGCCGCCGCTGGAGCGCCGGCGAGGTCGCCAACAGTGGGCGCAGATCGAAAAGCGTCGTGGCAACCTCGATCGTGCGCTGGCGCTCTGGGAAGAGGCGGCAGCCGACGGCGAGCTCTATGCCTTCGTCGAGCTGGCCAAGGCCCACGAGCACCAGCGGCGCGACTATGCTGCAGCACTTCACTGGACCGAGCGCGCACTCGACCGCGTCGCGATGCCCGACTATGCCGGTGCTGACCGCCAGGTACGGATCGCGTCGCTGACCCATCGCCTCGACCGCCTGCAGCACAAGAACGAGCGCGAGCCGTGAGAACGAGCTTTCCTCCGGCCTCCCCCAGGGGGAAATGCCTGCCGCCTTTTGATTGCTGTCACCTGCAGTAGTATAATGAGTCACCTTTACCCAACACAGACCAACGAGGATAGCGCAATGGTACACGGCTTTGAACTGGTCCGCGATTCGGAAATTCCCGAGCTCAATACGCGCGCGCGCATCTGGCAGCATGCCCAGAGCGGCGCCGAGCTGCTGTCTATGGAGAACGACGACGAGAACAAGGTCTTTGGCATCGCCTTCCGCACCCCTCCTCCCGATTCGACCGGGCTGCCCCACATCATGGAACACTCGGTCCTGGACGGCTCGCACAAGTACCCCGTCAAGGAGCCCTTTGTCGAGCTACTCAAGGGCTCGCTCAAGACTTTCCTCAATGCCATGACCTCTCCCGACAAGACGACCTATCCGGTCGCCAGCCAGAATGTCCAGGACCTGTACAACCTGGTCGATGTCTACCTGGACGCGGTCTTTTACCCACGCATCACGCCGCACATCCTGCAGCAAGAGGGCTGGCACTATGAGGTGGGCGACGACGGCGCGCTTACCTACAAGGGCGTGGTGTTCAACGAGATGAAGGGCGCCTACTCGTCGCCCGACAACCTGCTGTACCGCTACAACCGCATGGCCCTCTTTCCCGACACGGCCTACGGCAGGGACTCGGGCGGAGATCCTGCCGAGATCCCGGATTTGACCTACGCCCAGTTCAAGGCCTTTCACGACACCTACTACCATCCCTCCAATGCGCGGGTCTACTGGTACGGTGACGACGACCCGGAAGAGCGGCTGCGCATCCTCGACGCTTACCTGCGCGATTTCCAGCGTATCGATGTCGACTCAGAGATCGATCTGCAGCCGCCTTTCGACGCCACAAGGCACACGACCGTCCGCTACGACGCCAGCGAAGAGGAGGGCGGAGGCGGCAAGGGCAAAGCCTATTTCACCGCCAACTGGGTGTTGGCCGAGAACGACGACGCCGAGACGACGCTGGGGCTGATCGTGCTCGACCACATCCTGATCGGCACCCCGGCCTCGCCCCTGCGCAAGGTATTGATCGATTCCGGCTTGGGCGAGGATGTCGTCGGCGGCGGCCTCAACGACAGCATCCGGCAGATGACCTTTTCTACCGGGCTAAAGGGCATCCAGGCGCAGGATGCCGGCCAAGTCGAAGCCCTGATCGACGACACCTTGGCCGAGTTGGCCGAAGGCGGCATCGAGAGCGACATGGTCGCAGCTTCACTGAACACGATCGAATTCCAGTTGCGCGAGAACAACACTGGCCGCTTTCCACGCGGCCTGGCCTTGATGTTCCGTGCCCTCGCCACCTGGCTCTACGACGGCGATCCGCTGGCCCCCTTGGCTTTCGAGGCACCCCTGCAGTCGATTGTGGAGCGCGTTGGCGCCGGGGAGCGCTACTTTGAGGAGCTGATCGAGCGGTACTTTCTCGGCAACCCGCACCGGGCGACCGTCCTCCTGCTGCCCGATCCGGCCGTGGGCGAGGAGCAGGAGGCCGAGGAGCGTGCGCGCCTCGTAGCAGCGCGGGCAGCGATGGACGACCGTGAGCTGCAGCAGGTCATCTCCACCGCCGAGGAGCTGCACCGCATCCAGGAGACGCCGGACCCGCCTGAAGCGTTGGCCACCATCCCCATGCTCACCTTGCAGGACCTGGACAAAGAAAACAAGGAAGTCCCGGTCCAGGAACTCGTCCTCAAGGGCAGCACGGCCCTCTACCACGACCTGTTCACCAACGGCATCGTGTACCTGGACCTGGCCTTCGACCTGCACCGCCTGCCCCAGGAGCTGCTGCCCTACGTGCCGCTCTTTGGCCAGTGCTTAACCAAGATCGGCACCGAGAGCGAAGACTTTGCCGCGCTCGCGCGTCGCATCGGCCGCACGACAGGCGGCATCTGGGCCACCCTCCTCACGCTCTCCCCGATGGAGGGCACGCGCGCCGCGACGCGCCTGGTCTTACGTGGCAAGGCGACCGTCGCCCAGGCCGACGATCTGCTCGATATCATGCGCGACATCGTGCTCACCGTCAAGCTCGATAACCAGGACCGCTTCCGCCAGATGGTGCTCGAGGCCAAGGCAGGCCAGGAGGCGGCACTCATCCCCGGCGGGAACCGCGTGGCGCACACCCGCCTCAGCGCCCAGTTTGGCGAGGCAGGCTGGGTTTCTGAGCAGACGGGCGGCATCGAGCAGCTCTTTTTCGTGCGCAGGCTAGCGGAAGAGCTGGACCGCGACTGGCCCTCTGTCCTGGCCAAACTCGAACGCGTGCGAGAGATCCTGGTAGGCCGCGATTCCCTGGTCGCCAACGCGACGCTGGCCAGCGACGATTGGGCCACTTTCCAGCCCAAGCTGGAAAGCTTGATCGCATCGCTGCCGGCGGCAACCTGGGAGACGGCCTCGTGGGCGCCCCAGGCCCCACCCTCCTTCGAAGGCCTCACCATCCCGGCGCGCGTGAACTATGTGGCCAAGGGGGCGGTTCTTTACGACCTCGGCTACGAGTTCTCTGGCTCTCTCCTGGCCATCATCAACTATCTCCGCACCACCTGGCTGTGGGAGCGTGTCCGCGTCCAGGGCGGCGCATACGGGGGATCTTGCACCTTCGACCGGCGCTCGGGGCTGTTTGGCTATCTCTCCTACCGCGATCCCAACCTGCTCGGCACGCTGGATAACTATGACGGGACCGCCAGCTACCTGCGGGATCTCGAGCTGAGCGAGGACGAGCTGGTCAAGAGCATCATCGGCGCGATCGGGCAGCTCGACAGTTACCAACTGCCCGATGCCAAGGGTTACACCTCCCTGGCCCGCTACCTGGCCGGCGAGAGCGCCACGCAGCGGCAGCAGATGCGCGACGAGCTGCTCGCCGCGACGACTGCTGACTATCGCAGTTTCGCGGATGTCCTCGCCCAGGTCAGCCAGCAGGGGCACGTCGTCGTCGTGGGGTCACAGGAGGCGATCGAAAAGGCGAACCAGGAACGGGGTGGCTGGCTGGAGGTACAGAAAGTCCTGTAGACAGCATCCGCACCATACGTCGCCCGCGCGAGCAAGCTTGCTCGCGCGGGCGATCTGCTATTGCTGCCAATCGGCGTCAAGCGAGGCCGCTTGCGCCATGCTGAGTCGCAGGAACTCCTCGCTCATCGCTTCCACTGCCTCCGGCCGGTGCCCCGCGCCTGCCGGGTCGCCGTACCACTTGGGGATGAAACCGCCCTCTGGGCGGCCCAGGTGCCGCACCATCGCGCGGCAGTAGGCCCGGATCTCGTCCAGCGTGCCGTGCGCCATCGTCTGCTGGATGTCCACCGGCGAGTAGAACGTGATCCGCCCCCCAAAGCGCTCTCCCAGCAGCGCCAGCCCCATGTTCTCCTGCTGGTCCATCTGGATCACGTCGAGCCCGGCTTCGATCAGATCATCCAGGATGTCGACGATATAGCCACAACTGTGCAGGAACGTCAGCAGCCCCGCCTGGTGCGCTGCCGCATAGATGCGCGCGTATCGCGGCTTCCAGATCGCGCGCCACGCCGCGGGAGAGATCATGAGGCTGCCTTGCAGTCCCCAGTCGTCGCAGAAGATATAGCCGTCCGCCCCTGCCGCGGCATAGCGCTCGATCGCGTACAGGTTCATCTCGACCAGCACGTCGATCAGGCGGCCAAGCTGCTCAGGCGCGTCATGGATGTCGGTCCACGTGTTCTCGAGGCCCCGGACAAAGTGCACCCGCTCATAGATCGAGATCCCGCTCGCCAGCAGGAACCGGCCTCCTGCGCGGGCGTGTGCATCCGCCAGGTGCTGCCAGCGCCGCTCCTCCCGGATATCTGGCACCTGCAAAGCATCGAACTGGGCCCACTCCTTCAGCGGATGGTCGACCACCTGCCCCAGGTTGCACACCCCAATGTTCTCCCACACCGCGCCCCATTCGTCCACGCCCTCCCGAGGGCGGTGATCCGGCGAAGGGGACATCCCGACCGAGGCAAAGTCGCTGCCGTATGCCTCGGGCAAGTCGTAGGGCAGCCGGTCTGCGCCCTGAAAGCGAATGGCCCGCGCTACGACGGTTCGAGCATCCATGCGCTACCCTCCTCGGTAGCCGCCACCCCGACCACGCGTCTGGGCTTTCGGCCCACGGCTACGCCTCACCGAACTCTGCAAACGCTTGGCGCAACGCGTCGACCAGGTAGTGAAAGATCACGCCGTGCACGGCCTCGACCATCCCCATGTCGTGCGAGCGTACGTGGAGGCTCTGCTGCGCAGCGCCCTTTAGCGCGCCACCGTCATATCCGCACACGCCAAAGGTGCGCATGCCGTGTGCGTTGGCGTATTCGATCGCGCGCAACACGTTCGCGCTGTTCCCCGATCCGCTGATCGCGATCAGCAGGTCCCCCGGCTGTGCCAGGTTCCTGAGCTGCTCGCTGAAAACCCGCTCGTACCCCTCGTCGTTCGCCCAGGCCAGGATGTACGAGACGTTGTCGGTCAAGCTCACCACGCGCAGCCGCCGCTGCTTCTCGAAATCAGTGAGCGTACCTTTGCCCAGATCCTCGCACAGGTGCGAGGCATTGGCCCCGCTTCCCCCGTTGCCGATCAGGAACACCATCTGCCCTGCCCGATAGGCGTCGACGATCGCGTCGACCATGGCCTGCACCTCGGTCGGATCGACCTGATCCAGCAGCGCAGCAGTCGCCGCGCTGTATTCTCTCCATGCTGTAGCCTTCATCTGCACCACTTCCCTGCAATCTGCCAGGAGCTGCCCGCACCCTCCGGATACTAGAGACCAGCGTCGCTATTCTCGAGCACCAATACCCAGTCCTGAAAGATCGATGGCTTGGGCGGCACCCAACAGCCAGCCGCATCACCAGATATGATGCCAATTACGTGTTCCGCGCCCCGCTTCGGGTCAAAGTAGCTCGCCCTGTACTGCATGCCCGCTTCCAGATCCCCGACAATCAGTTGCCCACGATGCAGGACCCAGCACGCCTCGGCGGGAACGTAACAGACACGAACCACACCGGGGATCCCCGCTGCATAGACAGACATTCGATCCTGTGGGGTCTGATGAGGCGCTACCCACTCTGGATGTGATTCGAATCGCCACCACGCATGGCGCTGGAGCAAGCGCTTGCCGATCCCGAGCTGCGCCGAGCCGGGCAGTTGGTGGGCCTCTTCCCACGGCAGGTCGCCCCACGAGGTGCCATGTGGGGAGGGCCCGTAAGGCTGATCGTATCCGTTCACCTGCCACAGCCCGTTGGCCCCGTAGGTATGGCCTGCGGCACCCGAGAGGATGCACGACCAGAAAAGAAAGCGCTGCATCTCCTCACGGCTGGACTCGATGATCCCCTCATAGTTGGCCTCAGCGACCAGCACGGGCATCGCGGGCTCGCGCGCCAGGGACTCGCTCAGCAGGTCCACCGTCCGGGACAGCGTGGGATAGCCCGAGTGCCCGGTTTGGAGCATATCGACGTCCAGGAGCGTAGGGTCATCCACCTGATCGTGGCCATATTGTGTCGGATGGATCGTCACTGGGTTAGAGAAGGCATCTGTGGCACGGATGTAGCGGATCAGCTCTGACCAGCCGGCTCGCAGCCGCTGCAGCCGGGTTTCCTCGTCCTCCAGCTCCTCTCGCCCCACGTAGTAGTGCATCAGCGCCTCTCCTGCTGCGCACCAGATCACGGGATAGGCGCCGTAGCGGGCGATCAGGTAGCGCCAGTGCTGGCGCAGCACATCTGCCCCGGCAAAGCCCATGTAAAAGCCCCACGATCCGACGATGCATGGCACGATCCCGGCATGAATGAGATGCATGAGGCGCAGGTCCGCCATGTCAAAGTAGGATGGGTTGACCCGGCAAAAGTCCGCTTTCCACGGGTATCCCGCCTCGTTGGCTCCTCGCTCGTCAAAGGGCGGCATATCCGGGTACAGCCCGGCGACGATCTGCGCCACCGTGAACCCCTTTGCCACACGATCCGCGGTCAGGGCTCGAAAGCCCGCAGGCCAGTCGAGTCGCCGGCAGAGCGCCATCCACCACGTGTCACCCAGCCAGAAAAAGGGAGTCCCATCCTCGTGCTCGAGGTACCTGCGACCTGTCGCGCGTTGCAGGCGCCCATGCTGTTCGAGTTCGTTTCCGCCCGAAGCGGCCGTCACCTGAAGCGCCCCCTCCACCTCGTGCAGGTCGACGTTGTCACGATCCGAGCAGGCTGTGACGTACCGGTGTAGTCCTACGTGCGCTGAGGCATAGCGCACGCGCCACGTCTGGCCACCTGCCCAGAAGGCGGGGACAGTGCGCTCCACACCGCTCGGGTCGGTGAACTGCACGTCGAGCGAGACGTCAGCAAATGGATCGGCATACGCCTTGCCCGATACGTAAGACCACTCGGTAACCATGTTCTGTGCCACGTATCTCACAGCACATCCTCCCCGGGAGTCGCGCGCTGGCATCGTGCGCGGCAGCGGTCAGTCAAAGGAAATCGCATACTTGATCACCCTGTCCGGTTCCTCACGGATCCGGCGAAAGACCTCGGGGCCCTCTTCCAGCCGCACGACCGGCTGGATCAGGCCCGGGGCCGTCAGCTTGCCCTTGCGCATCATGCTGACGATGCAGTCGTAGGCACGCCGCTCGTCCCATCGCGGATAGTCGCGCGGCGGGTGGCCCCACCCGCAGCCGTGCGGCACCACGATGCTCAGGCGGTTGTGATGCCACTCGCGTCCCAGCCACAGCCCATGCGCCTCGCCCTGGTAGAAACCGGCCGAGCACACCGTCCCTCCCACGCGTACCGATCGCACTGCCGTGCTCAGCGCTGGGTACGCTCCCGACAACTCGATCGCCACGTCGACCCCCTTGCCGCCGGTGGCGCGATGGATCTCGAGCGCCGGGTCGCACGCTGCCGGGTCCAGAGCCAGGTCCGCGCCGTGGTCCGCAGCCCACGTCCGCCGCCGCGGCAGCGCGTCCACAGCATAGACCGCCTCGGCGCCACCCTGGATCGCCATGCGCAGCGCCAACAGCCCCAGCGCCCCCAGGCCAACCACTGCCACGCTCTCCCCATACCGCACCTGCGACTCGCGCACGCAGTGAAAGGCCACGTACGCTGGCTCGACGCACAGCGCCAGGAGCGGGTCGATCTCGCCCAGTGCCCACAGGCGATCCTCGTGGCAGACGTTCGTCTCGCGCACGTCCATCAGCCCAAACACCCGGTCGCCGGCTTTCCAGCGTGTGACCTCCGGGCCGACCTCCATCACGACACCCACGCCCGTCGTTCCCGCGTTATGCGGCACGGCCTGCTCCGCCTGCCCTTCCTCTGGGACAAAGAGTCGCATCTCCTGGTCAAAGCGCTGTCCCTCGAACGTTCGCCCGTCGAACATGCCGAACGTGGTGCCGTGCTTGCCCGAAGCGAGCTCTGTGGCGACGCGCACCTGCTCTGCCCCCAGTGGCGGCTCTTCGTACCGCTGCACTTTTACCTGGTATGGTCCTATGATTGCGAGTCGACGTGGCACAGTAGACCTCCTCCTACACCCCGCTGTACGCCGAAAAGCCGCCATCGACCGGCACGACAATGCCGTGCACGAAAGCGGCGCCATCCGAGAGTAGCCACAGCATCGTGCCGACCAGGTCGTCCGGCTGCCCAAAACGGCCCAGCGGCGTGTGCTCGATGATCGAGCGGCCGCGCGGCGTCAGCTGCCCACTCTTTTCATCGGTGAGCAGAAAGCGATTCTGCTCCGTCATAAAGAACCCCGGCGCGATGGCATTGACCCGGATCCGCGTCGAATGATTCTGCGCCACGTGCACCGCGAGCCACTGCGTGAAATTGCTCGTCGCCGCCTTGGCCGCCGAGTAGGCCACGCTGCGCGTCAGCGGCCGGTCGGCGCCCATCGATGAGATGTTGATGATCTGACCCCCATCCTGCTCGGCCATCAAGCTGCCGAACACCTGGCACGCCAGGAACGTCCCGAGGAAATTGAGATCAAACACCCACTGAACGGCATCCTTGGGCAGGTCAAAGAAGCGCAGCGTCTCGCTCGTCGTCGCTTCCGGCTTGGCGCCTCCCGCCCCGTTGATCAGGATGTCGACCCGTCCGAACGCCTGTACCACCGTTTCGGCCAGCGCTTCCAGGCTCTCGCGGCGCAGCACGTCGGCCTGCGCCGCCATCGCACGCCCGCCGTCGGCAGCAATCTCGCCGGCCACAGCCTGCGCGCGCTCAAGGTGGCTGTGGCCAACCACGACTACCGCCGCACCTTGCTTTCCCAGCGCCCGCGCCAGTGCCCCGCAGAGCACGCCGCTGCCCCCGATCACCACCGCCACTCGACCGGACAGATCGAGGCTCGTCTCCGTGCTCATGCCTCGGCCAGCCACTTGCCAGTGATGTACAGCACGTCACACTTGAGGTCGAGGTTCTGCCTGCGGGCCGGGACCAGGTCGACGACGTCAAAGCCGCACGTGCGCAGCACCTTCTCCAGGCTCACCGTGCAGGTCGGGCCGCCTCCGCCCCCGCCGCCCGCGACGCAGACGCCGATCGCCCGCTTGTCTGTAATGCCGGCACGCCCTGTATCGTGGCGCGTGATGCGACGCAGCCGGTCGGTGAAGGCACGCATGCTCTCACTCAAGTCGCCCCAGTAGACCGGCGTCGCGAACACGACCGCATCTGCATCACGGATCTGGTCGACCACTGCTGCCAGATCATCGTCGATCGTGCACACTCCCTCCGACCGGCAGGTGCCCCACCCACTGTCCTCGCACTGCCGGCAGCACTCGATCTCGAGCGTCGGCAGGAACGTCCGGCTCACCTCCCACCCCGCGTCCTGCGCGCCCTGTAGCAGGGCGTCGGCGGCCCGAGCGGTCTGTCCTTGCGGGTTCCGGCTTCCGAGTATGCCCACCAGCTTCATCTTGCCCTCCTTGGCTTGGCCAGTATCTCCCTGATCTCCAGTTCCTTGAACTTGCGCGCGTAGGCCGGCGCAAGCACGAGCGCGGTATCTGCCCCTTCATCCGTGCCGGCGATCGCGATTACCTCGCGCTTCATGTCGAGCAACCCGGCGTCGGCAGCCATCACGGTCACCTCCACCGCGACCTTCATCCCTTGGCAAAAGCGGTAGAGCGTCTCGCGCACGATCCGGTTTGGCGCTCGGCCGCCAAATGCCTCGCTCACGTCGTCGCCCAGCGAGTGCAGGCTGGTCAGGACGGTGATCCCCAGCGCTTCGAGCGCCGTACGCTCAGCATCCGTCATCGTCCAGCCCTGCTCGGCATAGCCGGCACAGATCGAAACCGCCACGATCTCGACATCCTGCCCCCCAAAGACCTGCCGTGCCTGTCTCGCGGTATAGCCGTGCGTCGACGCGACCACGACCTGGCGAATGCCTAGCGCCTCGGCGCGCTCTCGGGCCGCTTGCAGCGTCGCCTCTGTGTTTTCCTTGCCCGGCCGCTCGAAATACAGGATCCTGCCTTCCATGCCCCTCACTTCCTTTCCTCTGATCCGCCTCCCTGAAGCTGCTCCCACGGCGGGAGTGCATAGGAGGGATCGTTTGCGAACCGTCGCATATCCAGGTCAGCGCACAACTGGGCTCCCGGACCAAGACGCACGAGCAGGTACTTGCCAGCTCCCTCCGCCGGGCTCACGCCCTCCCGGTCCACACCTCGTGCTCGAACGAAACCGTGCTCCCCAAAGGCGCCGCCCTGCACCACGACCTCGTGCTCCTGAAGCGCATCCGTGTTGACCAGCGTCAGGCGGATCCCTTCCGGGCGCACCCGCTCCACCAGCGCTGCCACGTGCTCTGGCAAGCCAGGGCGGCGCCGCTCCAGGTCGAAATAGCGCACGCTGGCCTGCAAGAGCCCGCCGTGGTAGATCGCCGCCGGCGTGCCCATCGCCATCTGCACCAGGCCCTCCGGCACGACCGGGTTCAGGTTCTGCCAGTGATGCACGTCCCACTCGTCGACGTGCGCCCAGTCGTCGTTCTCGATCTGCTCCAGGCGCCCGCGCATGCAGGCCATCGTGTCTGCGATCGCCTGCTCGGGATAGCCCGGGTTCTCACCGAACACGTACCCGAACCAGCGCTCGGGCCAAAAGTGCCCGGCCTTGCCAAAGGAGGGAGGCGCGGTGTACCATTCGCCTCGATCCGGAAAGCGCTCCTCGATCCGTGCCCGGTCCGCCGGGTCCTGCGTCAGGGAGTAGAGGTGCAAATAGTGCCGCGCCTGCGGCGGGCGATAGTCGAACCAGCCCGTGTCCCCATATCGGAAGGGCACCACCGTCTGTCCATCGCGTTCCTCGCGCAGCGACCACAGTAGATCGGCCTGCGAGCGGTGCAGGTCGAGCCACGATGGGTCGCCGGTCAACAGCAGCGCATTGCTGCCCGCGATCAGGGTCGATTCCAGGATGATCCACGCGCCGTGCGGCCAGCGCCAGCCGTAGTAGCCGCCCCACCACTTGCCGCCCATTCGTTCGCCGATCTGGCCCGTCGGCCCAACATTGTCCGGCACGATCCCGCCGTTGCGTTCGGCGCGCTCCCGCCACGCGGCGAGGTATTCCAGCACCCACTGCTTGTACTTTTCCTCGGCCGTGTACAGGTAGGCCTGTGTCATCAGGCTGGTTGCGTTCAGGTTCAGCGGGATGTCGCCCGGCACCATGCGCTCGTTCATCAAGCTCAGGATCTTGGCAAAAGCCTCGCCGTCGGTCCAGTCGAGCACACAGAGCGGATCGCTACACGCATGGCCCGGCACGTC
>CAZLMZ010000033.1:0-20534 GCA_964560475.1 uncultured Anaerolineae bacterium
GCCGGATCCCGATCCCGGGAGCGACCGTGTCCATGTGGGCGCTGAGCAGGAGCGGAGCACCGCTGCCTTCCCAGCGGCCAAGGACGTTCCCGGCGCGATCGGTGGACACATCCAGGTCCAGTGCGCGGAGCCGGTCAGCCAGATCGGCAGCGACTGCTGCTTCCTGTCCAGACGGGCTGTCGATCTGGACAAGGTCCAAGAAGGTCTGCAACAGGCGGGTCTCGTCAATCACGGGTATCTCCTAGCATGGTGTGGTGATAGGTGCGATCCGATGGTCATTATAGCCACAACGGAACGCCAGGGCAAGTCCAATGGTGCCCAACCTGGGGCCCGGAAGCAGCAAGTGCTGTTCGCGTCGCGCTGCCTGCCACCATGCTCGTTCACGGGCACGCACGGGGAACGTGCGTTCGGCGTGCCGCCAGAGATGGGAACGTCTGGCTACCGCGCCGTACTTGTGCGGATACGGTCGTATGGTATACTCGGCCTAGTCGAGAAGGGTAAGGGATGATGAGCGACCTGCCTCCGGCCAGGGCCAGCGAGATCCGGTCTGCGATGCTGGCCTGGGCTGAAACCGGATTGCGTGACCTGCCGTGGCGCCAGGTACGAGACCCATACCGGGTGTGGGTCTCGGAAGTGATGCTTCAGCAGACACGGGTTGAGACTGTAATTCCATATTACCTGGAGTGGATGAAGCAGTTCCCAACGCTGCAGGCCCTGGCACGTGCCGATCTGGGACAGGCACTCAAGGCCTGGGAGGGGCTGGGGTACTATGCGCGGTGCCGCAATCTGCGTCGCGCGGCCCAGATCGTGGTAGAGGAGCACGGTGGGCGACTGCCTGATACGAGAGAGGAACTGCTTGCCCTACCGGGTATCGGCCCCTATACCGTCGGCGCGATCCTATCGCTGGCCTTTGGTCAGGACGCGGCCGTGCTGGATGGCAACGTCCGCCGCGTGGTATCGCGCCTGTACGCGGTTGACGATGACCCACGCCAGGCAGACACGCGGGAACGGCTGTGGGGATTGGCCGAAGCGCTGATCCCACCAGGGCAAGCAGGGCGGTTCAACGAGGCAATCATGGACCTCGGCGCTACGGTCTGCACGCCGCGGTCTCCACATTGTGGTGTATGTCCGCTCAATGCGCTGTGCGAGGCCTACGCTGCGGGCCGTCCGGAGGATTATCCTCCCTCTCGACGGCGCGCACCGACGCCGCATTACAACGTTGCGGCAGGCGTCATCTGGCGCGATGAACACGTCTTGATCGCACAGCGCCCGCTCGATGGCCTGCTGGGGGGGCTGTGGGAGTTTCCGGGTGGGAAACAAGAGCCAGGCGAAACGCTGCGCGACTGCCTCAGGCGTGAACTGCGCGAGGAACTGGATATCGAGGTCGAGATAGGGGAGCAGCTAATCGTGGTCCGCCACGCGTTCACGCACTTTCGGATCACTGTGTATGCCTTCGAGTGCTGCTACCTGTCTCCGGGCGAGCCGAGGGCGCTGGACGTCCGTGCCTGGCATTGGGCCACGCTAGGTGAGCTGGACGACTATGCCTTGCCCGTCGTCGACCGCAAGATCGCCGCTGCGCTCAGCGATTCCTGGCGGCAGGCTCGCCTGGTATAGACAAGGCGATCGTTACAGTCGCGGAACGGGACGTACCGGATCTGCGTATTGGATAGAGACGCCCCTTTTGCGCGGTCGTGTGGAGGAGTTACATGATCAAGAGTCGAGACCTGATCGGCAGGCCGATCGTGACGATGACGACGGGTGAGATCGTGGGCAAGGTCAAGGACGTGTTGATCGATCCCCAGCAGTGGACGATTGCTGCCCTGGTACTACCCGGCAAGATGTTCAGCCGGGAGACGATCATCCTCCCGCGCAGTGTGGTGCACGTCTTTGGCAAGGACGTGGTGCTGGTCAAGAGCAATGAGACGATGGCACGGGATGACTCGCTCGATCATGTGGCGAGCCTTCTGGCCGTGTCGGGGGAGATGCGGGGCAGATCGATCGCCACCGAGCAAGGCCTGCGTCTCGGGGTGTTGAACGACCTTCTGATAGACGAGACTGGCAAGGTAGTGGCCTATGACCTGGCACGTGTATTCGTCCGCGGGCCCGTTGCCGAATTCAAGCAGATCCCATTTAGCGCAACGCGCTCCGTCGGGCCCGATCTGATCATCATCGACTCGAGCGCGATCGAGATCGAATAGCGCACCACGATGGGATCCGGTGAGACAAAAACAGCCCTCGAGGACATCGAGGGCTGTTCGGTCCGTGCCGTTTCTCAGATACGCGGTACGAGCGGGTGGCGGTCTCGTTGATCGGTCCCCAGGAGGCCCGACAGACGTGCCAGGACATCGCTGTCGAGGATACGCTCCCCACAGACGTCGCAAACCATAGCTGGTACGTGATCGATCACCACCATCTGTCCCTCAAAGACCTGGGAATACTTGACTTCGCGTTCTTGCAGCTTGCCCACGTGACAGATAGGGCAGGCGATATAGTCAACGTCCATCATTTTTCCTCGGCGCGCGCCTGCTGCACGATCTGCACGCCCGCGCTGGCGCCGATGCGCGTTGCCCCAGCAGCAACCATGGCCAGCGCATCGGCATAGCTGCGAATGCCACCTGCGGCCTTGAGTCCCATCTCTGGCCCGATCGTGCGCCGCATGAGCGCTACGTCCTCCAGTTTCGCTCCGCCCGGCCCAAAACCGGTAGAGGTCTTGCAAAAGTCGGCTCCTGCCTCCTGGCTGAGGTAGCAGGCGGCGACCTTTTCTTCGTCGGTCAACATTGCTGCTTCGATGATCACTTTGAGGCGTGCGTCCTTGGCGTGACATGCCTGTGCTACCGTGCGGATGTCCTCAAGCACAGCGTCGTATCGTCCGTCCTTGAGCGCGCCGACGTGCAGCACCATGTCGATCTCGCTTGCCCCGGCAGCGATCGCACGCTGGGCCTCGTAGGCCTTGACTGCGGACAATGTCGCTCCCAGCGGAAAACCCGCAACGGCAGCGATCTCTACTCCCGTGCCCTGCAGTAGCTCGTGGCACAGCCCCACGTAGGTCGCGTTGACGCAGACGGCACCAAACCCGTAGGCTCGTGCCTCCTCGCACAGTTGGACGATCTGATCTTCCGTTGCATCCGCTTTCAGCGCAGTATGATCGATCAGGGCAGCGATCTCGGCACTGCTGAGGTGGGCCCCGGTGGGTGGCACCTCGATCGGTTCGGACAGGACGGCCGAGATCCGTGCTGCAACTGCCTGCTGTAGCGATCCGCTTTTCTGCTGCATATCACCCTCAGTCTCCAGCGCGGGACCCATCCCCGGCGCTCTGGAGCATAGTGTGCCACGAACCGATCCGCGGGCGATGGTCCCCCGCTACTCTGTTCATTATAGTATATCTCATGCACGGCTGCAACTATGAACTGCGAGAGACGAGAGCCTGTATGCCGGTGGCGGTACGACAGAACGCGCCTCCTCCCATACGTGCGGAAGGAGACGCGCGAGAATACGTCGATGCTGGCCTAGAACGGGCGCGGGCTCATATCGGCGAGGTAGCCAAAGCGCTCGATGAAATCGTCTGGCGTGAGGTTGGTGCAGGCTGCCATCTTGGACAGGAACGCCTGGTTCTCCAGGTCTTGCCGTCCCAGCCGAACCATAAAGTTGCGCGCAGACCGGTAGGTCAACGAGTCTATGTTGACGAGGCGTACCTCGGTGCGCCCCGTCTCTGGGTCCATCAGCTCATCGTAGGGAATAGGCACGATCTGGTTCTGCTGGATCGTGATCATAGCATTGCTGCGGCCCTGGTCTAGATACTCGACCGCCGCTTGGCCCAGCGTCCGGGTATAGTCGATGTCGAACGCGCACGGGTCGGCACAGCGCAGCTCATAACCTATTTCTTTGTCGACCAGCGTGATCTTGATGCCAAGTTCGGCCAGTGTGCTCCGCACCTTACGCTTGATGATCGCTGCCGAGTTGATCTCTGCCATGCGTGGATGGCCGTGCTCGTCTCGCTCGATCGTCTCGATGAATGCCAGATCCGATGGATCCATCAGCTCCATCACGCCCTCGGCCACCAACGCGACGCCGTACCCCTGGTCATTTGCCAGCCGCTTGATGATCGAGCCGCTGATCAGGTCGGCGACGTGCTGCAGGCGGATCTGCTCTCCTTGCCACTCTTCTGGAATCAAGGTGATCGTCGTCCCGGCGCTCTTGCCGATACCCAGCGCAAGGTGCCCGGCCTTGCGTCCCATCGCGACGATGATGTACCAGCGGACCGTGCTCTTGGCGTCTTCCATGATGTTGGTGACGATCTGTGTGCCCACGTGGCGTGCGGTTTCGTAGCCAAAGGTGGGCACACCCTCGGGCAGAGGCAGGTCATTGTCGATCGTCTTGGGCACGTGGACGGAGCGGAGGTCGACGCCCATCTTGGTCTGGGCAAAGCGGCTGACCGCGTAGGCCGAAAAGGCAGTGTCGTCGCCACCAGTGCTGACCAGGTAGCCGATGCCTGCCTGCTGCAGTGCACTCACTGTGTTGCGGAGCGTTTCCTCGGACCCGGTAGGGTTGGCACGAGACGTCTTGAGGATCGTACCTCCCTTGAGGTGGATGCGGCTGACGTCCGCGATGCTCAGCGGCACGAACTGCGGCTGGCCTGTAACGAGGTATTTGAAGCCTTCTTTGATCCCGATCACGCGGTAGCCGCGGTTGATCGCCGTGATCGTGACGGCGTGGATCACGCCGTTCAGGCCCGGGGCCGGACCGCCGCCGACCAGGATGCCAACCGTCTTCTGAGCATCTGCTGACATAATCGTCCTCCTGAAATCGCAACTTTGAGATATCCGAAAGGTGTTCAGAGCGCAACGCGCGAACGTACCTTATATCATAGGCGGGGGGTTCTGTCAAACCAGAACGAGGGCGGGGATCGCTGCCACACAGGCTGCCATAAAGGCCCAGTCGATGGCACGCAGGCGTACCACGCGCCGGCTGGTGCGTGGTACGCTAGATCCGAACCCGCGCGATTCCAGCGCCAGGGCCAACGTGTCGACAGAGCGAAGCGCTGTGATCAACAGCGGGACCAGTACAGGGATGTATGCGCGGGCAACCTGGTAGGGGTTCCACCTCGAAAAGGTCAGGCCTCGGCTCTGCTGCGCCTCCAGGATCTGCTGGAACTGGCGGCGAAAGGTAGCGACGTATTGTAGGATCATGATCGCTGGAAAGCCCACGGCAAAAGGGACGCCTAGCCGTGTCAGCCCGGCTACAGCATCGCCGGGTTCGGTGGTCCACAGTACCAGCGAAAAGGCCAAGCTGATGCCGGCGATACGTGCCGCCATTCCCAGCACACGCCACAGCGACGCGCGGGTCACAGCGAGGGGGCCGAGCGCCAACCAGGCTTTGTCGGGTTGCCAACGCACTCCGCCAAAGACCAGCAAGAGTACCAACAGAGGCAGCAGGGCCTGCCAGAGCGGCAGCAATCGCACCCGCGTAGTGCGAGAGAGCAGCGCGATGACGTGTAGGCTCGCTAGTGCGATGAGCAGAGCCAGGGGCTGCGATTCGATAGCCAAGTAGATCGTGATCGCGGCTGCAAAAAAGAACTTGGACCGCGGATCGAGGCGGTGGAACAGGCCATCACCTGGAGCATAAACCCACTCGCTCACTTGGCCTCCCACGCGGCAACTTGCACTGGTAGCGGGCGAGGCCAACCCAGAGCATAGCCCAGCAGCGTGACCGGAAGTGGCTCCAGGCCGCTCTCGCGGACCAGGGAGACGTCCCCAAGCAACTCGTGCGGCCTGCCTTCGGCGCAGACCCGCCCCTCGCTGAGGACAATGACACGCTGTGCATAGCGGGCGACCAACTGCAGGTCGTGCGTGACCATGACCACCGTCGTTCCCTGGCGGTGTCTGGTCGAGACGACGTCCATGAGCCGCGTGACCGTCCCGCGATCCAGGCCCACAGAAGGCTCGTCGAGTACCAACATGGGTGCATCCGCGGCCAGGATGCTGGCCAAGGCCACTTGACGTCGTTGCCCGTAACCCAGGACGGCAGGTGGGTGCTCTGCTAGCGATGACAGGCCGAGTAGATCGAGGCTCTCTGCCACACGTTGGTCCAGGGCCTGGCCGCGCAAGCCTAGCTGACGCGGCCCATAGGCAATCTCTTCGCGCACCGTCGCGCAAAAGATCGAATGGTCCGGGTTCTGTGGCAGGTAGCTGACGATGCGTGCTAACTGCCCGACCTGCTGATCGCGCGTGTCCATACCGTCTACGCGCACCGTGCCGCTCGTGGGATGAAGCAGCCCATTCAAGTGCTTGAGCAACGTGGTCTTGCCCGATCCATTGGTGCCTACGATGCCCAGCCACTCGCCCTGCGTAATGTCGAGCGTCACGCCATGCAGCGCACGTTGATCGGAGGCAGGGTACTCGTAACGGAGCTCCCGGATCTCGACGATCGTGGCCTGAGGTGGATCGACTGGTAGTTCCGAGGGGGTGACCGGGTTCGGCAGCGGCTCGATCAAGCCGGCCCAGCGCTGCGCGGCACATTCTGGCGTGTAGGCAGGAGGGAGACCCAGGTGGTATGCCAGTCGTGCCAACTGTGGGACGCCAAGTCCCCACCTCTCCAGAGCCTCGACTTGCGTGAACACTTCTTCCGGGGTGCCCGACAGGGAGATCTGCCCGTCGCGCAGGACGACGATCCGGTCGGCAAAGCGCGCGACAGCCTCGGCGTCCTGGGTCGCCATGACCACGGTCATCTCGTGTCCGTGCGCTTCTTGCAGGCGCTCGATCGCAGACAGGACCTCGTAGCGGCCCCGCGCGTCCAGCCCGGCTGTGGGCTCGTCGAGGACGAGGATGTTGGGCCGCATGGCCAGGACGCTTGCCAGGGCCAGTCGCTTTTGCTCGCCACCCGAGAGCGCACGTGGTGACCGGTCGCGGAAACCAGGTAGTGAGACTTCTTCCAGGGCGGCATCGATCCGGCGTTCGATCTCGTCAGGAGGGATGCCCATGCCCTCCAGGCCGAAAGCAATCTCGTCGGCTACCGTGGCGTTAAAGAGCTGTGCTTCGGCGTTCTCAAAGACGAGGCCAACGTCGAGCGCGAGCTGGGCAAACGGCGCCGTACCTGTCTCCTGGCCCATGATGGACACCGTGCCGCTTGAGTCACAGTCGACGATGTGGGGGATGGCGCCATTGAGGGCCAGGCAGAGCGTGCTCTTGCCCGCTCCGACCGGACCCATCAGAGCCACGAACTCGCCGCGTGCGACTTCCAGGTCGACCCCACGTAGCGCGTGGACGCGCGTGCCGTCAAGCAGGGGGGATGGATAGCTGACCCGCAGGTCAGCGATGCGAATCGCGCTTGCAGCGTGCACGACCTCAGAACGCGCGCCCAACGGTCGCGCATCCGCAGAACGCGCGGTCACAGAACGTATACTCTCTGGCAGGTGCGCTAGCTCGACTGTGCCCAGCGAACGAGTGGCGGATAAGCCCGCTTGACCAGCAGATAGAGGGGCACGCCCAAGAGCCCGAGCGAAGCCTGCAGGAGGTTGAAGGGCACCTCGACGACAGCCACGGCCATCGCCATACCCAGGATCAACCACTGATACAGGAAATAGCCGCCCACGACGATCACGCCACCTGCGGCTGCGGCGACGAACATGAGCCACGCGTTACGCTTTTGTCCTATGAGCGCAATGACCACGGCCTGCAGGCCGTGGATGACAAAGGTAGCTGGCGCATAGAGCGCATAGCCGCCGATCACATCGGCAATCGCCATACCTCCACCCGCAATCAGGAACCCCAGGCTTGGGCCAAATGCCAGCGCGGCAAAGGCCGCTCCTACATCTCCCAGATGCACGTACCCGCCAGTTGCCGGGACAGGCACGCGCGGGACCGCTGTCAGCACGCACACCACGGCCGCCATAATGGCAACCAGGGCGATCCTGCGGACGCTGTACTGTCTCATAAACTATTCCTCCTGCTTGCTCCAGAACGGTGTTAGGGAGACGCACTCCCACCCACCAGTTCCGATCACCACTCTATTCTATGCTCCCAAAGACCGGCTGTCAAGCCTATCTGCGAGCAGATCACGGTTGTTGTCTTTTCATTGTGAGGCGCCCGCTCACAATGTAAAGGCCGAGGGACGTGACAGTAGCCCTACGATCAAGGGCCGAGGGCCTGCAGCACCTGGAACACGAACCAGGCGATCGCGCCGAGTAGGATCAGCGTCGCAAAGGTGATGGCCAGAGCTGCGCCAAGGCGGCCGCGCCGCGTGCCCTGCCTGGCTATCTTGACCTCAACCTCGACCTGCTGCGGCCTCTCCCCTTCGACGTCGATCTGCAGCGTTGCCTTGTGAGCGACCCCTTCGGCAGGCAAAAGATCGACGCGTCCCACCATATCTACTGTCTGTGTCTGACCGGGTGGACACACGAAACGCTGAGGGTCAAGGAACAACCAAGGCGGATTGCCCTCGATCTGGCAGTCGGCGCGTCCCTTGCCTGCGTTCTCTATCTCCAGCGTGGCCCTGTCTGTGAACAGCTCCTTGCGCGAGACTGTGCCCAGGTTGACGTGTACCGGGCGAACCACGATTGCAGGGGCAGGTACGTGTACCTCGATCGGGATGGTAACGGATTGCCCGCTGGATGCCTCGACCTGGACCTTGGCCTGGTAGACCTGGCCCGGTTTCAGGCCCGAGGTGTCGACGACGACGGGCAAGGACTGCGTGTCTCCAGGTGCACAGCGTACGTGGCCAGGTACCTGCAGCCATGGCTCCGAAGCGCTGACTGTACCATACAGATAACCGGCGCCGGTATTGGCAATCTCGATTGCCGCGGGATCGTCTTCTGGTCCTGCGGCCTCATAACGCAGGTGATCTGTCAGGAGACCGATGTGAGGCAGTGGTATCGCCTGTGGATCGAGTGCTCGAATGAACTGCTCCAGGCCGGCATCGCGATCGCCGGGGTAGTGGAGGACTGCCTCTTCAGCGGCCCTGGCCGCCACCGGGTCGTGCAGTGCGTCGCGCAGCCAGTGGGCAATGCTACCATCATACAGGATCTCTCCTGCATAGTCCCAGTGTGCCGTACAGAGCGAGATGAGCTCCTGCCTGCCGGTCGCTTGCTTGCCATCGGGGAACGAAATCGGCCTTGGCAAGGGCGCGCTGGCGCTCGACGGATAGAGGGCCTGCAATGCCAGGAGGAGCTGCTTCTCGAACTCGGCGGCCGTTGGGCGTTCGTCTACCTCGTTCGCCAGGGCTTTGACCAGCGTGCTGCGCAGTGGATCGTGGATGGCGTCCATGCGTGGGAACTGGAACGGGTGGTCGCGCGGATCGTCGTCGGTCAAGAGATGATACACGGTCGCGGCAAGCGCATAGACATCGGAGCGAGGCTCCGCGTCACCTTCGTACAGCTCGGCTGCTGCATAGCCTACTGTTCCATACACGCTCGCATGCTGCGCGCTGGGGGCGTCTGCGCCTGAGCGTGCGTAGCGCGTTCTGGCGGTGCCGAAATCAACCAACACCGCCCGCCCGCTGTTCTCGTCGAGGATGATGTTCGCGGGCTTGATGTCGTTGTGAATGACGGGCGGCTCGTGATGTTCGAGATAGTCGAGCACCTGGCAGATCTGGATCGCATACTGGATGACGTTCTCTACAGGCTGTGCCTTGCCCGGAACGATGCTCCCGTCGTGCCGCCTGGTCAGGCCGTCGGCGAGGTCAGGGCCCTCGATGTACTCCATGACCAGGTAGTTTCGCCCGCGCTCGGAAAAGTAGGCATAGATGTCGGGTATGCCAGGGTGCTTCAGTGAAGCCAGCGTGCGCGCCTCGGCCTCAAAGCGGCGTACAGCCTTCTCACGTTCCTCTGGGTCGGTGGGGTCATAGTACTCGATCACTTCCTTGACCACGCACTGGCGGCCAAAGGCCTTGGTATTGGCCGCCAGGTAGACAGCTCCCATGCCGCCCTTGCCCAGTGGACGGATGATGCGGTAGGTGCCATTGTCCACCAACTGGCCTGCGTGCAGCACACTCGATTCGTGCTGCAGTTCGGCGCCACAGTAGACGCAAAACCGCGCATCTACCTTGTTCTCGTAGGCGCAAACCGGGCACCTCATCGCTTGTCCTCGCAGTGCGCTCTGTTCATCATCGTACGTTCACGGCGGTGCATGGCGGGACTGCCAATTCGCTAGTTACTGTCTCTCTACGCGCATCCACGCTTATGTGATCAGATCGTCCGGCAAAAAGTCGGTGCGGTTGGTATAGACGACCAGCGTCCGATCCTCCTCGAACTGGATCCGCGTGACGGCAGCGTTGTCCATGACGAAAAAGTGGCCGTCTGGCTCGGGAAGGCCGAGGATCGCACCCATCATATAGTTGTAGAAACCGGCGTGGCTGACCAGGGCGACGCGGTCATCGGTGTCACCGTGTCGTTCGATCAACTGCTTCAAGACGCGCTGTGCACGCTCGTGCCGCTCATCCAGCGTTTCGAATGGGCGGTTCCACCATCCTTCCTTGTGCAGTTCGTCGCTGAGGACCAGCTCTGGATAGCGTTCGCGAAAAAAAGCGCGCTTGCGGCCGGGCAGCCCAACTAGTTCGCCTGTCTCGATATCTTCCAAAAAGATCCCACCCGTCTCGTGCAGATCCCTCCATGCCCTGGGCCGCAGGTCCAGCGCTTTGGCAATGTACGTGGCCGTGCTGACAGCGCGGATCATGGGGCTGCAGTAGAGGTGTGTGATGCCGAACCCGCCGATGTCCTTCGGATTGTAGGCCGGTACCTCTGCTACTCCTGCGTCGCGGCTCAAGAAGCGTGCCAGCAGCGCGGCCTGTTGCTTGCCCAGCGCGGTCAACTCGGGATCTTCGCTGCGATCCTCGCGTGGTCCATTCTCTGCCCAGAGGGCGTTGTTGGTCGACTGCCCGTGTCGGATGAAATAAAGCTTCATGTTCGTCCAGTCTCACCTGCTCGAATCGCTACTCGACAGCCTGCCCGGTGCCTGTTGCCCTGCGGCGGGCGACCGTCACGACCCGGTCGCCGTACTCCAGCTCGATCGCGATCTGCCCGCGCGTGGTGCGTCCTGACTGCGGGATCGCTTCGGCGTCGGTGTACAGCACCATGCCGTTCGCCGTGATGAACGTGACCTCGTCTCCCGGACGCACCATCATACCCGAGACGACCGGCCCTGTGAGGTCCAGGTACCTGTCGTGGAGGGCGATCACGCCTTGCGTGTTGCGCCCCTGAGCCGGGTACTCGGCAATCCCGGTACGTTTGGCAAAGCCGCCCGCTGTGCTGATCAGCACTTCCCCGTTCTCCTCGACCGTGCACACAGAGACGACGCGGTCACCCTCGCCCAGGCGGATGCCCAGGATGCCACCGGCGGTTGCGCCCTTGGGGAGAACTTCTGACTCGTCGAAGCGAAGCGCCTGTCCACGCCCAGTCGTGACCAGCAGTTCCTGTCCGCCCGTTGTGAGCAGCGCCCAACCCAGCTCGTCTCCCTCGTCCAGGCTGATCGCCGAGACGCCATTCGCCCGGGCGCCGGCAAATTCGCTCAATGGAGTTCGCTTGACCTTGCCCTGCACGGTGAACATGGTCAGGTAGGCGTCTTCTGCCAGCGTATCGACGGGCAATACCGCGATCGCGCGCTCGTCTTCCTCCAGGCGGACCAGGCTGCGAAGGGGCATACCCGGGTCACCCTGATCCCCTTCTGGGATCTGGTACACCTTTTCTTCGTATACTGTGCCGCTGCTCAGGCACACCAGCACGCTGCTCTGCATCCCTGCGGTAAAGCTGTATTGTACAGGGTCCGGATCTCGCACCTCGGTGCCTTGCGGACCGGAGGAATCTCCTGCCTGGCCACTGGATAGGTCGTAGGCGTGGAGTCGAGTACACTTGATCCGTCCCTGTACCGTGACCGAGACGCGGACCTGCAGATCGGGCACCAAGCCGGTGGCGTACTTGCGCTGGTCGGCGTCATCGACAATGTGGGTGCGGCGTGCGTCACCGTACTTTTGCTTGAGTTCGGCGACATCCTGCCGGATCAGGTAGAGGATCTTGCGCGGATTGGCGAGCAGATCTTCCAGGTACGCGATCTGCTGGATGATCTCGGCGTACTCGTCCTCGATCTTTTGCCGTTCCAGGGCGGCGAGGCGGCGGAGCTGCATGTCGAGAATAGCCTGTGCCTGCGCTTCGCGTAAGTCGAATCGTTCCATCAGGTTGGTACGCGCGGTATCGACGTCGCTGCTCTCGCGGATAGTGGCGATCACGGCATCGAGGTGATCGAGAGCCAGGTGCAAGCCCTCCAGGATGTGGGCGCGTACGCGCGCACGTTCCAGATCAAAGCGCGACCGGCGAACGATCACCTCGTGGCGGTGCTCGATGTACACCAGCAGCGCTTGCTTTAGCGAGAGGGTGCGCGGTGCACCGTCGACCAGGGCCAGGCAGTTGTAGCCAAACGTGCTCTGCAACTGCGTGTGCTTGAGCAGTTGCTCGAGCACGTGGTTCGGGTCGGCACCGCGCTTGAGCTCGATGATGATACTCATGCCGCGCCGGTCGGACTCGTCGCGAAGGTCGGTGATCCCTTCGATCCGTTCCTCGCGGACCAGGGTAGCGATCCGCTCGACCAGGTTGGCCTTGTTGACCTGGTATGGAAGCTCGGTCACGACGATGCGCTGCCTGTTGCCTCGCATCTCTTCGATGTGAGTGACGGCACGCATCGTGATCTTGCCCTTGCCGGTGGCATAGGCATTGACGATCCCCTCGGTACCAACGATCAAGCCGCCAGTAGGGAAATCTGGACCGTGCACGAACTGCATGAGGTCCTCCGCCGTGACCTCGTCTCGCTCCGCGTAGTGCCCGATCAGGTGGTCGATCGCGTCGCACAGCTCGCTTAGGCTATGTGGTGCGATATTGGTTGCCATTCCTACCGCAATGCCAGATGTGCCGTTGAGGAGAAGGTTGGGGAGGCGAGAGGTAAGGACGCCGGGTTCCTGCAACGAGCCATCAAAGTTGTCGACCTGGTCGACTGTGTCCTTTTCGATATCGCCCAGCATTTCCTCGGCGATTTGGGTCAACCGCGCTTCCGTATAGCGCATTGCGGCGGGCGAGTCGCCGTCGACCGAGCCGAAATTGCCCTGCCCGTCTACCAGCGGGTAGCGCATCGAAAAACCCTGTGCCATGCGCGCCATGGCATCATAGACTGCGCTATCCCCGTGGGGATGATACTTGCCCAGCACCTCGCCAACGATGCGCGCGCTCTTTTTGTGGGGCGTATGATGGCGCAGGCCCATGTCGTACATCGCATATAGGATGCGTCGGTGCACGGGCTTGAGCCCGTCGCGTGCATCGGGCAGGGCGCGCGAGACAATGACGCTCATCGCATAGTCGAGGTATGCGCTGCGCATTGTCTCCTCAATATCGACGGGGCGGACTGTGCCGATTTCCAAGGCCTTGCCTCCTCCATGGATCGCAACTGCGTGGATTGCAGCCCTATTATACTCTAGATCCCGGCTTTGAGCGAAGCAAAAAAAGACCGTCCATCTATCAGACAGCCGAGGGAGGTCACGACTTGTGGTTGAAGCCGAGGTGGGGAAAGACAGAATGGCACAGCATTCCCGGACGACGCACCCGGTCTATGCCTGATACTTGCTCCTCAGATAGTGCAGCCGCTCGCGCACCTTGTGCTCGATGTCGATCATCTTGATGTCGTCCATGTAGGTGACAAGCTGTGGGGAGGCAATATCGCGCAAGATCGAGATCACCGAGGAAATCTCTTCGATCTTCATCTTGGTAAAGCGTGCTGCTTTGCCAACCTGTTCGCCGATATCGCCAGAGCCTCCATCCTGGCAATCGTGGGCCAGTTCATCAATGTTCATCATCAAGGCCATGAGAGGGTTGTTGATATAGTGGGAGATGGTCACGACGGTGTGGTTCAGGACCTCGGCGGCGACTACCTTGCGCGTCGCCTCGTAGAGGCGTGCGTTCTCAATGGCAATGGCGGCATAGTTGGCGAGGCCGCTGAGCCGGGTCACGTCTGCCTCGTAAAAGTCGCGCTGCCGATCACAGTTGGCCACACTCAACACGCCGATCACTTCCCGCTTGACTACGAGAGGGACGTTGACCAGCGCATAGGCAACATATTCCTCGCGCACCTGCAGGCCCGCGCTGGGCGTCTCACTGGTCAGCAGTGCTGGCTTGCCGGTACGCACGGCATCCACGACCAGGCCCTTTTCGACCTTGAGCCGCGCGCTGTGCGCGCTTTTGGTGCCAGCGTCCAGGCTTGCCTTGAGATAGAGGCTGTCGCTCTCCTGGTCGACGAGATAGAGGGCTCCCGTTTCAGCGTGGCAGAGATAGACGGAGGCTTCGACGATGCGGTTGAGTAGCTTGTCCACGTCGAGGACTGCCGTCACGGCCTGTCCAATGGCGTACAGGGCTGTAAGTTCAGCTACCTGGCGATTGAGCTGGTAGTTCGCAATCTCGAGCCGTCTCATCAGGGCCTCGCGCTCCCGGCGAAGCCTGCTTTCGACCAGTGCCCGCTCGACGCAGGTCAAGACCTCTTCTACGGTGAACGGTTTGCGGATATAGTCGCGTACCCCCAGCCGGAAAGCCTGGACAGCGATTTCCTCGGAACCGTGAAAGGTCATCAGGATGACAGGCCACTCATAGTGTGCGTCGCGCAGCCTGCGCAGCACCTCGATCCCATCCATGCGGGGCATACTGACGTCGGTCAGGATCAGGTCCGGGTGTTCCTTGAGGGCGTGGTCGATGCCTTGCTGCCCATCTTGTGCGGTGATGACCTGGTAGCCCTGGGGGCCGAGGATCATGTCTCGCAGGATGCTGCGAATCGCCTTGCTGTCATCGATGACCAGTATCCGTTCCCCTGCCAACTGCGCCTCCCAGAGCCCGGACCCTGCATATGTGTAGTCTGAGTCCATTATAGCGTGCCCGATTGTACGCGTCAAGATTACGGGGCTGCTCCATCTTCTGACTGGGGAACACTCGCTACTTGCGGGCAACGGTCGTGCCTTTGCCCCTTTGCGGTAGGCTATGGTAGAATATCCTCGTTCGTATCGTGGCGGTCGGGGGCATTGCCGTGGAGGGATGATGCGGAATCTGTTGGTCACAGGAGGCGCCGGGTTTATCGGCTCCAATTTCGTCCGGTACATGCTGCAAGAGTATCCCAGCTATTGCGTCGTCGTCTATGATAAGCTAACCTATGCGGGAAACCTGGACAACCTGAAGGACGTCGCCGGCGAGTACCCAGAGCGATACGCGTTCGAGAAGGGAGACATTGCCGATGCCGCGCGCGTCGACGAGGTCATGCGGACCCACGACATTGACGCGATCGTCAACTTTGCCGCCGAGACGCACGTCGACCGCTCGCTGATCGAGCCCGATGCGTTCATCAAGACCGATGTGTACGGTACCTATGTGCTGCTCGAAGCGGCAAAGCAGTACGGCATCGAACGTTACCACCAGGTGAGTACCGACGAGGTATACGGGCAGGTGCTCTCGGGATCTTCGGTAGAAACCGATCCGCTGCACACGCGCAGCCCCTACTCGGCTAGCAAGGCAGCCGGCGACTTGATGTGCATTGCCTACCACACCAGCTTTGGCGTGCCGGTGACGATCACGCGGGGCAGCAACAATATCGGGCCCTACCAGTACCCGGAAAAGGTCGTGCCGCTCTTTGTCACGAACGCCATCGACGACCTGCCGCTTCCTCTCTATGGCGACGGGCGCCAGATGCGCGATTACCAGTACGTGCTCGATCACTGTGAGGGGATCGACGTGGTGCTCCATCGCGGGCAACCAGGCGAGATCTATAACGTCGGTAGCGAGGCCGAGACGAAGAACATTGTCATGGCCCATGCCGTCCTCGACTTGCTCGATAAGCCCCATTCCCTGGTCCAGCCGGTCAAGGATCGCCCGGGGCACGATCGGCGTTATTCGCTGGACTGCGCCAAGTTGCGCGCGTTGGGTTGGCACCCACAGCACGACTTTGAGCGGGCCATCGAAAAGACGGTCCGCTGGTACGTGGACAACCCGTGGTGGTGGCGCAAGATCAAGAGCGGGGCGTACAAAGAGTACTATCGCAGGCAATATGAGGGGCGCGAGATCTAGGCAGGGCTCCCCCAAAAAAAGAGCTCCGAGGTTTCGAAGGAACCGCAGGTTCCCAACCTCGGAGCTCTTGATTTCTGGACAGTTGTTCTAGCTGAACCAACCAAAGACAACGGGCAGTGCGTAGCGCGAGATGACGGGGCCAAAGACCGTCGCGATCAGCGACATGACCGTGATCAGGGTGTTGATCGAGGGCCCGGCAGTATCCTTGAAGGGGTCGCCGACCGTGTCGCCGACGACCGCTGCCTTGTGCTCCTCCGAGCCGGGGCCACCCAACGCCCCGTCCTCGATGTACTTTTTCGCATTGTCCCACAGGCCGCCCGAGTTGGCCATAAAGAGGGCAAAGATCACGCCCACAAAGATGCTGCCACCCAAAAAGCCGCCCAGCGCGCGCGGCCCCAGAACAAAACCTACGCCAAGCGGGGCGAGAAAGGCCAGCAAGCCGGGCCCGATCAGCTCCCACAGCGCGCCCTGTGAGGCGATGCGCACGCAGCTTGCATAGTCGGGATCGGCGGTGCCTTCGAGCAAGCCCGGGATCTCGCGCACCTGGCGGCGGATCTCCTCGATCATCTTGAAGGCATTCCTGCCCACAGAGAGGATGAGCATCGCTGAGAAGACGGGCGGCATCATCGCGCCGAGGAACATGCCCACGATCACGATCGGGTTGAGCAGATCGAGGGAGGTGAGACCGACCGTCTCTGCATATGCAGCAAAGAGGGCCAGTACGGTCAGGCCCGCGGCGCCGATGGCAAAGCCCTTGGTGATCGCCTTGGCCGTGTTGCCGGCGGCATCCATCTGGGCGCAGACGGCGATGACCTCAGGGTCCATACCGGACATCTCGGCTATGCCCTGGGCGTTGTCGACGATAGGGCCATAGGCGTCAGAGGAGACGATCATGCCGGTGACGGACAGCATGCCGACTGCCGCGATCGAGATTCCATAGAGGCCCGAGATACCCATCCCCTGGGCGACGAAATAAGCGATGACCGTGGCCCCCGCGATGCCGATAATGGGGGGCACGATGCTGAGCAGACCGTAGGAAAAGCCGGTCAGGATGTTGATCGCCGTGCCCGTCTGCGAAGCCTCAGCGGTGTTCTTGACCGCCTGCCCGTCGATCGAGGTATAGTAATCCGTGGTCATACCAATCACGATGCCCGCGATCAGGCCGGCGATGTTGGCCCAAAAGACCGCCATGCTGAGGTTGAGCAAAAAGACGATGCCAAGCGAGAGAATGGCAAAGACGATCGTCGTCGCGTAGGTGCCCATGTTGAGTGCACGCGTCGGGTTCTCGCCCTCGCTGGTGCGGACAAAGAACATGCCGACGATCGAGGCAAGGATGCCGCCCGCGGCAAAAAGGATCGGCAGCGTCACATAGCCGATGGGATAGAGCTCGGCATCGCCTGCGTGCAGGGCGGCGCCCAGGATCATGACGGCGACCGCGCTCGCCACGTACGAGTCAAAGATGTCTCCACCCATCCCCGCCACATCGCCGACGTTATCCCCCACATTGTCGGCGATCACAGCAGGGTTGCGTGGATCGTCTTCGGGCAGGGTCAGCTCGACCTTGCCTACCAGGTCGGCGCCAATGTCCGCCGTCTTTGTATAGATTCCGCCACCGGCCTTGGCCAGGAGAGCCAGCGAGCTGGCGCCAAAGCTAAAGCCGAGGATGATCTCTGGATCCTCAAAGATCAGGTAGAGAACACTCATGCCGAGCGCTGCCAAACCGACGACAGCCATACCCATCACACCACCAGCGCTAAAGGCGAGTGGGAAGGCCTTCGTCAGCCCTTCCTGGGCTGCAGTGGCGGACTTGGCGTTGGCCATCAGCGCGACCTGCATGCCAAAGTAGCCTGCCAATGCCGAGCAGAGGGCACCGAACACGTAGGCTACCGCAGTCCAGATGCCAAAGAGGAAGATCAGGATGATGGCCAGGATAGCAGCGACGATGACGAGTGCCAGGTACAGTATCCTGAGGTACGCGTTGGCGCCCTCGGAGATGGCGCGCTGGACCCGTGCCGCCTCCTTGGTGCCCACGGGTGCCTGGTAGACGCGGTAGAACAGGTAGCCACCGAACAGGATCGAGACCACGGCGGCGATCGGTGCAAGTATGACCCAATTCATAGCTCTTCCTCGTCCTCCATATGAGATGATGGTTGCGGCCTAGGCCAAGCAGCGAGGGCACGACGCTGGCCCAAACACACAATTAAGCCCAGCCTATTATACTCCTCTGCATTGGCAAGAACATCCCAGAAACCTTCACTTGCGGGTAGCAGAAATGAATTGTCACTCTAGTACAAATCTACTAGGTGTGTTCCTTTGGGTTCATCTGTCTGCTCTCGGCAGTGGGCTAGTAGGCGCTCTGGACCAGTTCGCTGAGTCGCTCTGCAACACGATCACACGCCGCATAAAGATGGGCTAGGTCATCCTCGGTGTGCGCCGTCGAGAGCGCGCCCAGGCCGTGCACGGCGTACACATCTTCCAGCAGCAGCGCCAGCTTGAGCAACTGTTCACGTACATCGAGCATACAGCATTGAGGGTCTGCAGCGATGTCAGGTGAGCTGATCTCGATGTCTGGTCGCAGCGGAAAGTGCAGCATGGCCAACGAGCTGCCAGGGATCGCATCGTTGGGGTAGCCGGTGCAGCGCACGATGATCCCGTGCTCGCCAAAGATGGATTCCACTCGCGAGCGAACTTGATCGCCCAGCCGTGCCAGATAGGAGTATACCTCGTCCTCGTGATCGACCAGGTACTGCAGCATGATCTTGCCCGCCAGCATGGATGCTGGGTGTGCCGAATAGGTGCCGCCGTCGAAACGCACGCGCCGCCCACCCTCGATCCCGGCAATAGTCATGATCTCGGCGCGCCCGGCGACTGCAGCGACTGGCATGCCCCCACCGGCGATCTTGCCCAGTGTGATCAAGTCGGGCGTGATGCTATAGAACGGGGCCACGCTGCCAGCCCGGAAGCGAAAACCAGCAATCACTTCGTCGAGGATCAACAACGCCCCATGTTTGTCAGCAAGCTCCCGTGCCAACTGGATATAGTCGAGGCGCCCAGGGATGGCACCACTGGCCCCAACCACGGGTTCGAGGATGAAACAGGCGATCCGGTCGCCATACTGGGAGAAGACCTGTTCGAGCGCGTCACAATCGTTGAACTGCGTGACCAGCGCCTCCTCTGTCGTGGCACCAGGCAGGCCCTCGGATTCGATCGACTGGTATCCACACTGTCCATAGCTCACGCCAACCAGTCCCCACGGCTGTGCCCCGTGCCATCCGCCACCAATCTTCAAAACGAGATCCCGTCCTGTGAAGCTGCGTGCCAGCATAATGGCGTACATGGTCGCCAGGGAGCCGCTCGTCGTGAGGCGCACACGCTCGGCGCCTGTTTGCTGGCAGATCAAGGTCGCCAGGTCGTATGCCAGTTCGTCGACCATGCCCGTCTGGAGGCCATAGCCACCAGCCAACTGGTCGCTCAATGCGCCTGTGATCAGCGGCGGGTTGTGACCGAGAATGTTGGCAAAGTGTCCCTGCCAAAAGTCGAGGATGTCATGTCCTTCCAGGTCTCGCACGTACGCGCCCGAAGCAGATTGGACGTATACTGGGTAGGGCGGATAGAGGCGCAGCGTGTGCTGACCTCCGTCGACCATCACTTTCGTGGCGCGTTCGTGCTGCTGACCAGAGCGAGGAAAGCGCGCCTTGTACTCGCCCATTAGATCTTCATACACGCTTTCAAAGGCCTGAATCCTCATCGAGCCTCCGTTTCTCTGCAGGGGGTGGGGTTCTTCAGTAAGCAATACCGCGTATCATACCACACCCAAACGGATCTACGCAATCTTGAGCAGGACTTTTGACAACGCAACCCGGTGACATATAATAGTCGCATTCAGAGGCCCAAGAGGAGGCGAGTGTGCAAGTCACTGTGCTTGGTTCAGGTGCAGCAGAGGCGATTCCGGACCCTTTTTGTCGCTGCGTGGTCTGTGAGGCGGCACGCCAGCGCGGCGGACCAGAGATGCGGGCGCGCGCGGCAGCGCTTGTCAACCGCGACTTGTTGATCGATCTGGGCCCGGATCTGGTGTCGGCTGCCAACCGGATGCGCCTCTACCTTGGCGACGTCGAAAGCCTGCTGATCACACATCGCCATTCGGATCACTGGCTTCCTGGCAACCTGTTCTGGCGAGAGCCCGGTTTCGCTGCCACGCCGGTCGCCCCGCTGACCATCTATGCGCCGCGCGATGCGTTGACCGATCTGCAACCACACGCAGACCGCGCGACAGAGCTGCACGTGCAGGCGGTGACCGCTGGCGATCGATGGCGTGCTGGCAGATATGAGATCACTGCGGTTCCTGCAACCCACGGTGAGGGAGAGCTCGAGGCGCTGCTGTACGTCATCGACGACGGCACACATCGTCTCTTTTATGCAACAGATACGTCGTTGCTGAGCGATGCCGCCTGGGAGATCCTGTCCCCGC
>CAZLMZ010000034.1:0-8455 GCA_964560475.1 uncultured Anaerolineae bacterium
CCGTCACTTGCCCACTCTATCCTGATGTGGTAGAATAGCACCTTGCTTTGCCGTCCGAATCGCTGGCGAACAGGGAGACCTCAACTCTATGGAGCTCAGAGAATACATTCGGATCGTGCGGCGGCGCGGGTGGATCGTCATCCTGGCAGCACTGTTGACTGCCGGTGTGGCGTACGGTTTCAGCAGGATGCAGCCCACGATCTATGAGGCCAGCGTCAAGCTAACTGCTCGCCCAGCAAGGCCCGACTGGGGGCTCCAGCAAACAGTGAGTGCTCTCCTGCGCAGCCTGGCAGGAGACATCACCACGCACCAGTTCATGGGCGAGGTGATCGACCGTGCCAAGCTGGATATGACAACTGACGATCTCTTGGATGGCCGGACGGTCTTTGTCAAAGACGAGGCGGCTGACTTTACGATCATGGTCACCGTCCGCGATCCGAGCCAACAGGTGGCGATCGAGATCGTCAACACGATCGCGCAGCGGTTCAAAGAAAAGCGTGATGCGTGGAACGAGCTGCAGGACAAGCCCGATCGGATCGACGTGGAAATCAGGGATTCAGCGCGCTTTGCGAGCGTCTACTCCCCCAAGACCAAGATCAACGTGATTGCCGGCGGTGTGCTGGGCGCCCTGATCGGTGTACTAGCCATCGCGACGATGGAATGGATGGAGGCGGGGGTAATGCGTTCGACGGACGATATCGATCGGCTGGGCATCACGGCGCTGGGTGTGATTCCCGCCGAGTCCAGTTGGCGGCACTAGGCAGGGAGCAATCCATGGGCACGACAGAGCTGAACTCGAGGAGGAAGGATCGATGCCACAAGCAGACCTGGTAACCCTGACCGAGCCACGCTCGCCAGTCAGCGAAGCATACCGTGCCCTGCGTACGAACCTCGAGTTCTCCAGTCTTGATCACCCGCTTCACTCCCTGCTCGTGACGTCGCCAGCCGATAACGCGGACAAGATCAAGACGCTGGCTAACCTGGCAGTGATCATGGCTGAAGGCGGCCGACACGTGATTCTGGTCGACAGCGACCTGCGCAAGCCCGAGCTGCACGCAGTGTTCGGCGTAAACAACCATACTGGGTTGAGCGAGCTGCTGAGAAGCAGCAACGGCGCAGCCGAGTTGCCGCTGTGCGAGACTCGCGTAGAGACGCTCAAACTGCTGACGAGTGGCCAACTGCCCCAGAACCCGTCTGTGCTGCTGGGTACGGATCGAATGCGATCTGTACTGGATACGTTGGTCTCCCGTGCCGACCTGGTTATCCTGAACGCACCCCCCGTGCTTGCGGTGACCGACGCCACGCTGTTGGCCTCGCAGGTCGACGGCACCCTGCTCGTCATTCGCGCGCGGGGGACGCAGCGGGAACACGTGCAGCGAGCGCAGGCACTCCTGAACAAGGTCAATGCGCGCCTGGTTGGAGCCGTGCTCAGTAATGCCAGCCTTGACAGCAGCGTCACAAGCTACTATAAATAGGTATCGTGAATAGACGAAAGGAGGGATCAAATGGCGAACGCGCGAAAATGGCGTCGTAAGAAGATGGCCAAGCACAAGCATCGCAAGCGCCTCAAGGCGACGCGGTGGAAACGCCGAACGGGCAAGTAACAAGCCTAGTATCCTTTTTCGCCTTCCCAGGGACGGCACGCTGCGCGGGAATGTCCCCGGCATGAATGCCGTCTACTGGAAAGGCTTGTCACCTTCAACAACCTTTCGGAGCGCCCGCGCCGAGCGATGTGCGAGGGCTTCCGAAAGGTTGTTGTGCTTGGTATGGGGCTGCAGATATGAAAACAACGTTGATCTATCCTGGGATCGCCGGGTACGGTTTTGCCAGTGTCGGCAAAGGGATGGAGGCGGGTTGGATCAGCCACGGCCTTGCCCACCTTGCATCGGCCGCCAAGGCACAGGGATTCGACGTCGATCTGATCGACCTGCGTGCACTGGAGGGATGGGATCACTTCCGGCAAGAGATCTCTGCCCGCCATCCCGACGTCGTCGGCATCACCATGATGAGCGTCGACTATAACCCGGCGGTGCAGTGTCTCGACATTGTCAAGGACGTGGATCCTGGCATCGTTACTATCGTTGGCGGACCACATCCGACCCTGGCTCTCGACGAGGTCATCGGAAACGCCAAGATCGACTATATCATCACGCACGAGGGTGAGATCACCTTTCCCAAGCTGCTTGCCGCACTCGAGGCAGCCGACCGGCCAGCCGACCGTGTTCTGGTCGGCGAACAACCCGACCTGGATGCGCTGCCGTTTCCGGACCGGGACTTGTTCCTGAATGAGTGGCGCAAGGCCGGTTATGACAGCGATTCGCCCGAAGATCCCTTCGTACCCGAGCTGCCCCCGCCCTTTATCACCATCATCGCCGGTCGAGGGTGTCGGTACAACTGCAGCTTCTGCCAGCCTGCCGAGCGACGCCTTTTTGGGCGCGGTGTACGGCGGCGTTCACCGGCCAACATCGTAGCCGAATTGGAGGTCCTCCGTACCAAGTATGGTTTCAACAGCCTGATGTTTCACGATGACACCCTGACCGGCGACAAGGAATGGGTCGTCGAGTTCTGCCATCTCTACAAGCAGCGCGGCTTTGACCAGCCATTTTTCTGCCAGAGCCGAGCGGACATCATCGTGCGTCACGAGGATATGGTGGCACTCATGGCCCGTACCGGGTGCAAGGGCTACTTTGTCGGGTTCGAGAGTGGCAGCGATCGCGTGCTCAAGTTCATCCGCAAGGGCACGACGCGCCAGACCAACATACAGGCCGCGCGCATCTGCCGCAAATATGGGATCAAGATCTGGGCGAACTATATGCTGGGGCTGCCGACAGAGACGAAAGCAGAGGTCATGGAGACGATCTCGATGCTCAAGCAGATCGATCCGGACTATTACAGCCCGGCATTCTACACCCCTCATCCTGGCAGCGATCTGTACGACTATTGCGTTGAGAATGGATTGAGCCTGATCACGAGCCACGATCAGTACCGGCGCAACCCAACCGAGATCAAGATCAAGGGGCAGGACGATGCGTTCCTGGCGTGGGCCCTCACCGAGTCGCAACGTCGCCGCCCGCTCAACCAACTGAGGCGTGACGCCCAAAAGCTCTGGGCTCGCTACGCGCGCCCGGCCAAGATCGCACGCAAGCTGCAGCGCATCGTCACCGGCCAGGACGGGCGGGCGACAGCATGAGACAGAAAACGGCGCTTCGTCTCGCCCTGTACACCGTCCTGTGTCTCGTCGTCGTTGGCAGCACGTTCGGCCTCGGCTATACAGTACGCGCTGTATACTCGCCGGTCACAGCAGACGAGGCCAGCCTCTCTGTGTTCTGGGAGGCCTGGCGCGTGATCGAGCAGTATTTCTATGGGACTGTGCCCGATCAGACGGCACGCACGTACGGGGCAATCCAGGGCAGCCTCGAAACACTAGAGGACCCCTATACCTACTTTATCGAGCCCCAACAGCGTGACCGGGAACAAGAAGAGCTGCGGGGCAGTTTTGGGGGCATTGGCGCCTGGGTCGATCGCACGGCCGATGGCCGGGTCTTGCTCAGGCCGATGGCAGGCCGCCCCGCCGATCAGGCAGGGATTCAGGAAGGCGACGAGCTGGTTGCTGTCGACGGCACATCCGTCACCCCGGAAATGCCCTTTGCCGATGTGCTGGCCATGGTCCGGGGCCAATCAGGACAAGTGGTCCGGCTGACCGTGCGCCGCTCGGGCGTGGATGAGCCGATCACGTATGAAGTCGAGCGGGAAGAGATTGTTACCCCCTCTGTCGTCTGGGAACTCAAATCAGAGCGGGTGGGTTATATCCAGCTCTCCATCTTTAACGAACGAAGCAGTGACGAGCTGCAAGACGCTGTGCGCGATCTGCGATCGCAGGGCGCGGATCGATACGTAATCGACCTGCGCAACAATGGTGGTGGCCTGCTCCCGGCCGCCATTGACGTAGCCAGCCAATTCCTGGACGATGGGGTGGTGATGTACGAGAGCAGGACCGACGGTACGGAAAAGGTGTACCGCGTCGAGGGAAAAGGCATCCTCACCGAGGAACCGGTCGTCTTTCTGGTCAACAGCGGCACGGCCAGCGCCTCTGAGATCGTGGCCGGGGCGATACAGGACCACGAGCGAGGCATCCTGATCGGCACTGAGACCCTGGGAAAGGCGTCTGTCCAGCTCATTTTCGACCTGAGTGACGGCTCTTCTGTGCACGTGACGAACGCGCATTGGCTCACTCCTGCTCGACGCGAGATCAACGGGGTCGGCTTGACCCCAGACATCGCGATCGAGCTCACGGATCAAGACCGTGAAGAGCAGCGAGACCCGCAGTTAGCGCGTGCAATCGCGTATCTGGAGGAAGGTAACCCACAATGAATACAGGGAGGGTATCCCGATATATCCTGCTGACCGTGCTGCTGCTGGGCGGCGCGACGCTGCTTTTCGTCGCTGGGCTCGTGACTGGGTTGTACGTCGCCTCGACGACGATCGGCGCGAACCTGTCCGCAGTGGCACAGTTGCCAGCTACGGCGATCCCGACCGCTCTCTCGGAGCTCGGCCCAGACCAGACGCCGCCAGGGCCGGTAGCCACGTTGGCGCCGTCAGACACGCCCACCCCGCCTGCGACGCTAGGCCCAACGCCAGCCATGTCCACGCCGACCCCGGTGGCACCAGTGACCGAGGGAGACGGATTCGATCTCTTCTGGGAAGCCTGGAGCGTCCTCCAGGACCAGTTCTACGGCGATCTGCCAACGGAAGCCGAGCTGCCCTATGCTGCGATCGAAGGGGTCATTGCCTCCACGGGCGACCAATACACGGCGATCCTCGATCCCGTGCGCGCAGAGATCGTGAGCAGCGACCTCAGTGGGAGCTTTGAGGGCATCGGTGCAACGGTGCGAATGCGCCCCGATGGCAAGCTCGAGATCGTGCAGCCCCTGGCCGATCAACCCGCGATCAAGGCCGGCTTGCGTGCAGCGGACGTGGTTCTCAGCGTCGACGGCACCGACATCGAGGGCATGAACATCTATGAAGCCATCTCGCTGATCCGCGGGCCAGCGGGCAGCGTCGTGCGACTGCTCGTGCAGCGAGAAGGTGTGGAGGAGGCCTTTGAGGTGGAGGTCACCCGGGCACGCATCGAGGTGCCTGTCGTCGAGAGCCAGATGCTCGAGGGCGACGTTGCTTACCTGCGGCTGACCGAGTTTGGCCAGACGGCGACCGGGGAGCTAGAGCAGGCACTGCGAGCGCTGCTGGTGCAAGAGCCGAGTGGGCTAATCCTGGACCTGCGCGGCAACCCGGGAGGATACCTGACGACCGCAATTGAGGTCGCGAGCCAGTTCGTCGGGGATGGGCCGATCTTGATCGAGCGTTTCCGCAATGAGACAGAGCGCACCTACGATCCGGTCGCAGGAGGACTGGCACTGGACATCCCATTGGTCGTGCTGGTCGATGGCGGCTCGGCCAGCGCCTCCGAGATCGTTGCCGGCGCCATCCAGGACAGCGGGCGAGGCATCCTCCTCGGGAGCACGACGCTGGGGAAGGGCTCGGTGCAGCTCGTGAACACGCTCAGCGATGGCTCACAACTGCGCGTCACCACCGCAAGATGGTTCACACCGAGCGGCCGTGCTATTCATGGCGAGGGCCTCACGCCCGACGTCGCGGTCGAGATCAGCGAAGCGGACATTGAGGCAGACCGCGATCCACAGCTACAGCGTGCGATCGAGTACTTGACGGAAGGAATAAAAGTTGGCGAAGAAGAGCGATCCGGAGGTTAAGGTCGTTGCGCGAAACCGCAAGGCCTACCACGACTATACAATTGAGGACAGCTTTGAGGCCGGAATCGCGCTCATCGGTTCGGAGATCAAGTCGATCCGCGCGGGGAGGGTTAACCTGCGCGACGGGTATGCAGCCGTCGAGAACGGGGAGGTGTGGCTGCACAACGTCCACATTGCGCCCTATGATCCCGCAAGCCGCTACGGCCACGAGCCCCGGCGCAAGCGCAAGCTCTTGCTGCACAAGCGCGAGATCGCGCGGCTCGAACGCCGCGTGCAGGAAAAGGGCTATACGCTCGTCCCGCTGCGCCTTTACCTTCGTGGCAACCTGGCCAAGGTCGAGCTAGCCCTTGCGCGTGGGAAACGGCAGTACGACAAGCGGGCCGCGCTGGCCGAGCGAGAGGCAGGCCGGCGCGCAGAGCGCGCGATCCGGGAACGGGAACAGGAGCTGGGGCGGTATTAGCCACGGCATGCGACGTGTTCCTGGTCGCAGAAGAACGGTATGCACGACCCCAGGTGAAAAGGCAGAGCTACCTTGCCTCGGTCACCAGACCTGGGCAATCACCCACGGCGTAACCCATACCTCGAGTGCCGCAGCAACCGCAAGCAGCGGAAGGACGAGGAATACAAACACCTTCAGCAGATCTGCCACTGCCAGGAGCACACCCTGTGAGAGGGTCATCCCAGATGGAGGCGAGATCACTGTCGCCCCTAGCCGCAGTGCCATAGCCGTGGCGATGATGGCGCCAGGCAGTTCGGCGATACCATGCGGAAGAATAAAGGTCCCCACCAACAGCCACGGGCTCGCACCTAGGACAGGTGCTTGCCCGGCAAAGAAGCCAATGATCGCTATGGGGACCATCAGCAGGACGACTGCCATCGTGCCAAAAGAGAAGACAGCCAGCACAGCCTCTAGGAGCAGGACGCGCACGTTGTGATAGAGGATACTCCCCACGTCAAAGCTCGGTAGGAACCCGACGTCAGGGACATTCTCGAACGCGCCCTCTGGAACGTTCAGGTCGATCATTCCTGCGGGGAAAGGATAGGCCTCTGCGTAGGACCATCCAACCGCAGATGCCATCATCAACGTAAGCATCACCGCACCGATCGCGTATCGGCTCTTCCACAGAATCCGCGGTAGGTCTTGGCGATACACACGAAGCAGCGAGAAGCGAGCTCCGGCCTCCCCTGCGGGCTGTGCCGGCCTTCCATCCCCTCCGACCAGATAGCCAACAAAGTGGTGCCATGCCTGCTTGACGTTGAGGGCATCGATCTCCCGTCCCAGCAGTTCCTCCCGGTTAAAGAGGCGGATGCCCATGCGCACCAGCAGTATGTCGGCGGCGACGAGTGCCCACAGAATCCACCACAACGGCCCATAGTCGGCCCAGAACATAATCACGCTCTCGGCCTGCACGAGAAGTGCCATCGGGACGATGACAAAACTGGCGAGAATGTTCGCGGCACGGACGCTCGTCGTCTGGCTCGAAATAACCACCGCTCCAGAGACCATGACCAACGACTCGGCAGTCGTCAGCAAGACGATCAGCACGAGAAGCTGAAAGGATGGCGCCCAGCCGAGGGCAAACCACAGCCCGGTCAGGTACACGCTCAGGCCCAGGTAAGAGGCGCCCAGAGGTGGGATCATCGCCGCTATCGCCTTGCCCCAATAGAGCTCGAGGTTCGTCAAGGGCGTCGCGAGCAGGGGTTCCAGGCTGTGCCGCTCCTTTTCACCGACAAAGGTCTCCAACGCGATCACCAGGGAGAACGAGATCGGGAAAAAGCCGACGATCATCAACAGGAAGGGGATCATGCGCTGGCCGATCAGCTCGCCGCCATAGCGCACCACCCAGCGCTGCGCTATGCTGGCCGTGAACTGCATAATCAGCGGAAAAACCAGTGTGAGCAGCAGGATCGGCACCACCAGGCGCCAATCCCGCAAGGTGTCGCGGACCTCGCGCCTGGTCACGATTGCAGCACGACGGAACGAGGTCCATCCTCCCCGGGTAGACAATAGAAACGGACTCATCGGATGCTCTTGACCTCTTCCATACTGGAGGTTTTCTCCACGACGCGGAGATAGACCTCCTCTAGCCGGCGCGGCATCTCGCTGAGCGTGATCACTCGATGCCCGGCGAGGGCCAGCCGCTCGAGGACGATCGGATTCACCGCGTCGATCCGGTCCGTACGATAGCGAACCCAGTTCTTGCCCTGGCCCACGATCTCGACGAGGTCCCCGAACAGCGAGGCTGCACCATCAACGGGCCCGGCAAGGCGTAGCTCGATCTGGGGCGTGCCAAGCAGTTCACGCGTGAGCTCAGCCACCGTTCCCCTGATCACGATCTCACCGCGGCGGATGATGGCGATGCGGTCCGCAATCACCTCTGCCTCGGCAAGATTGTGCGTGCAGATGATGATCGACCGGTCTTGGCGACGCAGAGAAAGGATGCTGTCGCGCACGACCTTGGCACTGTGGGGGTCCATAGCCGACGTAGGCTCGTCGAGCAAGAGCACCCTGGGATCGTGCAGCATAGCCCGGATCAGGGCGAGCTTCTGCCGCATGCCCTTCGAGTACTCGCCCAGGCGCAGCGCCCACGCATCGGACATCCCAAACTGGGCCATCAGGCGCTCACTCTGCCAGTCACAGGTAGCCCGATCCAGGCCGTGCAGCTCGCCAAAGAAACGGAGGTACTCTT
>CAZLMZ010000034.1:8555-20496 GCA_964560475.1 uncultured Anaerolineae bacterium
TCACAGGTAGCCCGATCCAGGCCGTGCAGCTCGCCAAAGAAACGGAGGTACTCTTGTGCACGCATGCGCCCGTAGAGCCCGGGCATCTCAGTCAGCACCCCGACCATGCTGCGCACCTTGGTCGGCTCCTCGACCGTGTTGTGCCCGTCGATCCAGGCCGCTCCGCTGCTCGGCCTGAGGATAGAGGCTAGCATGCGAACGGTGGTCGTCTTGCCTGCCCCGTTCGGTCCGAGCAGAGCCAGGACCTCGCCTGCCCGGACGGATAGGTCGATCCCGTTAACGGCGACAAAGTCATCGAATCTCTTGGTCAGCGCCTCAGTTCGGATCATCATTTCCTCGGGGCAAGCGCGAGACACTTGGCGGCCACACCAACCTATGCTATACTCGGGAAAAAGGTGAAGCGACATACCTGCCCGAGGAAGAGCAGGCTTGCCTTCACCCTAAAGTCATTATACCAGCTTCCGAGTACAGGGGCAATAGGATGGAAACCCTTACACCAGCTCAGCGCATCGTCGTCACGATCATAGTCGTCGTTCTTACGCTGATCGCCATCAGCTTGCTGCTTCCTCTGCTCAACAGGACCATCGAGTCGTGGCTGCAGAACCAGGACTCGGCATCGCCGACGCCAGCCGCGTCGCCCACGGCCACTGCAGTAAGGAGCACGGAGGGCGTGCACCTCGCGGCCCCACAAACCGGGGACGAGCACGCCGATAGAGGCATGCCGGGCATCACATAAGCAGATCTGAAAGATACTGCAGGCAGGCCATCTCGATTGGATGTCCTGCAGCACGAAAAAAGCCCCTGAACGAGCTGAACGCTCGTTCAGGGGCTTTGATTAGGCACGACCGGGTCAGGCCTGTACCGAGGAGCTTTGCCCCTCCTCATCCTCCTGTAGGGACGAAAGCTGCGGCTCAGACCGCTCTGCCCCCTCCGGGCCAGGAGGCGGCCCCTCTCGCCTGTACTTTCTCACCTGGTAGACCACAAAGGCTGCAAAGGCGACGATCACCACCAGCGCCACGATCTGGGCAATGGCGATCCCGCCGACGGCTGCGGCATCCAGGCGAACGAACTCGAGCAAAAAGCGAGCAACCGAATAGGAAATAAAGTAGATGCCCGTCGTCAGCCCAGGCACTAGCTTGTTACGGTAACGCCAGACGACGTAGGCCAGGATGAGGGCAGTTGCCAGGTTCCACATCGATTCGTAGAAAAAAGTGGGCTGGAACCGATCGTACATCTCGTAGCCTGGCAGGCGAAAGCGTGGATCGATATAGATGCCCCACGGCAGGTTCGTTGGCTTGCCGTAAAGCTCCTGGTTGATGTAATTCCCCCAGCGGCCAATGGCCTGCGCCAACGCCAGTCCGGGCACCATAACGTCCGTCCACCGGAGCAGAGGCTCGTGAACGCGCCGAGCTGCGATGTACAGGCCTAATGCACCGCCTGCAACCGCCCCATAGATCCCCAGGCCTCCCTCCCAGATGGCAAAGATCTGGGCAGGATGCTGAAAGTAGTACCAACGCCCTACACCCATACTCGGCGTGGGAGTCAGTACGTGGTACAGTCGGGCGCCGATAACGCCGAGAAGCACACACCACACGAGCGCATCCCAGACAAACTCGGGATCCTGCCCTCGCAGCTTGGCCAGGTACGAAGATAGGTAGGTTGCGGCCAGGATCCCGGTAACGATCAGGATCCCGTACCAGTGAACGGCGATCGGTCCGATCTGGAAAGCAATCTGGTCCATGTTTATTCCTCTGCATTCAATTGAGTAGAGCGCCAGGTATAGTAGATCCGTTGGACTGCGGTGAACGCTGACAAAACGACGATCAGCCAGAGGGCGATCCCCATCCGGTCAAAAATCAGGCCAGCCACCAAGAGAGACACCCGCTCCAGGCGCGTGAATAGGCCCCTATTGCACCGTGCACCAATGCCCTCGGCGCGAGCCCTGGTATAGCTAACGAGTAACGAGAAAGACAGAGCGGCGCCACACAGAACCTCTTCCACCATCATGTCTGCGCGCGCAAAATGGATCAACAGCCCGACAAAGAGCGCACTGTCTGACCAGCGATCCAACACCGAATCCAGAAAAGCGCCAAACCGCGTCGTTTGCTGCGACTGACGAGCAAGCAGCCCGTCCACCCCGTCAGCGAATCCGCCCACTAGAACAACAACGATCGCAGCAGTCCAACGATCCATCGCGATCAAGGCCGCACCCATCATACTTAGAAGGCAGCCAAAGACCGTGATCGCATTGGGCGTGACTCCCAGGCGGTGGAGAAACCTGGCAAGGGGCGCGAACAGTTGCGCCACCACCAAATGGGCCAGGTCCGTCAGCGACCTTTGGGCCGGTCTCGGCAGCCGGTTGGCAGACCCGTACGGTTGCCTACTCATCCGTTCTCTCCTCGGACTGCGTTCCTGGCCCAGGGATCCCTAGCCAGGCGTCCAGACGCGCACGATACGCTCGAACGACGGGTACGTTGACAGAATACAAGGCCTCTCGACCCTCGCGCCGGACAGAAACCAACTGGTTGCGCTTTAGCACGCCCAGATGCCAGGAAAGCAGCGGCTGGCTGGCCCGCAACGCGTCCGCCAATGCGGTGACGTTCGTTTCGCCTTCGCGAGCCAAGTAACGTAGGATATGTAGGCGTAGCGTATCTCCTACCGATCGCAGGAACGACCGCAGCTCGCGGACCTCAGAGCCCTCGACTAGGCGTTCTTGCATCGACAGATCAAGCCCATTCACCACAGCCAACTCACCGATTTCTATAAACGAGCGCTTGTATATTACACCAAAAGCAGGGCTATGTCAACGCCATAGCCAACAAAAAAGGCGCCTCCCTCGCCTGAGGGAGACGCCTCTGTCTGTCAGTGACAACTAGGTCAAATAGTCGCGAAGCTGTCGGCTACGACGCGGGTGGCGCAATCGCCGCAGGGCCTTGCCCTCGATCTGGCGAATGCGTTCGCGCGTGAGCCCAAACTTTTGCCCCACTTCTTCCAGGGTATAGCTTCGCCCGTTCTGCAGGCCAAACCGCAGGCGCAAGATGCGCGCCTCACGGGGTGTCAACGTGCTGAGCACCTCCTCGACCTTTTCGCGCAGCAGGTTCTGGTAAGCACTCTGGGTAGGCGTGGGGGTGCCCTCATCCTCGATAAAGGAACCGAGCTCGCTATCCTCCTCCTCGCCTACCGGCCGCTCCAGAGAAAGCGGACGCCAGGAGACCTTGAGCATCCAGCGCACCTTGCGCGGGTCAAGCTCCATCTCCGTCGCGATCTCTTCTGGCGTGGGCTTGCGCCCGTGCTCCTGCTCCAACTGTCGTGCTGTCTTGTACAGGCGGCGGATCCGGTCACTCATGTGGACCGGCACGCGGATCGTCCGTCCCTGATCTGCAATGGCACGGGTGATCGTCTGCCGGATCCACCACGTAGCATAGGTGCTAAAGCGATAGCCACGTGTATAGTCGAACTTTTCCACAGCCTTCATCAGGCCCAGATTACCTTCCTGAATCAGATCGAGGAAGGGGACACCGCGCCCCATGTACTTCTTGGCAATACTCACGACAAGCCGCGTGTTGGCTTTGATCAGGTGCTCGCGCGCCTCGCGGCCCTCTTCGATGATCGCTTCCAGTTGCTCGCGCGTCTCTGGGTCGTGACCATCTTCGTGCAGCTCGCGCCTGGCCTCGATCGCATCGGTAAGTTTCATAGCCAGGTCGACCTCTTCTTCAAGCGACAGCAGCGGCACGCGCGCCATCTCTTTCAAGTACAGGCCCACGGTGTCATCGCTCGAGATACCGCTCAGATCAAAGGCATCCTCTTCGAGCGGCGCATTGTCCGACTCTTTGTCTACATCCGAAGCAAAGACCTCACGCTCAAGACTTTCTTCGTCTTCGCCATCGGACTTGTCGTCGTACACCTCAATCCCGGCCTCGTTCAGCCGAAGAAAGACTTCTTCTACCTGCTCGAGCCTCTCCTCTGGATCGGGAAAAGCCTCGAGCACTTCGTCCATCGTCAAGTACCCTTGAAGTTCAGCTTTTTCCATGAGACTTTCTACTACGTCTTCTTGCTGCTCCAAAAACTCTGCCATGTATGTACCTACTCCATCACTCTTCCAATAGAGCTCTCAAGGCTGCCATCCGGGGATCGATGTCATCTGCGAGGCAATCGCAAGGACCTTCGTTCAGGTCCTTGCCACATGTGGGACACAGTCCGGCGCACTCAGCTCGACACAACACGCGCATGGGCATTGAAACGATGACTGCCTCGCGCAGGACCGGCTCCAGATCGATGTGATGATCCACACCGATCGGATACACTTTTCCCTTGTCAACATCCTTGATCGGCGGCAATTGGAACCGCTCATCTAGCTCTATCTCAAGCGCGTGTTCCACTGGCGCCAAACAGCGCACACACTGCAGGTCCATGCTGACGGCGAGAACGCCTCGAACCCAGATACCTTCAGTGGTGCGCCCCAGATGTAACGTCCCGTTTACGCTTATGACATCCAGATCTTCGGATAAACGTTGGTGGCCCAAGTTGATCGCCAAGTCAACCTGAGCCCCCGTCTTTTCCAGCAACAACCCACTTACATCAATACGCATTGCCGGCCTTTCTACAAAATAAGATACCGACTGGTATTCCAGTCGTACTGGCGTGACCGGCAGTCGCCACCAATATGCGGCTTCATTATAGCACACTCACCGCGAAGCGTCAAGGTCCACTTTGCCTTTTAATCTTTCTTATGTCTAGTAACAGCCTCGGCCACGCTGCCGTATGTCGGCCGCAGCAAGGCATCAGGGCTTGCGTGATCCAAGGAAACCGGGTACAATGTGGGCCATCTGCAGTGGATGCCCCACGTACATGCGGGCGCCCTTGCTGTATGCTGAGGAGAGCCCATTGAGAAAAGCGACATTCGTGCTCGTGCTATTCCTTGTGTGCGCGGTGAGCGCCATGCAGGCTCGCGCCGCACCGCCACCGCAGCAGGAACAGAGCAAGTGCCTGATCGTAGCGCCAGCAGGGGGGAGCCAGGTCCGCGGACAAGTGAGCGTACAGGGCTCAGCGACGCATCCTGACTTTACCTGGTATCAGCTTGGCTACGCACCCGATCCCAACCCAAGTGGTGAATGGAAGTTCTTTTACAACAGCGAGTCAGCGGTTTCCGGCGGGCAGCTGGGCATTTGGAACACGACGGGCCTGAACGACGGCGTCTACCAGTTGTTGCTCGAGGTCCACCACGACGACGGCAACCTCGATCTGTGCTTTGCCAACCGCATCAGCGTCAACAATACCGTCCCAACGCCCACCTTCACCGCGGCTCCCTTACCTACTGCGGCCAGCTCCCCGACACCGCTGCCAACCACCGAGGCGACGGCCACGGTGCTCGTCGAGCAGCCGCCGACAGCGACGCCGCGAGCCACGCCCACCTACTCGGCCGCCGTGGGAGATACTACCCCCACCCCGGAGCAGACACGAATTGCGCTGCCGATCGAGGTAGGCAGCATACGCGGCGCGACATGTCGCGGCGCGCAGATCACGATCATCGTCTCAGTCGCCATCGCCCTCTATTTCGTGTTCCGGAACCTGGCTGTGCAGGGGGTGCGCAAGGTCTGGAAAAACGACGATATGCAGGGCTTTCATCGACGCAGGCCGCGCGAGTACTGAGCTTCCTGGCTAGGCGCTAGCGAGACGCTGCACTGAGCCCAGGACAGAATGTTATGCTTTGTCCACGCTTTTGTAACGATCGCACGTGCCCAGACGTGCTATAATAGCGTCGTAAGCACAGGACGCCATTCGGTCCCCCCCCACCGAATGGCGTCCTTGCTTTTCAAGGAAGCGGTGCTAGTCCAGCACAATCACCTCATGTGCCCCACTCAATTTGAGTGCTTTCCTGCCACGATTCATCCGGTTCTCGATCGGGACGCTGCGTAGCGACAGCCGCTGTCGCCTTCCCTCCTGGCTGAGGACGTCGACGGTTGTCGATCGCGTTGCTTTTCCAGCGCCGACGGCGACAACAGGCCCGGTGGCAGCGGTCTGATTCAGGCTCAACACGCCCATCGTCCCGCGTCCCTTTGCCGGGAACTCGTCCACCGGCACCCGCTTGATGAAGCCCTTCTCGCTGACGATGAACAGCATATAGCCCTGTGCCTCTTCCAAGACCGCTCCTCCCAGCACCCTATCTTCATCGCGCAGCTTGATCCCGACCACGCCGCGCGCAGAGGGCGTCTGTTGACAACTGATCGCCTCAGCCTTGATGCGAAGCACTCGCCCATCGGTAAAAAAGAGCATCTCGCCCTCTTCGCCGCAGGTGCCCGCAAACAGGACCTGGTCTCCGTCTTCCAGGCCCATGATTTCGCTCCACGTTCTGTCCGGCGCACTGTCAATGACTGACATCTCTGTCCGCTTCACACGCCCACCGCGGGTGCCCAAGACTAGGTAGCCCTGAGGCTGGACCGTACCTGCGTACACAGCTCTTCCCGCTTTCAGGCCTATGTCCGCATAGGTCGCTCGTTCCGCGAGCTGCCCGACCGGAGATACCCACACCTGGCCGCCCGAAGAGATGAGGAATATCCGGTCGGTCGGCTCAGCGAGCGCTCGCATGCGATGCGCCACCACAGCACCGCGCGAGACCCCCGTCTTGACACTGTACATGTAGGCATCGGCATTGCAGCGCTCGACGCCCTGGGTCGTCAGGATCACTAGCTGTGGTGCATCGGGGACAGCAAGGTCCGCGACCGTGAGCGGAGCCTCGCCCTCCCCCGGCGCGGCGTCGACAATTGTCGTGCGCCGAGGTCGCGCATAGCGTGCCCTGATCTCACCTGTCTCCTCCAAGATCACGTCGAGCTGCTTCTGCTCCGAGGCTAGCAGCCCTTCCAGGTATTGGATCCGCTCCTTCAGCGATTTTTCTTCATCCCGCAGCTTGGCCCGCTCCATGGCAGGCAGACGACGTAGGGGCATATCCAGGATCGCCGTAGCTTGTATCTCGCTCAGCTTGAACTTGCGCATCAGGTTCGTGCAGGCCGTCTCGGTCGTTCGGCTTCGACGGATGGTGTCGATCACATCGTCGATGTGGTCGAGCGCGATCAGGAGCCCTTGCACGATGTGCAGCCGCGCGCGCCGTCGTTCTAGCTCGTAGCGGCTGCGGCGCTGGATCACCTCGAGACGATGCAGGACAAAGTGCTCGAGGATCTCCTTGAGCGAAAGCGTGCGCGGAACGGTGATCCGCCCCTCCTCGCTCTCTCGGGGCACGAGTACCAGGTTGTTCACGCCGAACGTGGTGCGCAGGGTCGAGCGGCGGACCAACATCTCCAGCACCTCGTTGGGATCCGCCTGGCGGGACACCTGAATCACGACGCGCACGCCGTCGCGGTCGCTCTCGTCAACGACGTCGACCACGCCGGTGATCCTCCCGTTGCGTACCTCTGTCGCAATGCGCTGAATGATCGTCGACTTTTGCTGGCCAAACGGGATCTCACTGATCACGATCTGCTCACCCGCTCGCGAGCCATCCTGCCGCTCCACGTTCATCCGCGCCTGGCACACGATCCCGGCGCTGCCGGTCTCGTAGGCGGTCTGGATCGCATCGCTGCGCACGTCTGCCCCGTTTTCGCGGTCCAGGCGGTACCGGAATACCAGCCCACCCGTCGGAAAGTCGGGCCCCGGCAGCACGCGCATCAGGTCTTGGACGGTGATCTTGTCCCGTTCGTTCCACCGCTTGCAGACCAGGCTCGCGGCGTCGCACACCTCGCCCAGATTGTGTGGCGCCAGATTGGCGGCAAAGCCTACGGCGATCCCGGAGGATCCATTCACCAGCACGTTGGGAAAGCGGGCCGGCAGCACGGCAGGCTCTTTCATCGAGTTGTCGAAATTGTCCTGCCAATCCACCGTGTCCATGTCAATGTCGCGAAGCAGCTCCTCACCCAATGGGGCCAGGCGGACCTCGGTATAGCGCATCGCGGCGGGCGAGTCGCCATCGATCGAGCCAAAGTTGCCCTGCCCGTCGATCAGCACCTCACCCATCGAAAAGTCCTGCGCCATCCGCGCGAGCGCATCGTAGACAGACTGATCGCCGTGCGGGTGATACTTGCCCAGTACCTCACCGACGACGCGCGCGCTCTTGCGATGTGGCGCCGTGGACCTGAGGTTCATCTCTCCCATCGCATAGCCGATGCGCCGGTGAACCGGCTTGAACCCATCCCGCACGTCGGCAATGGCCCTATCGAGCAGAGTATAGTGTGCGTACTCGCGGTACGCGTATCCCAGCTCGTGAGCAAGCTCGATCGTATGGCGCGACTCACGGGCAAGAGGGGCCTGGGCCACCCCCGTCTGCACCTTGCGGCGGCTTTTCGTCGTCGTCCTCTTGGCCGTCATGGATGATCTCCATTCCCGTTCGCGGCATCCAGCGTCTCCCACGTATCGAGGATCCACTTGCGCCGTGGCTCGACCGCACTCCCCATCAAGCGAGACATCAGCGTGTGCGCACGGTGCGCGTCCTCCACCGTCACCTGGACGTGGTAAGGGTTGAGGATGCTCGTGTGCGCCTCACCGCCCTCCCCTTCCTCCTCCCCTGGAGCGAGCACTGTTCTGGCCATCTCATCTGCGCTCATCTCGCCTAGGCCCTTGAACCGTGAGATACGCACCCCATTTGAGCTGCCCCATTCCTTCAACACAGCATCTCGCTCCGCGTCGTTGAGGACGTAACGCACGTCATCTCCCTTGACCATCTTGTAGAGCGGCGCACGCGCCAGGTACAGGCGCCCTGCCTCGACGAGAGGGCGCATGTGCCGGTAGAAAAAGGTCAGCAGCAGCGACGAGATGTGCCCGCCGTCGACGTCGGCGTCGACAAAGATCACCACGCGGTGGTAGCGCATCTCGTCGATCTGAAAGTCGGACCCGATTCCCGCCCCGACCGCAGCAATGATCGCCTGTACCTCGTTGTTGCTCAGGATGCGCGTCATCCGCGCCCGTTCCGTGTTCAGGATCTTGCCCCGCAACGGCAGGATCGCGTGCAGGTCTCGGCTCCGACCCTGCTTGGCCGAGCCACCCGCACTGTCGCCCTCGACCAGGTAGAGGCCGGTGTAGCGCGGCTCCTTGGTACGTACGTCTGCCAGCTTGCCGGGCAGCACGTCGATCTCCATCATCGCCGAGCGGCGCGCGACCAGCTTGCGCGCTTGCGCAGTTGCTTTTCGCTCCGAGGCTGCGGTGGAGCACAGATCTACGATCGCATCGCCTAGCTTGGGCTTTTTCTCAAAGAGTCGCATTAACTCGTTGTACAGCACCGAATAGACGCCAGGCCGGATTGGCGAGGCCAGCTCATCCTTGGTCTGGCTGGTGAACTGCGGCTCGGGTACCAGTACGGACACGACGAGCGTCTGGCCAAAGGCTGCATCTGCGCCTTCGATACGTTCATTCTTGAGCTTGCGGCGCTTCTGGCCCCACTGGTTGAGTGCTGCTGTAAAGGCCTGCCGCCCACCCGAGACGTGCGTGCCACCCAGCCGCGTGAAGATGGTGTTGGCAAAGCTCACCGACTCGCCATTCGGGTCGTCGGTGTACTGAAAGGCTGCCGAGACCTTGACTTTCTCTGGTGGCATCCCCTTTTTGACTTCCAGGTCGAACTCGCCTTCGATCAGCACCGGTACCTTGTTATAGACAATAGCCTCGCGCTCCTCGTTCAGGTAGGAGACGAGCCCAGCCAGGCCGGTATAGGACTTGTGCTTGCCAGCGAACTCGCGGCGCTCGACCCGCTTGCCACGACGGTCAATCAGCGTGATCTTGGCCGGAATCAAGAACGAGGTCATACGAAAACGGCTGCTGAGCGTCTGGCGGTCGAACTCAGTTTCCTCCAGGATGGTATCGTCCGGCCAGAATCGCACCGTCGTTCCGGTGGGTAGCTTGCGGTCTGCACGCTTGCGCACCGCCGCCGGAAGACGGCTGTAGCCCAGGTGATCCTCTCCGATCTCGCACAATACCTCTTCCTCGTGTGGATCGAGAACCAAGACGGGCGTCTGCGCGATCCCCTGGCTGTGTTCCTGTCGAAAGCGAAGTCCGTGACGGCGAACCTCTACGATCAGGCGCTGTGAAAGGGCATTGGTTCCCTTGACCCCCACCCCATGCAGGCCACCCGAGGCCTTGTAAGCCTTGCCTCCGAACTTGCCGCCGCTGTGAAGTACGGTATAGACTAGCTCGAGCGTTGCCTTGTCCTGATCTGGCTTCCACCAGGGCGGAATGCCAGATCCATTGTCTACCACCTCGACACTGCCGTCATCGTACAGCGTCACCGCGATGTCGTCGCACGCGCCAGCCAGGGCCTCATCGACGGCATTATCGACCACCTCGTAGACCAGGTGGTGCAATGCCTGGACACCGGTGCCACCCACGTACATGCCGGGCCGACGCCGGATCGCTTCCAGCCCTTCCAGAACCTGGATCTCCTCCGCACCATACTGACGCTCGCCCATCCTTATCACCTTTCCCATCTACCGCCAAGGCAACGCGCTGTGCACCGCCGACTGCCCTGCCCTCAGTACTTTCACTCAGCAATCACCCTCGTCACGTTCATCTTTACCAACACAAAGGCCCGATTTGTTTGACATAAGAATTCTATCACAAACCGGGCGAAATGGCTATCGCGTCGGCATCGCGCCCAGACCTGTCATATCCAGACACGACACGGATTGTTGCCCGAGCCAGGTGCAGCGCTTGCCTATATTATAGCACAAATGTTCTGTTTTGGCTAGACCCAATCTGGCTCAAAAGGGTCGTGAGCCAGACCGCTCTGCGCCACGCCAGCGCTACTCGCGCTCGTTATTCTCCTGGCGCCACTGGCGCTTGCGCTCGCGCCGCTTGGCCTTGCGCAACATCACGCGGCGCTCTTCGCTCTTGGAGACAAAAAAGCGCTTTCGCTTTACGTCGCCCAGTACGCCATCCTTGGTCACCTGCTTGCGAAACCGCCGGAGCAGGCTCTCCTGTGACTCTCCCTCTCGCAACTCCACTCGCGTCATTGCCATCGCCTCCAAGGAACTGATGTGCCCGAACTGTCGACCCGGGGCGCTAGATCACAGCGTGTATGCCATCCCTTGATGCGTGCTCTGCCTCGCTACCCCACTGCAACGACGAACGGCTGTCGTTGCCCATGCTCGGCCCATTCTGCCTGACTCGTCTCACATGAGACAAGGGCAACGCACGCGCGACGTGTGCAATCCGCGCCATCCGCTACGGGTATCTACAGCAGAGATCCCCCCATGATAGAAGTACATCGGCCGAGGCTGGCCAAAGGGCCGAGGTCAGCAGTGAGCTCAGGCTGTACCTGTCACATCCGCTTGCCTGGTATCTACTGGTCACCAATATTGTACCTATAGTCCTGCCATCTGTCAAGGATCTGGTCAGCGCGCGCGCAAACCTGGCGATCGCCGCACAAGTTGCCGCGGCTATCCTTTCGTGATACAATCTCGACGGTCATATACCTCGTTTGTGCTAGGCTGATATGCGCGAGGCTGCCCTGCACGCCATCCAGCACCTCGCCGCGGGAGGAATGAACATGGCAAGATCGGACGGAAAGACGATCGTGTACGTCGGGACCTACACGCAGCGTGGGTCGGAAGGCATCTACACGTATGCATTCGACCCCTCCTCTGGCATGCTGTCCCCTATTGGAACGTGTGGAGGCGTCGAGAATCCATCCTTCCTGGCTCTCGCCCCGTCACGCCGGTACCTCTATGCGACGGACGAAGTGAGCACCTTCGCCGGCAATCTAGGCGGAGGCGTCAGTGCCTTCCGCATCGACCAGGGGACGGGCCTGCTTACACTGTTGAACCACCAGCCCTCCCATGGCGCTGCCCCATGTTACCTCAGCGTGGACCAGACAGAACGGGTCGTGCTCGTGGCGAACTATAACGGAGGCAACATCGCCGTGCTGCCAATCGAGGAGGAGGGTCGCCTGGGCCCGGCGACAGACGTC
>CAZLMZ010000035.1:0-20460 GCA_964560475.1 uncultured Anaerolineae bacterium
ATCGTGCGCAGCGCCTCCTTGTTGTGCCACAGGAAGAAGAGGATCAGCGCGACCAGGCCCAGATCGCGCAGGATCGTGGCCACTGCCGTGAGCACGAACCCTACCTGCCCCTGCTTGACTGCAAAGAACGAGAGCGCCAGCGACGGCAGGATCAGGAATAAAAAGACCCCGACCTCGATCAACTGTTCCCTGCGACTCGGTTCTCCAGTCTCCGGCCCGGCCCTCGGTTCACTTTCTCTACGTTCTACCACGTGTGCCTCCTAGCGTTCCCCATAGCGAGTAACTGTCCTCCTCATCTGTCGATCACGCGAAAGTTGTCGAAACGAGACTCCACCGGCACCGACGTCCACGAGCCCGTGATCAGGCCCATCTGCGGCCGGCCGCCGATCGGCGAGAACGTGCCGATCAGCGCGTCGTTCAGATAGATCGCCACCTGGTCGCCGCGCACCTGGGCCAGGGCGTGGACGTTGTGGTCGTAGCCAGGGGTGATGCTCGGACAGTGTACCCAGCCTTGGTAGATCGGGTCCGGCACGGCATCCGCGGGGATAAAGGAGTCCATGTAGCTGCCGCTGTATGCGCTCACGGCGCAGTTCCCCTCGAAATTCCACTCGACAGCATAGGCTGAGGTAAAGTAACCGCTCGCCCCGATATCTCCCCGAAAGACCAGGCTGGCCTTGGCAAAGGCCGGCTCGACGTCGCTGGCCGGGAGAAACACCTGGTCCACCTCCACGTCGTACGTGTCGTCAAAGTGCTCGTAGGGGGAAGGTACGATCCCCATGTGCTCCAACGAGGACCCTGTATCGACCAGGATTCGCATATAGTAGGCGCAGCTTGAGTAAAAGGCGGATAGCACCGGATGGCCGTCGATGGTGAACACCTGGTGCGGCCAGCCGCTCGACGCGTTGCAGAAATCGTCCTGGAACGCATAGGTCACGCTGACGTGCGTGCTGACGACGTTGCTCCACGGACTCGAATAAGATGTAGTGGCGGTAGTATGCGCCGCCTTGACCCGGTAATAATAGTCACCAGGGGCCTTGCTCGTGGCCGAGTAGAGCAGGGCCAATCCCACGAACACTTCTTGCGCGTCGGAAAAGTCGCTGTGGGTCGCTTCCTCCAACACATAGTACGTGGCTAGAAAGCTGGAACTCCACAGCACCAGGTACGAGGATTGCCCGTTGGGGTTGACGATCGGATCCAGATGCGGTGCCGCCGGGATCGGAGGCCAGTTCCGCGCCAAGATCGGGAAGTACATGGTCGTCCCTGGAATCGCGTTGCCGCTTGGCCGGCCGGGGAGCGATCCGGAGAGCGAATCCGCACCCGTGAGATCCATAGCCAGAACCCTGTTGGAGCGGCTATGCTCACTCAGGATCCCACTCGGTCCGCCTGCCAAGGCAACGATCAGCAACAGAACCACGATCTGCGATGTCCGCCACACGCCTCTCTTTTTCATCGAAATACCTCCTGTAGACGCTGGACCTCGATGCAGGCACCAGACGCCGCCCTTGGAGGCTGCTCGTGCCCCGCGCCCGGCTGGCCGGTCCCCCTCCGGGATCTTGCAGCCTTCCCTTCCAGTAGATGCGATGCCCATATAGGTGTGCACTATGCCAGTGAAGCTACGATGCACCTGCCTCCTATGGCCTCAACAAAGAGGCTTGACTATGGCGACGGTCCAGGGGCTTCGTCAGAGGCTTGCTCCTCCTCTTTCTCCTCACGCTCTTCCTCCACCGTATCGATCTGCTGGCCAAAGCGCTGCAGCCAACGGACGGCAAGGACATCCGTCGAGGAGTTGATCACGATCGACACGGCCACGGCGATGGCGACCAGGTGAAACAGGCGCGGCCCTTGCGGCACACCCGTGTTGAGCATCAGGATGCCATAGACCAGCGAAGAAAAGCCCTTGGGACCAAACCACCCGCTGACGAGCCGCTCCTCCCAGCCGATCCGGCTGCCGAGAAGCGCGACCACCATGACCACCGGGCGCACGACCAGTATGGCCAGGAAGCCAAAGAGAAATCCCCGCGGCGTGATCCTGGTGGCGACCGTCGTCGGCGAAATGAGCGCCCCGAAAAGCAGCAGCGTGAACAGCTTGAGCAGCTCGGTAACAAAGTCGCCGAACCGGCTGAACGCGTTGCGCACCTGCTGGTTTACCGATGCTACCGTGATCCCGGCAACAAAGGCTGCCAGGAACAGGTTGGCGCCGATGATCGAGGCCAGGCCAAAGACGAGCAGCCCGAGGGCAAACGCATTATACGGCTCAAAGCTGCTGGCAGGCGAGAAAAACTGAAAGCGCTCCAGTCGCAGCAAGAGCCAGGTTACCCCGATGCCCAGCACGATACCCAGTATCAGTTTGACGGCGATCGTGCCCGGCTCTACCGGCGTGGCACGGATGCGATCCAGCATCACCACCACGATCGGCAGCGCCAGTCCATCGTTCAGCCCGCTCTCTACGTTGAGCAGGAACCGTACCCGAGAGGGGACGTGCTCGCTGCCGACGATGGCCGCAGCGAAAACCGGATCCGTCGGCGTCAGAACAGCCCCGAGGAGGATCGCCTCGTTCCACGGCAAGCCGACCAGGAATCGAGCCAGGATCGTGTTCCCGGCGAGCGTCAGCGGAAAGCCCAGCAGCAGCGCACGGCCCGGCAGACGCCAAGTAGAGATCAGGTCACTCACACCGACGCGCATGCCATCGGTGAACAGGACGCTGTACAGCGTGGCTGTGGCGAGCCAGTAGACGAGTGGGTTGTTCGGCTCGAATGGAGCCACGTGGAACACACCCCTCCCGACGACGAAACCGATGATCAAAAAGAGCACGGCCGCCGACAACACGCTGCGTTGCGCCATGCCGGAAACCAGCACCGCCAACAGTAACGTTGCCGCAAAGGCGATCAGGATCTCCATAGCTCATCCTGTGACCAACGCCCAATAGAGCAGATAACCGGTGGCGCCACGATCGGCCCTGCCGTTCCTGGCTACCCTTTCCTGCTTACTCCCTACAAGCCCGGTTCATCGCCCGTCCGCTGGCCCCGGAACGACTTGGCGTGCAGCGATAGCCACTTCATCAGGTCTTGGCGCCGCAACAGGCCGAGCAGTCTGTCACCATCGACCACGGGCACCTGGCGTATGTCGCGCTCGGTCAGCTTGTCCATGGCGTCAGCCGCATCCTCCTGGAGGGTCGTGGTGACCAGCTGATCGGCCGGCGTCATGATCTCGCGCACGGTGACCATATCCCACTCCGAACGTGGCACGCCGCGCACGTCGTCCAACGTCACGATGCCGACCAGGCGATCTCCCTCCAGTACCGGGAAGCCATAATCGTCTGTACCCATCACGTGGTCGTGTACCAGGCTGGTGACAGAGCTGTTAGGCCCGACCGTGGGCGGATCTTTGCGCATTATCCGTTCCACCGGCACCCCCGCGAGGATGTCGTGGATCACGACCTGGCGATAGCTCTGCGTAGAGGCGTTGTTGAGGAACCAGCCGACGAAAGCCAGCCACAGACCGCTGACCAGGCCTCTGCCCAGGTAGGGGATGCTCACCCCGAACGTCATGGCGATCCCCCCACCAATCATAGCCCAGGCGACCAGCCGGCCCGTCCAGGAAGCCCATTGCGTGGCTCGGCGGAAATTGCCGGTGGCGCCCCATAGGATGGAGCGAAACACGCGCCCACCGTCGAGGGGAAAGCCCGGGATCAGGTTAAAGATCCCCAGCGTCAGGTTGATCGTGCCCACCCACAGGAACATGGTGTCCACCGGGCCGAGATTGGCGAGCTCTTGCACGGGGTCCATCCAGGCAGCCACGGCCTTGATCCCGCCACCGCTGACCAGCAGCAGAATGGCGCCCAGGACGAGGCTGGTCAGCGGACCCACCGCCGCCATCACGAACTCGACGCCAGCCGAGCTCGGATCGCGCTGGATGTTGGAAACGCCGCCAAAGAGAAAGAGCGTGATGTTGCGGACCGGTATGCCGCGCGCCTTGGCCACGAACGAGTGCGCCAGCTCGTGTGCCAACACGGAGGCAAAGAACAACAGCGCGGCACCGAGCGCCAGCCCCCAGCGCATCCCTGCCGCCCAGCCCGTATGCGCCTGGCCAAACAAGGCGCTCAGACTCCAAGTGACCAGGAGCAGGATGAACAGCCAACTCCAGTCCACGCGAACGTCGATGCCAGAGATACGAGCAATGCGAAAGCCGCTGCCCATAGCCAACCTCCTCGTCTCGGCCTAGCCGAGAATGCGATTCATTAACGTTTACGGATCCGACGGCGCACCACACGACGCGATGCCGGGATATCATCCCCTGCTGCGTCGGGAGCGCCTCTACTTCAGCTAATCAGCCGTGCGATGGCAAAGGCGGCCCCTGCCGCAACACCCCCAATCACAAAGGTCTCGAGTGCCGAACGCCGGGCGTTTATGCCGGTAACGCGGCCCTTGAGGTACCCAAACACCAAGAGCGCGAACGAGGTCACGGCGACAGAAGCGTACAATCCGGTCACGACAGAGCTGACGACAAAGTACGGCGACAGGGGAATGAATCCCGCGCCGGCATAGGCGAGGCCGATCGTGAGCGCGCTCTTCCACGATTGCTGTGGATCGGGCTCCTCCAGGCCCAGCTCAAAGCGCATCATAAAGTCGACCCATCTGTCGCGATCCTGCTTGAGGGAAGAGACCACGGGCTCTGTTTCTTTTTCATCGAGACCGATATCCTCCTGAAGGATGGTCCTTATTTCCTGGGTCTCCTCCCCGGGCACATCTCTCGTCTCCTGTTCCTCCCGCTGCCGTTCGACCCGGTAGTGCTCAGCGTCCGTGCGCGCCGAGAGATAGCCGCCCAGCCCCATCGAGATCGAGCCTGCGGCGATCTCGGAGAGTCCGCCGATGATCACGACCCGTGTGGCTACCGACGCCCCAACCAGCCCGGCGGCGATGGCGAACGGCACAGTCAGGCCATCGGACATCCCGATCGCCATATCGTGCACCAGGCGCGACTGCATGAAATGTGGTTCTTGTGGTCCTGCTCCCCTCATTCTATACTCCCTTTGTCAGCTCATCTCCGGGCAGTCTGCCCGCCAGGCGGCCGTTTCCCAGCACGGGTGGCGGCAGCGCAGGTGGTTTACCTGCCATTGTCCCTGGTCCTATGCGGTTGCTCCCCTTGCTCTGGCTCGGCGTCACCCACATCCGCTGCGTCGAGGCCCACGCCTCGACCGGCGCCGCGCCGCGTCAGCGCCTCGGCCTCGATAAAGATCCGTCTGATGCTTGGGTGCTCCTTGCGGATGCGCGCCTCTAGGCGATCCACCGCCGCCGCAACCTCGTCCGCCGTCAACTCGGGCCGAAACTCGATGTCCAGGTTGAGTAGCACTCGATCCGGCCCAAAGTGCATCGTCAGGGGACGAGATGCCTGCACGACGGCGGGATCGGCCTCCGCCAGAGCTCGTATGTCCTCGACGACATCGGTTCCTGCACTCTCCCCGACCAGCAGATCCCGGCTCTCTACCGCCAGGTAGCCTGCCACAGTGGCCAGGATGAGGCCGATCACGATCGAAGCGGTCCCGTCCAGGTAAGGATCGTGCAGCCGGTGCCCGAGCAGTACTCCCAGAAAAGCGACCAGGACCCCCGCCAATGCCGCCGAGTCCTCGGCTACCACGGTATAGACGGTGGGGTCCTTGCTCGTGCGCATCGTTCGCCACGCGCTCTGTCCTTCTCTCCGGCCTTCGAGCAGCTTGCGGACGGCAATGACCCACGAAGCCCCTTCGGCGACGAACGCAACTCCCAGCACGACATAGTTCCAGGTCGGGTCGCGGATTTCTACCGGGTGCTGCAGGTGCGAGATCCCCTCATAGATCGACATCCCGCCACCGAGCCCAAAGAGCAGGATCGCGACGATCAGGCTCCAAAAATAGAGCTCCTTCCCATGGCCGAACGGATGGAGCGCATCGGCAGGCCGCGCGCTGCGCCGGATGCCCAGCAGTAGCAGCAGCTCGTTGCCCGTATCCACTACCGAATGGATCGCTTCGGCTAGCATCGCCGAGCTGCCGGTGATTAGCGCGGCGGCAAATTTCGCCGCTGCAATCGCCAGGTTCGAACCAACCGCCACATAGACCGTGATCGGGCGTTCGGACTGCTCGACGTTGGCATCTCGCTGGGGATGCGAGGACATCGCTAGCCCTTCCTCTTTTCGTGTCCAGCGCTCGACGGCACGAGCCAGTAGGTTAGGCCTGCCGCGATGAATGTGAGGGCGCCGCCTATAAAGAACGGGAATTGAAAGGAGACCAAGGAACCGACGCCACCGATGAGCGTGCCCATCGCAATACCGAAGCCGAACCCCATGGTGACGATACTCATGTGCCGGCCCTCCCCGCCGACCTTGCTCATATCTGCCGCCAGGGCAAAGACGGGGGCTGCAATCGCGGCTGAGCCTAGACCCTGAAAAACGCGCAGGAGGACGAACTGCCAGTTCCGTGTCACCCAACCGAGGGGCACCGTAGATGCGGTCATGAGCATCAGCCCAGCAATGATAAACGGCTTCCGGCTGCTCTGATCGGACCAGCGCCCGATCGGTATCTGTAGCAGCACACGGCTGATCATCAGTGCACTGAACGCGATGCCAAAGCCCAAAGCACCCTGGTGCAAGCGCGTGTTGAACTGTTTCTCTAGGGCAGAGATCAGAGAAAACGCGGTGGCCATCGCAAGTGTGGCGAGCCCGAGCGTCAGGAGGGCGGGTGTTAGCTGCCCACGGAACGAGGGGAGCTTGATCTCCCTGGTGGTGGATACGGGTATATCCTGCACCCACAGCCATACCAAGAACGCGCCAGCGAGGACAAAGGCGGTGCCCGTGTAAAAGACGGAACGGAAGCCAAGCGTATCTTGCAGGGCACCTCCAATCAACGGCCCGATAGCGAGCCCTACCACGCGCAGCGTGGTATAGACGCCCATTGATCCGCCACGAGTGCGACGCTCGGAGGCGCTCGTAATCAGGGCCAGCGTCGCGGGGATGGTCAGTGCTGCACCGACGCCCTGCCCGACGCGGCTGATCAGTAGCTCTTCATATCGGCCGGCGAATATGTAGGAGAGCGTGGCTACTCCGAGCAAAAGTAGCCCCCCGATGATGAACGGCTTGCGCCGGCCGGCACGATCGACCAGCATCCCGGCAAAGGGCTGCAAAACGCCATTGACCAGGCCAAATAGGGAGAGCAGAATGCCGGCGCGGACCGCTTCAGGATAGGGCACAGCCGGCGAAGGCAATTGGGCCACGTAGAGCGGGACGACGACGAACAGCACGCTGTTGCCGATCGCGTCTCCCATACGGGCCAGCGAGAGCGCCAACACCGCCCGGTTGGCGCCGATGCCTCCCGCCATGTCTCTCAGTCTCTGAACCCAGGACGGTTCGCTGCCCTCCTGATTGTTCTGACGGTCTGGTTCGTCGCTCATGTACAGCTCCTAGCACTTTTGGGTTCGGCCCCTCGACGCAGGCGGATCGTCCACTCGATCAGGGCCTGGAGCAGCTCTTGCAGGAATCCGATCGACGTCTCGTCCGTCAGTCGGCCCTGCTGGTCGAACTTTTCCCGGGCTCGGGCGACGAGAACCTGTGGCCGGGTCAGCGCGAGCATATTCGTGTATACGCAGACCTGGCGCAGGTGCATCTGTGCACGCACCGTGCCAAAGGATCCCGTGCTGGCGCCCATCAGCGCCACTGGCTTGCCGTTCAGCGGAGAAGTCTCCGCAGGGCGCGATGCCCAATCGATCGCGTTCTTGAGGACGCCAGGGATCGAATAGTTGTACTCGGGTGTCGCGATCAACAGCGCGTCCGCCTTGCGGATCGCCTCCTTGAGTGCCGCGACAGGGGCCGGCACGCCTTGAGCCAGGACGTCCTCATTGTAGAAGGGCAGTGAGCCTAGATGGTCAAAGGTAACGATCGTCATCTCTGCCGGAGCCAGCTCTTGCGCAGCGCGGAGCAGTGCCCGGTTGTAGGAGCCCTGACGCAGGCTACCGGCGATGCCCAAGACACGGATTGCCTCTCGTGAATGCTGCTCGGGCATCTTGCCTCCTTTCGTCTCTCATGAGGATGCTGCCAGTAGTTGCAGGTATATCCTTGCCAGGAGCGCTCTGTGCCCGCAATCCCCAAACCGGTCATGCTGTCTCGCGCCCATACCTACAGCCGCAACCGCAGCGAGTTGCCTACCACGAGCAGGCTGCTGACGGCCATCGTCACAGCCGCAATGGCCGGGCTGATGATCCCCAGGGCGGCCAGCGGTATCGCGACCACGTTGTAGGCAAAGGCCCAACCCAGGTTCTGGCGGATGATCCGCCGCGTGCGGCGTGAAAGCCGGATGGTCTGGGGGATCAGCGTCAGATCCGAGTGTGTCAGCACCAGGTCCGACGTCTCCCCAGCTACGTCCGTGCCGGTGGCTGTGGTGATGCTTAGATCCGCCTGGGCCAGCGCTGGCGCGTCGTTGACCCCATCGCCGGCCATTGCCACTTTTTGTCCCTCCTCCTGCCACTGCCGGATCCGTTCCGCTTTGTCCACCGGCGATACCCGGCCCTCGTATTCATCGATTCCCAACTCGGCAGCGATGGCCCGCGTCGTCTGTGGGCTGTCCCCGGACAGCATCACGGGCTGGATCCCATCCGCTGCGAGCTGCTCCAGCGCTGCGGGAGCTGTCGGATTTGGCTCGTCGCGAAGCGCGATCCAGCCGGCGACCGTGCCTTCCCACCCTATCCAGACGATCGTCTCCCCTTCTCGTGCACGGGCATCAGCTTCCTGCGACAACTTTGAGCCTACCTCCACCTCCAGCAGGTCGGGTGAACCGACCATGATGCGCTTGCCATCCAGCGCCTCGACGGCTGCACTGACCCCCAGGCCGCGCAGTGCCTTGAATGCTTCGGCGTGGGCAGGGGAGCGCGGGCAAGCGCCGACGATTGCTTTTGCCACAGGGTGCTCGGAGAACTGCTCCACGTCTGCGGTCAAGCAGAGGAGCTCCTGCGACGACATCCCGGAAGATGAAAGGGGTGAGACGCTGACCACGTCGAGCTTGCCGCGCGTCAAGGTGCCGGTCTTGTCGAGCACGATCCGCTTGACCATCGCTGCCGTCTCGAGTGCTGCCGGGTTGCGCACCAGGACGCCTCCCCGGCTGGTCCGCCCGAGCACGATGGCGAGTGCCAGCGGCGTGGCCAGCCCGAGCGCGCAGGGGCACGCGACCACCAGCACGGCTACTGCGATCAGAAGGGCCCTAGGTACGGAGGTGCCGGTCAGCCACCATCCCAAGAAGGTGATCGCAGCCGCACTGACGATGCCGATCGCGAAATAGCGCGAGGCCGTGTCTGCCAGCCGCTGGATCGGAGGTTTGGTGTCGAGCGTCTCTTCCACGATCGCCGTGATCTGGGCCAAGCGTGTCTCTTGCACGGTATGGATCACCTGAGCGGTCAGCGCGTTGTCGGTGACGACCGTGCCCGCGAAGATCGTATCTGATGGCCCCTTGTTCACCGGAGCGGATTCCCCTGTGAGCAAGGCTTCGTCTACCGCGGCTTCCCCCTCCAGGATCGTGGCATCGACCGGTACACGTTCGCCCGGCTTGACCAGGATCTCGTCGCCAAGGGCCAGGGCGCTGGGCTTGACCTGGTGCCACTGCTCGCCAACACGCTGCCAGGCCTTGGTCGGCTGCAGCTCGAGCAGGTGGCGGATATCCTTGCGTGCCTGGGCACCCCCTACCTTCTCCAGGTAGCGGCCGAGCATGATAAAGGTGGTGATCATGGCCACCGAATCAAAGTACGCCTCCCCGCCTCCGATGAGCGTGACGTATACGCTATAGCTGTAGGCTGAGAGCGTGCCCAGCGCAACCAACGTATCCATGGTGGCCGTGCCCGCGCGCAGGCCGCGCCAGGCACCCTTCAGAAACGAAAGGCCACCGATAAACAACACCGGCGTCGCAAGCAGCCAGACCAGGTATTGCAGCTTCCGGACGTTCTGTGAATCGAATTGACCCCGCGCATAGAGGGGATAGAGCTGCACCAGGTACAGTAACATGACCTGCATACCAAACGCCGCAGCGGTGATCAACTGCAAGAGCAGGTATTCCTCTTGCCGCCCCGCCTTTCGCTCAGACGGATCGCCGAGCACGCGTGCACGGTAGCCCAGGCTGTCCAGGCTGCGTAGGATCTCATCTGGATCAACGAGCTTGGGATCGTAACGGATCCGCCCTCGTTCGGCGGCGAAATTGACGTTCGCTTCCTTGATCCCAGGCTGCTTTTCGAGGATGCGCTGTGCAGCCTGAGCGCATCCGGCGCACCACATACCGTCCACAGCAAAGCCAACGGATTCGCCCGGATCCAGGAAGTACTTGGGCAGGTCGATTGGCTTGGGCGTGCGTACAGGCTCATCGTGCGGCAAGACCTGATCGAGCATACCGTTTTCGTGCGCCAGTTGGTAGATCCGAGCGCACCCTTCACAGCAAAAGTGCTTCTCCTCGCCGTCGAACGCGCGCACCACCGGCTTTCCGTCGATCTGCTCCCCACACAGGTCACAGGTCAGCTTAACCTTGCTCACCACAGCATTACCTTTCCCACCCGTAGATGCGGCACGATGCTCAGCGCAGCCAACCCACGCAGGATCAGCTGCAGGCCGATCAGGCCAATCAGGAACCCAGCGACACGCGCAAGCTCCTTTCTGACACGGGCGCCAAGGGCGCGAGCACTCAACCCAACCACGAGCAGGGCCGGGGCCGTACCCACACCAAAGGCGAGCATGCCCAGCGCCCCAGACGTCACCCGACGGCTGGCAGCAACCGTCAACAGCGCACTGTACACCAACGCACACGGCAGCAGCCCGTTCAAGGCACCGACCAAGGCCAGCCCCGCCGGGTGCCTGGCCTTGGGGAGCGCCCAGCTCTGAGCCTGGTGCCATAGTCGGCCCAGGCGTGGCATCTGAAGCATTGGGAGCCAGCCCAAGTATCCCAGCCCCAGCAAGGCGACGCCGAGGCCCAGCACGATGCTCAACACACCGGGCCACATGCCCAAGCGAGCCCCCGGCGCGAGGAAGGAACTGATCCCTGCGACGAACGCGCCGAGAAGGGCATAGACGGTAACGCGGGCACCGTGGTAGACTAGGTAACGGAGCAGGACAACCATCCCTTTGGCCTCGATCTGCAGCCCGACCATCCATACGAGGGGGCCGCACATCCCGAGACAGTGGCCCAGGCTGCCCACCAACCCGGTCACTAAGAGCGCTCCATAGATCTCCATCGTGCTGGCTCCTTTGCCTTCGTCCCCTTCCGGAGATAGTGCAAACAACGTGCCCCGGGGCTCAACGTAGCCGGGGCACGTTGTAGAACGGCCTGCAATCACAAGATCGGCCACCGTCGATCCGAGAACCGGTCAAGACTGCTCGCTACATAGACAACCTGTTGCCAGCCTGCCGCTCCCCCTCTCCGGCCGCACCGCGGCGCAGAGAGGGGTGTGGCGGACAGCACAGCCTCAGGCTACTTCCTCAAACACGTGGACCTCTAGATCCTCTAGCTCAACGTGCGGTTCGAACTCCTGCAGTACCTTGTCCTCGGCCAGGGAGGACTCGCGATGGTGTTCGAGATCCTCCCACCATTCCCACTCGCTTTCGACGAGGATGTGGACCTGCTCATCTTTGAGGTGGACCGAGCGCGCGGCGCGGACGGTGATGAAACCGACATCCGTCGGCAGCAGGGTGCGCAGGTAGCCCAGGATCCGCTCAAGAGAGGAGCCGATCTGCAATTCGTTCATCTGATCAGGATGAATGTCAAAGGTAATCTGGTAGATGTACGCCATCGTCGGCCTCCTCAGTGGGGTGTCCAGTTTAGGACCAGGTAAAGCAGCCACCAAAGCCAGATGCCGACAAAAAACACGATGACGATCGGCGGCGGCGCCCCGCCCGCTTCCTCGATCACACCCGCGAAGCTGTCAATGTACCCATCGGCGCGGATGACTTCGTGCTCCCCCTCCCCTTCCTTTTCTCGGTGTCCACTGGAACCCGGCAGTGTGCTAGGCCGGTTGCGCAAGGCCAAGAGCACCGCAAAGAGGACCAGGACACCTGCGCCCCAGAGCATCCACGTGAGCGCTTGCCCAGTAACCAACACATTCTGCGTCACGATTGGCCTCCTTTCCTTCCAGGCCAGTCTTCAGGCTCCCTGTCTTCCAACATGCGATACTTGGGTTCCTCGACCTTTCGAAACTGGCCGCTCTTCCAGCCCCAGGCCAGGAGAACGATCCCGGTCAGGATGACAAAGAACATCCATAGCGCATAGGCCCACACGCCCATGGGCATCATGGTCCACCTCCTCCTTGGCCAGCAAACGTATCGATGTAGGCGATAATGTCCCAGATACCGGCCTCCGAGAGATCGCCCGACGACAGGAGCGCTTTGTACGGCCCCATCACGCTCTGAGGCACACCCTCCCACGTCCGCCAGTAGATATAGGCATCCGACATGTTGGGTGGGAAGGCTGCCGGTGCTCCGCTCGGACTGCCCTGCGTGCTGGGGCCGTTACCCTGCCCGCTCGCGCCGTGACATGGAGCGCAGTACTTGTCGTACAGGTCTGCGCCCATCGTAGGTGAGATTACGTGTCCCTCTTCGAGCCAGAGGTCCCGGCTCACCGTTGCAAAGTTGGCGGCCAACTGGCCATTGTTGTACACGCTAGAGCTCGAGGGCATACCGGCGACAAAGGCTTGTTGGACATAGCTGATCACGTTCCACCGCGCCTCGATCGGCATCCACTCACCCCAGGTCGGCATCGCCGAATTCTGCAGCCCATAGCTCACGCGTGCAAAAAAGTCGCCATCCGACAGGCCCCGCACATCGGGATCCGTGAAATTAGCCGGCTGGACATCGAGATACTGGCCGGTCCATCCGTCCCCGAGTCCGCTCAGGCCGTGGCAGCGGGCGCACATGCGCAGGAACATCATCTTTCCCGCACCTACCGATGGCGCTTGGCTCGTGATCTGAGTCAAGTTGCCCTCGCGGATCTGCACCGTGTTGACGGTCTCGGGCATCTGTTGTGCCAGCGCGATGGCCGGGTACACTTGCGCGGGCGCGGAAGCAGGGCGCGGCTCTGTCTGTGTAAAGTTGACCCGGATATAGTAGACCAGGCTCCAACGGTCTTCCTCTCCGTAGTGAACCTTCCACGCGGGCATCGCCGTCCAGGGCACACCCTCGCTGATGCGCCAGTAATAGTCCGCGTCCGTAAAGTCTCCGTAGCTGCCATCGCCGAAATCCGGGGGCACCGGCAGCAGACCCTGGCGATAGACCCCTTCGCCTCGTCCGGCATCGCCGTGGCAGACCCAGCATTCCCGAATAAAGATCATCTTGCCTTGATTGAGCGTAGCGACGGTCTTGGGAAGCGGGTTCGTCACTCCGGCATAGCTGCCAGAAGGATCGCCCTCATCCGGATCGTGCTCCACCGGCATAGCAAAGACCTGTTGGATGTAGTGGATGATCTTCCAGCGCTCGTCTTCGGTCAGGCTTGCCTTCCACGGCGGCATCACGCTCCCCTGCACCCCTTCTGACACGTGCCAGAACCACTGCTCGTCCGGCATACTGCGGAAGGGCTCCTGCTTGAAATCGGCAGGGGTCACCGTCAGGGTTCCGGCATAGCTGCCCAGCCCATTGCCCGCACAGCCGTGACAGGTGAGACAGTACTTGACGTACTTTTCTTTTCCCTCTTGTAGCTGGGATGCCTCCCAGAGCGGCCAACCACGTGGCTGGTCTGCGGTCGGTGCGACCTCGGGGTAAGAGAATGGATCTGACGCCCCGACATACTCTGCCGGTGGTGCGACCATGTATTGTGCCGCCACACGATCTCCCAGGTTAAAGACATAAGCCGCCATGTCACTGAGTTCCTGGTCGCTCAAGAACTCAAAGCTGGGCATGAGGGACATCGGCGACATGTCGCGGGGATCCTTCCAGTGGTCGACTTCCCACTGCTCGCTCCGCTTGCGGCCGATGTACGACAGGTCGGGCCCAGTGCGCTCGGAGCCCAGAATCATGGGATCGTCAAAGACATAGTTTCCTCCCTGAGACTGTACTCCCATCCCCGTATCTTCCAGCCGTACGTACTGCGTGTGACAGTAGTTGCAGCCATTGGAGTAAAAGACGATGCGTCCCCGCTCTTCCTCAGCGGTGTAGGGATGCGCGACGAACGTTTGCGGTGGGTTCCAGACCAGCCCGGGGATGAACACAACAGCCATGACGACCGCGAGAAAGACAATGATCGCGCCCGCCAGCGTCACTGTGAATGTCATTTTCATCGTAGCACCTCGCTAGTCATCTGCGGCCACGAGAACCCCAGATACAGGAAGCGAAGCGGGGCGCTCGACGGGCCGTCGTCTTATGGCGGTTGCGTAGATATTGTAGGTGAACATGATAAAGCTGATCACCACCAGCATCCCGCCTGTAGCGCGCAGTGACATGTAAGGCCGCAGCCCCGGCAGCACGCTCCACACAGGAAGCCCTTGGTGGATCCAGTTTGTGCCCTGAACCAGCCCGGTAAGAAGAAAGCCGGCAAAGAAAAAGGTAAAACCGATCACGTACAAGGCGTACTGCATGTTGGCCAGCCTGCGGCTAAAGATCTGGCACTTGTAGATCCGCGGAACAGCATAGTAGATCCCACCCATGACGATGGATGCAGCAAAGAACAGCAGGGAAAGATGGGCGTGGCCGGGCACATACTGCGTAAAGTGGGTCAGCAGGTTGATGTTGCGGATCGCCTGGTGCGAGCCCTGATAGGAGACCAGGATATAGGCAGCCCAGCCTGTGATCGTAAACCGCAGCGGGATGCTGATCATGAAACGGTTCCAGTTGCCGCGCATAGTGAGGGCGATGTTCATCATGAACGCAACCACCGGCAGGACCATCCCGATGCTCTCGGCTACCGCGATCGTTTTGAGCCAATAGGGGATCGGCGCCCACAGGAGGTGGTGCCCGCCAACACCCGTGTAGAAGAAGGCAATGCCCCAAAACGCGATCAACGACAAGAAGTGGCTGTATAGCGGCGTCCGCGTCTCGCGGGGTACGACATAGTACATCACCGGCAGTAGCCCGGTCGTGAACCACAGGCCCAGCACATTGTGCCCGTAGAACCAGTTAAAGATCGTGTCGTCGATCCCCGTCAGCGCTCCGGTCGGAGGATTCCACATCGCGTTGCCGATGAAATACAGCATCGGGAACCAGATCACAGTGCCGATGATGTACCACAGCGTGACGTACAGCCCTCGCTCGACGCGGTTGGCAATGGTCATATAGATGTTGATCAAGTTCAGGATCAACACCACCATCACCGCAATGTCGACCGGCCAGACCAACTCGGCATACTCCCGGCTCTGAGTCACGGCTCGCAGCAACTGGACGACGCCAATGACGAGGGCAACGTTCCACGCGATCCCGTTCAAGACCCCTAGCGGCTCACTCCACAGCTTGCGGCCGGTGAGCTGCGGGACGATGTAGAGCCAGATCCCCATCATGCCTCCTGACAGCCAGGCGAACAGTACCGTGTTCACGTGCGCCTGCCGGAGGCGGCCAAAGACCAGGAATGGTACGCCACGGAGAAAGTATGGGAACACAAACTCGATGGCTAGGATCAGGCCCATAAGCACGCCCAGGATGAGCCAGAACGAGGCAGCTAGCATGAAGGTGAGGCTTGCGCTATTCTCCCTCCCAAGCCAGAGTAACATAGAGTGAGGACCCGCCCTGATTTGCTTCCTAAACCAGGGTGACACAGCGTCAAGACCCGCCCTGATCTGCTTCCTAAACGACATGGGATCGCTCCTTTCCATCTGTCACCGGGCAGCGCGGGGTACCCTCGCCTGCGGAGGGGAGATACCATCCTCATGCCATGTGCGCTCCCTCCTAGGCCTCACCTATCAGCAGTGCACCTCAGGTCGACTGGGCCCATCCAAGGGCCACTGACCTTCTGTTCTTCGGTCTGGGAAGTTCAGTATACTCGTCTAGCTCGCCATACCCCGCCCGCTGGCGCACGGTTGAGGAGGGCATGCCTCACCTTCGGCGCGGGATACGGAAGCTATTGCCGGTGGAGGCGATTCGATCATACATAGTATACCAGAGTGAGCATCCCTTGAACCTACGGGACAGGTTAGCGGTTCAGTTGTCTTTTGCCACAAAGGTTGGATTTCGGTTGGTTTGCGTTCGTGGCGTCAAACCCGAACTACGAGGCTGCACAACCTCGATGTCCGTGCCAACAGCTAGGTGATGGTGTCCTCAGCGATCCCGCTCGGCAGCAAAGTCGGCCAACTGGAACAACTGTGCACGTGCTGGCGAGTTCGGCAGAATGGCTAATGCTTCCTTGGCCTGGTCGGCATAAGCGCACGATTTGTCCCGGGCATATTCCAGGGAGCCGGTCTCCTGGAGAAATTGGATCACGCTTCCTACGTCGTCAAAGAGGCCCTGTCCGATCTTCCCAGCCGACCTGTGCAATGCATCCACGAGCGCCAGGCTCATCTTTTTCTGGCGCAGGTCCGTGCCGATGGGCTTGCCCAACTCCTCGGGCCTGCCGAGGAAATCCAGCATATCGTCCCTGATCTGGAAGGCTACGCCCAGGTTAAGGCCATATTCTTCCAGGGCACGGACTTGGGCCTCAGGCGCGCCTGCCAGGATGCCTCCGATTTGGGCGCTTGCGGCAAAGAGTGAAGCGGTCTTTTGCCGGACGATCTCGAGATACGTGTCTTCATCGATCTCTAGGTTTTCCAGGCTCAACAGTTGCCGCGTCTCCCCCTCCACGATGCGAATGCACGTATCGGCCAGGACTTCGATGATCCGCGGATCTTGCCTGGCGACGAGCTTCATCGCTTTACAGAACAAAAAGTCGCCGGTCAAGAGCGCGGCAGCGTTGCCCCAGCGCGCGTTGATCGTCGTCTGGCCGCGCCGCAGGTCGCTCCGATCGTTGATGTCATCGTGAACCAGCGAAGCCGTATGGATCAGCTCGATTGCGGCTGCGGCGGGGATGGTCTCGTCTGGTATCGTGCCTCCTGATGCCTCGTACGCAAGCAGGGCGATCTTGGGCCGGGTCCGCTTGCCGCCGGAGCGGATAATGTGCTCGCTCGCCTCAGACAGCAGGCCGACCGTGCTATCTGTCACTTGGTCGATCATCTGTATCAAGAGGTCGTCTTCCATCAGTCCCTCTATCCCCATCAAGCTCATCCCCCTCCGGAGCTATATCCTGGCCCAGGTCCGCTGCCCGGCTCCCGGGGCGATCTATCGCTCTGCAGTTTCATATCTCGCCAGGCACTGGTCCACACGTCTCACCGCAGGAAGAGGGTGTACGTGAGTACGCCCAACACGAACGTCGTAAAAGCAACGTATTTCCAGTTACGTTCTGCCAGTGCGAAATAAGCTACGGACGCTATCACGCGTACATAGGGCGTCAGCATCAACACCGCCATGCCTGCGCTGACGATGGTCTGTGGATCGAGGGGTCGGGAGGCAAACTGCCCGGCATCCGACGACACGAACTGTAGCAGATTCATCCCTGCGATGCGGTACGTGAGTTCGAGATGCCCGGTGGCTGCCCAATGCCAGGCCAGACCCGAAACAATGAGCGCAATGCTGAGCAGAACTCCTGCCAGCAAGACATATCCCACCACCGTGTCCATGCCGAGACCGGGCAGCGTCGAGCGATCCGGTGCTTCCGTGTCTTCCTCGCTCATAGCCCGCCCTGAATGCCGCGCCAGACCATCTGCCCGCCCAATCCCAGCAGCACGACCACGAACAGCATCCGCACGGCCCGGTTCGTCAGCCGGACGAGCACCCGCGTGCCGACGTAGGCACCTGCCAACACACCCAGGATGACGGGGGCCGCACGTCCTGGATCGATCAGCCCTGCTGCCAGGTAGACGCTGGTCCCTGCCAGGGCGGTAACCCCAATGATCAGATCGCTCGTAGTCGTCGAAACCTTGGAAGGCATGCCCATGACCACATCAAAGATGAGCACTTTCAATGCCCCGGCCCCAATGCCGAGCAGCCCTGCGATCAGGCCGGCCCCGAACATGAACGGCCCACCCAGGTAGGCACGCCGGGGCGTATAGTCGATCCGCTGCTGCTCAGCGCTGTCATAGTAGCTTCCCTCCAGCTCGAGCCAGTGCGTGAACTTGTCCTGCTCTGGCGCGGCCTGCCGGTCTCTGCGCCGCTCTGCCAGCATGCTCACCGCAGAAGCTAACAAGATCGCGCCAAAGAGGATAAAGAGCCAACGCCGGCCCGCTGCCAGCGTGATCGATGCCCCAACCCATGCTCCGAGGATGGTAAACATCTCTAGGAACATCCCCACCTTTAGGTTCGTGATCCGGTCCCGTACATAGGCTGCCGCCGACCCGCTGGACGTGGCGATGACGGCGATCATGCTCGTCGCAATGGCGTGCTTGATGTCGACCCCAAGGAGCGTCAGCGCCGGCACCAGGACGACGCCCCCGCCCATCCCGGTCATCGATCCGACGAGACCAGCCGCCACCGCTACCAAGAACAGGATCCAGAATGGCACCATGGGCGCCTCTAACCTCGTGTGGGTCCACATTCTCCCGGCAAACCGCGAGCAGTGGCAGAACTAGCCACCACTGCCCTTTCCGCCGGATGCATCGCTAACCACCTCGACCGTATAATCCTGGCTGTCAGGCCGGTCGGTCCCGGGCCAGGAGAACCGGAATACGAGCTTGGTGCCAGCCGACAGGTCACCTGTAGGCAGGTCAGCTATGTATACGGCCAGCCCGGTATCGCGCCCTTTTGTGCTGTGCGTCGTCTCCCACTGATCGGCGCTCCAACGGACAGTTGCTGGTCTAAAACTCTCCACGCGTAGAATGTGGCCCTGTACCATCGTCCGGATTTTCAGGTTCGTGCGCCACAGCGCATAGGGTGAGCCCTGGCCCTCTTTGATGTAGCGCTGGGCCGTCTGGGTCGGCATATCAAAGACCCGTCCATCACCCAACGATCGCTGGAGCTTGACGTATTCGGCATGTGCCCACACCAGTGGCATGGCAGAACCCGAAGGCTGCCCGAGGTGCAACCCTTTCTCCGGGATATCGTCCGTATCCCAGATCTGCTCCGGGATCATGCCGCCGTCGCTGGTAAACGATCCCAGCGCACCCAGCAGGCGCTCAGCCTCCTGCCGGTTTCTGGCAGCCAGCTCGTAATGAGCGCGCTCGCCGGTCAGCAGTGGCCACGCCCGTCCTACGCCCGTTCCATCGAACGGTGACCCGTCCTCGTGCTCGCCATAGCCATCGTCGTCGTAGCGATGCCACGACGGGCCGTGGGGCGTTTCTACCTTGAGCAGCGCGTCGATCACCTTGACTGTATCGACGATCCGGGGGTCGTCGGCAGCGCGGAGACCAAAGCGGACCAGCGCCAGGGCATCGGGGCTCACGATGTTCCGCGCCGGCTCCTCGCTTTGCCCGGGTACCTGGTTCTTGATTGGGACGAATCCCTCCATTGGCGACGCCGCTTCCGCCATTTGCGGTGGTGCGATGCGCACATAATACCCTTTGACCCCCACCTGCTTGGCCAAGTCCGTCCCGGCGACGTACGTCCAGCGCTCAATAGAGGCGTTCCAGGCATCCGCCGTCTCGCGGAGGTAGCTTGCCACCGTCGATTCGCCATTGACCTCCGCAAGCTCAGCCGCACAGAGCAGCGCCGCCACCTCGGCCGCCAGGGTAAAGGGCGAATAACCCGGATCCTCTTCCCACCGGTCCTGCGGCGTCACTGGCCCGTTACACACCAAGAAACAGGCTGCACGACGGACCATTGGCCACAGCAGCGCCAAGTCGCCGTCTTCCAGAGCGCCCTGCCGCTGGGCAAGGTCCACGAGGAGGATCGGAAAGGCGGTTTCGTCCATCTGGATGCCGCCCCAGTAGGAGGTGCCGTCCATCCACATGTTCTGCGGCCAGTGACCATCCTCCTCCTGTGTTACGCGCAGGTACTGGATCACGCGGGCTGCGTCCTCGTGCGCGCCGAGCGCGAGCAGCCCGCCGGCCGTCTCGACGAGATCCCGCGGCCAGGCCAGGTGATAGCCTCCCAGATCGTCATCTCCCTTGGCATCCCCCCACGGGATGGCAAGGCTGGCGATGATACCCCCCGGGAAGCGCTTGGCTTCGTGGGTCCGTAGTACGGCCGCACTGATCTGGCAGAGGTCCCACTCATCGCTGCCGGAGGCATTGAAGGAGCGCAGGTCCTCCTGCCACACTTGCCACTGCTGGAGATAGTCGTCTCGCGCGGCACCAAAGCCGGCCTGCAGACTGGCGCGAACGCGCAGGCCGGCTTCGGCGGCGTTGAGGCCAAAGCCGAGCGCGAGCACGATCTCACCACCTGAGCTCAGGTCGATCTCTCCGGTAAGCGCAATGTTGCCGTTCTTCGCCCGGTCATACGCCCACGCCATCTGCTTGTGCGCCTCCAGGTCCTGCCAGCCATCTGAGGTGCCGACAAAGCCAACCGATCGCTTGAGCCACGGCTGCGAGCAGG
>CAZLMZ010000036.1:0-20350 GCA_964560475.1 uncultured Anaerolineae bacterium
CCACGGAAGAGTTCACCAACAGCCGGCAGCGCGGCCTGTACCACGCCACCAAGGGGCGGATGTACATCACCGAGTGGCTGCGCCAGCGTGGGCGGTTTGGTTTCGACGAGTGGCACTCGAACTCGTACTATCCGATCAGCATCGCGCCGATGGTGAACGTGTACGATTTCGCGATCGGCGAGGACGACAAGCTGCGGCAGATGGCCGGGGCGGTGCTAGACTATGCCTTCTTTAACCTGGCTGCCGACTCGCTGGATGGGGTGTTCGGCACCACGCACGGGCGCAGCTATGGCATCTATGTCAAGTATCCTGATTTCGAGGGCACGTCGGCCACCTGCTGGCTGTTGTACGGCACCGGGTCGCTGACCCACGGCACGAGCGGGATGGCGCCGGTGACGATTGCGACGAGCCGCTACGTATTGCCCAAGATCCTGGCGGACATTGCAGTGGACGACCAGGCGGTCGTCGACTCGCACGTCCGCCAGGGGATCCTGCGCGGGACGGCTCCGCACGCAGATTTCTGCATCGACCGCACGCCCGACTATCAGCTCTCGGGCCTGCAGGATCACCGCAAGGGCGAGTACGAGTCGTCCACGCATGTGGCCCAGGTGACGCTGCACGGTAAGGCGGTCATCTTTTGGTCGTGCCCGCATACCTCGGGCGAGGGATCGGGCCTGCGCCCCGACTACTGGTCGGGCCATACCACGCTGCCGCGCGTGATCCAGCACCGCAACGTGATGTCGCTGAGCTGGCGGCTCAGCGAGTACGCGTGGATGACGCACTGCTTTTTCGAGCAAGCGCGTTTCGACGAGGTGCGCTTCAATGAAAAGTGGGCATTTGCCCGGGTGGGCGGCGGCTACGTCGGCATCTATTCGCAGCACGGCATGCACATCGGTGAGGAAGGTCCGTACGCCGGGCGAGAGCTGATCTGCGACGCGAAGGCGAATACTTGGCTGGTCGAGTGCGGGCGCGAGGCGAACTGGGGATCGTTCGATGCCTTTGTGGCAGCGCTGAGCGCGGCGCAGATCGAGGCGGATGGGGAGACGATTCGCTACGAGTCACCCTCGGTGGGCACGTTCGTTACCGGTTGGGATGTCGCGCCGACGGTGAACGGCGAGTTGGTCGAGCTGCACGGCTACCCGATGGTAGACAGCGCGTGGGCGTACAGCCGGTTTGGGTCGGGGGAGATGACGGTTCGCTATGGCAGCCAGAGGTACGAGATCTGGTTCAACCAGTAGAGAGTGGACAGACGCCCCCCTCCAGCCCTTCGGCCCGCCGGGGGAGGGAAGAGCCGAGGTTGCGGCGCATAGCTTTGACAAGGATCGGCAATGGGGGTAGAATAGCCTGCTGGGGAACCGCTGGCTTTGACGAGCAGGGTTAGGCGGAAGCGGTTGTACGATACGTGGCCTAACCTTGTTTTGTGCTACGGAACTGTACAGATCACCTTCAATGACGAAAGGAGATACAGGCATATGGCTCGCGAGATGGTGACCATAGACGCAAACACCGGCGCAGCAACGGTCGCGCACGCGCTCAACGAGGTGATTGCTATCTATCCAATTACGCCCTCCTCCTCGATGGGCGAACTGGCTGACGAGATGTCGGCCCACGGTGAGACCAATATCTGGGGCACGATCCCCAATGTGACAGAGATGCAGTCAGAGGCCGGTGCCGCGGGTGCGGTCCACGGTGCGCTGACGACCGGTGCGTTGGTGACGACGTTTACTGCGTCGCAAGGCCTGCTCCTGATGATCCCGAACATGTACAAGATCGCGGGTGAGCTGCTGCCGACCACGTTCCACGTCTCGGCCCGCGCGGTGGCGGCGCAGGCGCTGTCGATCTTTGGCGATCACACGGACGTGATGGCGGTGCGCGCTACCGGCTTTGGGCTGATCTGCTCCAACAATCCGCAGGAAGTGATCGACCTGGCGTGCATCGCCACCGCCGCCTCGTTGGAGGCGCGGGTGCCGTTCGTCCACTTTTTCGATGGGTTCCGCACCTCGAGCGAGGTGCAAAAGGTCGAGATGCTGGACAAGGATGACCTGCGCGCCATGGTCGAGGACAAGTACGTGCTGGCCCACCGGGCGCGGGGCATGAACCCGGAGAACCCGGTGCTGCGCGGCACCTCGCAGAACCCGGACATCTTTTTCGCCGCCCGCGAGACAGTGAACGAGTACTATGACGCGACACCGGCGATCGTGCAGAAATACATGGACAAGTTCGCCGGCATCGTGGGGCGGCAGTACCATCTGTTTGACTATATTGGGGCACCCGACGCCGAGCGCGTGGTGGTGATGATGGGCTCTGGCGCCGAGGCGATGCAAGAGACGGTGGAGCACCTGACCCGGCAGGGCGAAAAGGTCGGCCTGGTCAAAGTGCACCTGTTCCGGCCGTGGTCGACGCAGGATTTCGTGGCCGCGCTGCCCAAGACGGTGCAGGCGATCGCGGTGCTCGACCGGACCAAGGAGCCCGGCTCGCAGGGCGAACCGATGTACCTCGACGTGCGCACGGCGATCGGCGAGGCTATGGCCGACGGGTCGCTCACCTTCGAGGGAGACTATCCGGCAATAGTGGGCGGCCGATATGGGCTGGGCTCGAGCGAGTTCAACGCGGGGATGTGCAAGGCGGTGCTCGACAACCTTGCTGCTGCGGAACCCAGGAACCACTTTACAGTGGGCATCCAGGACGACGTGACGCACACCAGCCTGGATTACGACCCGGACTTTCGGGCAGTGCCCGCGGGTACCTACCAGGCGATGTTCTGGGGCCTGGGCTCGGACGGCACGGTCGGCGCGAACAAGAACTCGATCAAGATCATCAGCGACGCGACCGACAACTGGGCACAAGGCTATTTCGAGTACGACTCGAAAAAGTCGCTGGCCCGCACGATCTCGCACCTGCGCTTTGGCAAGGAGCCGATCCGCAGCACGTACCTGGTCAACCACGCTGATTTCGTGGCGTGCCACAACTCTTCCTTCCTCGAAAAGTACGACATGCTGGGTGCGCTGGTCCCGGGCGGTACGTTCCTGCTCAACAGCTCCTACGGACCGAACGAGGTATGGGATCACCTGCCGCGCGAAGTGCAGCAGCAGTTGATCGACAAGCGGGCCCAGTTCTACGTGATCGACGCCTACAGCAGGGCAGATGAGATTGGCCTCGGCGTACGGATCAACACGATCATGCAGGCCGCCTTTTTCAAGATCTCACAGATCTTGCCACAGGATGAGGCGGTAGCGCTGATGAAGGATTTCGCCAAAAAGAGCTACGGGCGCTATGGCGATCAGGTGGTTCAGATGAACTATAGGGCCATCGACACCGGCATAGACCAAGTGGCACAGGTCGAGGTGCCGGAACAGGCGACGAGCGAAATCCACATGCGCCCGCCGGTGCCCGAGGATGCGCCCGAGTTCGTAGAAGACGTGCTGGGTGAGATGATCGCCGGGCGCGGCGACGAGCTGCCCGTGTCCAAGCTGCCCGTCGACGGCACCTATCCGACGGCGACGACGCAGTACGAGAAGCGCAATGTCGCCACCGAGATTCCGGTCTGGGTGCCGGAGGCGTGTATCCAGTGCGGCCAATGCTCCATCGTCTGCCCGCACGCGACGATCCGGATGAAGGCGTACGATGCCAAGTACGTGGACGACGCGCCGCCGACGTTCAAGTCGATGGACGCGCGCGGGCGCGGGTTCCAGGGAATGAAGTTCACGGTGCAAGTGGCACCCGAGGACTGCACGGGCTGCGGGGTGTGTGTCTCGATCTGCCCGGGCCGGGTGCGCGACGAGCAAGGCAACCGCACCGACGTGCGGGCGATCAACATGGGGTCCCAGCCCCCGCTGCGCGAACAGGAGGCCGCGAACTGGGCCTATTTCCTGTCGCTCCCGGAGACGGATCCATCGCTGTACCGGCGAGACACGGTCAAGGGCAGCCAGTTCATCCGCCCGTTGTTCGAGTTCTCGGGCGCGTGCGCCGGCTGCGGCGAAACGCCATACGTCAAGCTGATGTCCCAGTTGTTCGGCGATCGGGCGATCATCGCCAACGCCACGGGCTGCTCGTCGATCTATGGCGGCAACATGCCGACCACGCCCTATGCAGTGCGCGACGATGGACGCGGCCCGACGTGGAACAACTCGCTGTTCGAGGACGCGGCCGAGGTGGGACTGGGCATGCGGCTGACGGTCGACAAGTTCAGCCAGTTCGCGCTCGAGCTGCTGGACCAGCTCTATGACTGCCAGTGCGACGGGTGCCAGCGCAGCCACGAGCTCTTTGACGCGATCAAGAACGCCGACCAGAGCAGCCAGGAGGGGATCGAGGAGCAGCGCGCCCGCGTGACCAAGCTAAGAGAGGTGCTCGAAGCGTGCGGCGAGCACGAGCAACTGCTCTCGTTGGCCGACTATCTCGTGAAAAAGTCGGTATGGTCGCTGGGCGGCGATGGCTGGGCCTATGACATCGGCTACGGCGGCCTGGACCACGTCCTGGCTTCGGGCCGCAACATCAACGTCCTGGTGCTCGACACCGAGGTGTACTCGAACACTGGTGGGCAGATGTCCAAGGCCACGCCGCTGGGCGCCGTGGCGCGCTTTGCTGCGGCGGGCAAGCCACTCGCCAAGAAGGACCTGGGCATGATCGCGATGACCTACGGCTCGATCTATGTGGCGCGCATCGCCATGGGCGCGAACCAGACGCAGGCCGTGCGCGCGTTTACGGAAGCCGAATCGTACGATGGACCGTCGCTGATCATCGCCTACTCGAACTGTATCGCACACGGGATCGACATGGGCAAGGCGATGCAATACCAGCAGATGGCGGTCGACTCGGGGGCGTGGATCCTGTTCCGCTACGACCCGCGGCTGAGGGAAAAGGGTGAGAACCCGCTGCACCTCGACTCGAAGGAGCCGACGGTGCCGCTGGAGGACTATATGTACTCGGAGAACCGCTTCCGGGTCCTGCGGCGCAGCGACCCCGAGCGGGCAGCGATGCTGCTGGGAAAGGCCAAGGAGGACGTGGCCCAGCGGTTCAAGATGTACCAGCAGTGGGCGGCGCTCGACGTGTAGCACAGCGGAGCCAGGAGAATAGGGGGTAGCGGCGGTTCGACCTCCGCTGCCCCCCTTTTTCGACGGAGGTCGCATGGCGAACGTCTTTGTCTCGGACCACGCCCTGATCCTGCACAAGCTGACCATCCTGCGCGACGTCAACACAGAGCCCAAGAAATTCCGCGAGCTGGTGCGCGAGCTCTCGATCCTGCTGGCGTACGAGGCGACGCGGGACCTGGCGCTGGGGCGTAAGCTGGTGACCACGCCGATGGGCGAGGCAGAGGGATGTGTCCTCACGGAAAAGATCGGCCTGATCCCGGTGCTCCGTGCCGGGCTGGGCATGGTCGAGGGGATCTGGGAGATGATGCCCGGCGCCGAGGTGTGGCACATCGGGCTGTATCGCGACGAGCGCACGCTGCACCCTGTCTCGTACTATAACAAGCTGCCGGTCGATCCGACCGTCCAGGTCTGCCTGGTGCTCGACCCAATGCTCGCCACCGGTGGGACAGCGATCGAGACGGTCAAGATCCTCAAGCAGTGGGGCGCGACCCGGATCAAGTACATCGGCATCATCGCTGCGCCAGAGGGGATCGAGGCCCTCTCGTCTGTACACCCTGACGTGCCGATCCACGTTGCAGCGATCGACAGCCACCTGAACGAGATCGGCTATATTGTGCCCGGGCTGGGCGACGCCGGCGACCGCCAGTTCGGGACCGCCTGACCTGGCGGGGACGCCTTGACGCGCACGGCCCGGCGTGGTATCATCCTCTCCTCATGCCGCACGTCTCGATCGTGATCGTGAACTGGAATGGGCAGCACCTCCTGACCCGCTGCCTGCCGCGCGTCCTGGCCCAGGATTGGGCGGATGCCGAGGTGGTGGTGGTCGACAATGGCTCGACCGACGGTTCCGCAGATTGGGTCGAGACGCACTTTCCCCTCGTGCGCGTGCTGCGCAATACGCGTAACCTGGGTTTCGCCAGGGGCAACAATGTGGCGATCGACAGCACGCAGGGCGCGTACGTGGCGACGCTGAACAACGACGCCGACCCGGATCCGGGGTGGTTGTCCTCGCTGGTCGCGGCGATGGCATCGGCGCCAGACGTGGGGATGTGTGCTTCCAAGATGGTGCGCGCGGACGATCCGTCGACGATCGATGCCTGCGGGATCGAGGTAGATCGGGCAGGCATCGCCTGGAACCGCTACAGCGGCGAGCGCGAGCGGACGGACGAGACGGCACCGTACGAGGTGTTTGGCCCATGTGCGGGGGCGGCGCTCTACCGGCGGGCGATGCTCGACGAGGTAGGGGCGTTCGATGCGGACTATGTCGCGTATTACGAGGACGTGGACCTGGCCTGGCGCGCGCGGCGCGCGGGCTGGCGTTGCCTCTACGTGCCGGGGGCACGGGCAACGCACCGGCATTCGAGCACGGGGCGGGAGGGGTCGCCGTTCAAGGGCTATCACGTCGGCCGAAACAAGGTGTGGACGCTGATCAAGAACTATCCCTGGCCCGATTGGCTGCGCGCATTGCCGACGATCGTAGCTTACGACGCGGCGGGGTGGGGCTATGCGCTGGCGCACGGCGACCCGCACCCACTGCGCGGGCGGATCGCGGCGCTGCGGCAGTGGGGGCGCTTTGCACGGAAACGGCGCGCGATCCAGGCACGTGGGGAACGCGTGCCGCTGGCGCAGGTGCGGGACACGCGGCGCCACTTATGGGCGCACCGCGAGCGGCAGCGGCAGGTTTCTGATGCAGAGTAGGCGAGCGGCATGATCGAGCGGGGAAGGCGCTTTCTCCTAGGCGGGCTGGTGCTAGCGATGGCAATCGCCGGCCTGAGCGGGTGCGGGCGGTTCACGGATACGGTCGGGCCGGGGGCCGAAGGGGAGACGTACGCACTGTACGGTGCGCGGACGGTCGAGCAGCGCTTTGTGGCGCACCACGCGGGCCTGGTCACGATCGGCGTGCTGCTGCAGGCCCAGCCCGGGTCGGGCCCATTGACGCTCCACTTGCGGGCGGACGCCGAGAGCACGGACGACCTGGCGACGGTAACGGTGGCCCTGCTAGCGAGCGAGGCGCCTGTCTACCACACGCTGGCTCTGCCGGTGCAGGACGACGTGAATGGGCAGTCCTTTCTCTTGCTGCTTGAGGCGCCCGAGGCGACGGCAGAGACGGCGATGCTGCTCCCGTACAGCGTGGGCGCGCCCGGCGAGCTGGACCTGTGGCTCGACGGCGCGCTGTCGAGCGGCGGGCATCTCGCGCTGCAGCTCGGTTACGATCCGGTCTTGATCGTGAAGGACCTGGCCCGCCAGGCGGCGACGTTCGGCCTGCGTTCGCTGTGGCTGCTTTTCCTCTCGGCGCTCTTTTACCTTCTCCCAGGTGGCGCGCTGGTGGTGTGGCTGCTGCGGGGGGGGGACTGGATCGAGCGCGTGGTGGTGGCGCTGGGGATGAGCGTGGCGGTGTATGCGCTGCTGGTCTATGCGACGATGACCGGGCTGCGCCTGGGGCGGGCGGCGACGTACGGGTTCCTGGCGGTGTGCGCAGGGCTGATCGCGCTGCGCTGGTGGCTGGATGGACGGCCGGTGCCGGCGGTGCGGGGGATGTGGGCGGGGTTGAGGGCGGACCCGGCGCCCTTGGCGCTGGCGGTGGTGGTGGTGCTGTCTCTAGGAGCACGCGTCTTTGTGGTGCGTGACCTGGTGGCGCCGATGTGGGGAGATGGCTACCACCACACGATGATCTCGCAGTTGCTGGTGGACAACCGCGGACTCTTTGATTCCTGGGAGCCCTATGCACCATTGACAACGTTTACCTATCACTTTGGGTTCCACGCGAACGTGGCGCTGTTCCACTGGTTCAGCGGAGAGTCCGTCATCCAGGCGGTGATCTGGATCGGGCAGATGATGAACGTGCTGGCAGTGCTGACGCTTTACCCGCTGGCGGTCAAGGTGAGTGGGGGAAACCGGTGGGCCGGGGTCGGCGCGGTACTGGTGGCGGGACTGCTCTCGCCGATGCCCATGTACTATGTAAACTGGAGCCGGTATACGCAGCTGGCGGGGCAGGTGGTCTTGCCGGTGTTGATGTGGGTGACGTGGGCGTTGGTCGAGGCGCGGCGGTGGCAGTGGCGACTGATCCTGCTGGCGGTCGCAGCCTGCGTGGGGCTGGGGCTGACGCACTACCGGGTACTGGGGCTGTACGCTGTGTTCGCCGTCGTGCTCGGGCTGGCTTCCTTGGTTCAGCGGCAGTGGCGACGGCAGGCGGTCTCTACTGGCGGGCACCTTGGCATGGCCGGCGCCGCTTCGCTGCTGGCCTTACTGCCGTGGGGCTTGGTCCTGTTCAGTGCGCGTATCCCCAAGATTGCGCAGGCGTTCGTCGAGCAGAGCTCCGGTACGCAGTTTGTGGGCGAGTATAATGCGATCCCCGACGTGTCGTTCATGATGCCGCTGGCCGTAACGGTGCCCGCTGCGGCTGGCGCGGTCTGGCTGGCCTATCGCCGTCGCTGGCGCGAGGTGCTGGTCATCGCGCTGTGGATAGTGGGGCTGCTGCTGCTGGCGAACCCGGCTCTCCTCGGCCTGCCAGGTGCCGGTGTTGTAAACAATTTCACGGTGTTTATCATGCTATACGTGCCACTCGGGGTGCTGACGGGTGCATGCCTGGGCGTGCTGGCTGACGTGACCCGTTCCGCCGGGTGGCAGCGCCTGGCCGCCCCTGTGGTGATCCTGGCTGCAGGCTGGGGCACCTGGCAGCGAGCGCACGACCTGGACCTGGGGTACGCCATGGTGACGCAGCAGGACGTGGAAGCCATGGCGTGGATACGCGGCCACACGCCGCCGGAGGCGCGTTTCCTCGTCAATGCGTTTGCGGCCTATGGGGAGACCATGTTTGTGGGTGCTGATGCGGGGTGGTGGCTTCCGCTGCTCGCCGGCCGAGCGAACACCGTGCCGCCGATCACGTACGGGATGGAAGTGGGGCCTGGCCCGTACTACCACCAGCAGGTCAACGAGTTCTATCTCGGTCTGCGGCGCGCACAGCCCAGCTCGCCGGAAGGTGTTGCGTACCTGCTTGCACAGGGGGTACGATACATCTACATCGGTCAGGGCGGGGGCCGAGTGGGCAATTCCGGGGAGCCGCTCCTCGACGGCCAAGTGCTTGAGGGCTCGGGGTTGTATGAGCTCATCTATCGCCAGGATGGTGTGTCGATCCTGGCGCTGCCTTGACTAGGCTGGAGGATGTGCCAGTGAAAGTGGTGCTGGTTGGGCCGGTCCATCCCTACCGGGGCGGGATCGCCCACTATACCGCGACGCTGGATCGAGAGCTGCGCGCCCGTGGCGAGCAGGTGCTCCTCGTGTCCTTCAAGCGCCAGTACCCGCAGTGGCTCTTTCCAGGACGGAGCGACCGTGACCCGAGCACCGAGCCGATCAAGGCGGCAGAGCCGCACTATTGGCTGGATTCGCTCAACCCGCTGACGTGGCTGAGCACGTTCGGGCGAATCAGGCGCTACGGGCCCGAGATCGTGATCCTGCAGTGGTGGAGTGCATTCTGGGCCCCGCACTGGTTCTTGATGGGGGCGCTGATCCGCTCTTTCGTGGCCTGTCGCCTGGTGTACATCTGCCACAACGTGCTGCCGCACGAGTCGGTGCGCGGGCACGCGTTCATGGCCCGTGCGGTACTGAGGTGGGGTTCTCGTTTCGTCGTGCACTCGGAGCAGCAGCGCGACCAGTTACTCACGCTGTTGCCGCGTGCAGACGTCGTCGTTCGCAATATGCCGACGTTCGATCTATTCGCACAGCAGTGCAGACCCAAGCCAGAAGCGCGGGAACGGCTGGGGATCCCGATGGGCAGGCCGGTGATCCTGTTTTTCGGGATCGTCCGCGCGTACAAGGGGCTACGGGACTTGTTGTATGCACTGCCGCAAGTCCGGGACTGCCTGGATGAGGCGCTGCTCCTGGTAGCGGGTGAGTTCTGGGAGGACAAGGCATCCTACCTGGCGCTGATTCGAGAGCTCGGGATCGAGGACGCGGTGCGGATAGACGACCGCTACGTGCCGGATGAGGAGGTGGGGATCTATTTCTCGGCTGCCGATCTGCTGGTTGCGCCATACAGGCAGGTCACGGGAAGCGCGGTCGTGCAAGCGGCCCTGGGCAGCGGGTGCCCCGTCGTCGCGACTGACGTCGGGATGCTCTCGTCGGTCATCCGGCATGCGGAAAACGGACTGCTGGTGCCTCCCGGCGATCCCCGGGCGCTGGCCGAGGCAATCGTGGCCTTCTTTAGGGAGGGAATACCGATGGCTGCGGAAACGGGGACAGGCGAGCTCCAGCCCGGGGGATCCTGGGCGTCGCTGATCGAGGCGCTGACAGGCATGCCTGACGTGGCGGAAAGGTAGGAACATGGCGGAAGCGCGAAAAGTGCCTGCTCCGCTGGTCTATGTCAGCGTGCTGAGCTGGAACCTGCGCGAGACCACACTAGAGTGTCTGGCGTCGCTAAGACAGATGCGCTATCCCAACTACCGGATCGTCGTCGTAGACAATGGATCCACAGATGGCACGGTCGAAGCGATTGCCGAGGCGTACCTGGACGTAGAAGTGGCCATCAACGAGCAGAACCTAGGCTATGCGGGCGGGTGCAATGTTGGGCTTCGTTACGGGCTGGCACACGGTGCCGACTTTGTCCTGGCGATCAACAACGATGTATCGGTCGATCCGGAGATGCTCGACGAGCTGATGCGCTGGGCGGAATCGGACGTCGGCATCCTCGCACCCAAGATCTATTTCGCCTCCGACCCACAGCGCATCTGGTCGGTCGGGGGACTGCGCCATCCGCTGACGCTGGAGATGACCCATCGTGGGGACGGCGAGCTCGATCGAGGACAGTGGGATCAAGTGCTGGAGCGGGATTACCTGGTTGGCACTGCGCACCTGTATTCACGCGCACTGCTGGAAGAAGTAGGCCTACTGGATGCAGGCTACTTTATGTACTATGATGATCCGGACATCTGCGTCCGTGCGCAGCGAGCTGGCTATCGGCTGCTGATGGTGCCACAGGCGCGCATGTGGCACAAGGTCGCCGCCTCGAGCGGGGGGGTGGGTACACCGCGGGAGCGGTACTACATGGGGCGGAGCGTGGTGCGGTTTATGCGCAAGTACGCACGTGGCGTGCAGTGGCTGTTTGTGGTTCCGTGGCGGACCGCCAGCGCGATCAAGGCGGTGCTGCGTCTCCTCTGGCGCCGCCGACCCGATTCGGCGAGCGCATACCTCCGCGGGCTACGAGATGGGCTTACCATCCCTACGGAGTTGAGAGAGCATCCGTTTTGCGCATCCTGATGTTGCTGTTCGGCATAGCGGGCAAAGGTACCTACTGGCGTGCGCTCTATCTTGCGCGGGGATTGTCGCGGCGGGGGTGCGAGGTCACCGTGCTCTCAACATCGCCACGACGGCGCATGCGCTTTGAGACGCGGCGAGACCCACGATCGAACGTGACCTTGGTCGAGGCGCCGGACTTGCTGTGGGGACCACTCCGCTCCGGGTGGGACGCATGGAACGTCGCGCGCCGCATCTGCTGGGGACGCGGCCGCCAGTACGACCTAGTACACGCGTTCGAATCGCGTCCGGTTTCTATCATTCCCGCGCTCTACTGGCAGCAACGCAGAGGGGCAAAGCTGATCCTCGATTGGTGCGACTGGTTTGGGCGCGGGGGTTCGGTGGAGGAGCGACCAAATCCGGCCGTGCGGGCATTGCTGCGGCCGGTCGAGACCTTTTTCGAGGATCATTTCCGCCGGCAGGGTGACGGTGCAACCGTGATCAATGACTTTCTGGAAGAGCGAGCCGTTGCCCTGGGCGTGGACCCACGCGCCATCATGCACCTGCCGAACGGCTGCAATGTCGAAGAGCTGATCCCGATGCCGCGTGCTGAGGCGCGACGTGCGCTCGGCTGGCGTGAGGATGCACGGATCGTGGGCTATATCGGGGCCATCTTCCGGCGTGACGCGCAGCTCATGGCGCAGGCGTTCGACCAGGTCTATCGTGCAGAGCCGAAGGCACGCCTCTTGTCGATCGGCTACCTGAACGTACAGCTCGAGAAGATGGTGGAGGTGCCAGGCTCGGTCTGGCGCACGGGTGGAGTACGCTACGATCAGATCGGCCTTTACCTATCGGCTTGTGACGTGTGCTGGCTTCCCTTGTGTAATAGCGGCGCGAACCGCGGGCGTTATCCGCTCAAGCTGAACGACTATATGGCTGCCGGACGGCCGGTGGTAGCGACCCAGGTCGGCGAGGTGAGCCGGACGATGGAACGCGGTGGGTTCGGATTGCTGGCGGACGACCGGCCGGAGGATCTGGCCCGGCAGGTGCTCTGGCTCTTTCGGCACGCGGAGGAAGCAGCCGAGATGGGCACGCGGGGACGGCAGATGGCTGAGGCCGAGCTGCGCTGGGATGACATTGCGGGCGATCTAGCGACCTACTATGAGTGGGTACTGGCCTCGGGGGAGGTCGCTTGAGCGATCTGGGGCCGGTGACTTGCATCGTCTGCGGGAAGAGCGACGCACGAGCTGCTTTCCTGAGCTGGGACCGGCAGCACGAGGGGCCGGGTTCGTTCGTCGTGCGGCGTTGCTTGAACTGCGGCACCTACTTTGTGAGCCCACAGCCGCCCAAAGGGGCGTTGGGACAGTATTACCCAGCCGATTATGCGCCGTATGACCTGACCGATAGAGGGGGAGTGTGGGCACGCTGGAACCACGCGTATGGGATGGCCAAGTTGGTGCGCGCTGCAACTCGCTATGCGAGACTGCCCGGCGAGGCTCTTGACGTCGGGTGCGCGACTGGCAGCTTTTTGGCTGCATTGCGCGACAGGGGCTGGCACGTGCGAGGGGTAGAGGTGAACGCGGAGGTGGCGGCCCGCACCCAGGCCCGGACAGGGATCGACGTGTTTGCCGGGGATCTAGCAGAAGCGTGCTATCCAGGCGATGCGTTCGACCTGGTGACGTTCTGGGACGTACTAGAGCATTTGCCGGACCCACGTAGAACGCTCGAGGAGGCGGCGCGTGTCGGCAAGGCGGGCGCTGCGCTTGTGCTGACGGTGCCGAATCCGGGATCGCTCGAGGCGCGCCTGTTCGGGCCCTGTTGGGCCGGATGGGACGTGCCCCGGCACCTGTGGACGTTCCCACGGCGCGCGCTTGAGCGGCTGCTGTCTGAGACGGGATGGCGCGTGCGCGCATCTGGCTGCCTGCGTGGCAGGCAGTGGATGCTGGCATTGAGCCTCCGCCTATGGCTCGAGGAGAGGGTACGAGCGGCCTCGCTACGCAGGGCGGCCCTTGTGGCGGCCAACTCGGTCCCGGCCAAGGTGACGCTGCTGCCGTATTTCCTCGTCGTGGAGCGGCTGGGCCTAGGCTCGATCATGGCGATCTATGCGCAAAGAGAGGAGAGCTGAGTGCTCGAGCTCCACCACGTAGAAAGCACCAGAGGCTTGCAGGATGCGTACGAGGGGATCTACAGCGAACGCCCCATCCGGCACACGGATTCGCTGTATCGCTGGATCCTGAACCTGCTGCGACCACAGCCAGGCCGGACACTGCTCGACATCGCTTGTGGACAGGGGCGGCTGCCGCAGTTGGCTGCCCAGCGCGGATTGAAGGCCTATGGCATGGACCTGTCGGCACGGGCGGTGATCGCTGGGCGAGGGCGCGGTGCCCAGCTTAGCGTAGCAAACGGGCAGCAACTCCCCTATCAGGACGCATCCTTTGACTACGTGACCAGCGTCGGCAGCCTGGAGCATTATGTGAACCCGGTGGAGGGCATCGAGGAGATCGCGCGGGTGCTCGTTCCCGCTGGCCTGGCGTGCATCCTGGTACCCAACGTCTACAGCCTGCTGGGCAACGTCCTGCACGCCTGGCACACAGGGCGGACGGCCGACGATGGGCAGCCCATCCAGCGGTTTGCGGCGCGGTACGAGTGGCAGGATCTGCTGCAGGCCCACGGTCTGGCGGTCCTCCGCACGCACAAGTACGAGTGCGAGCCGCCCACGTCGCTGCGTGACTTGATCGGTTACCTCCAGCGGCCCAAGGCGCTGGTGCGCCTGTTGGTCACGCCTGTCCTGCCGCTCAACCTGTCAAACTCGTTCGTCTATATCTGTGCTACGAGGCAGGGCGCATAATGGCGTGGCCCATGTCGCGGCTCACCAGACTGCAAAAGTGGAAGCACGACCGGGTGCTGCTGGTGGTCATATGGGAGTGCGGGCAGAAACCGGGTCGGCGGAACGAAGCCTTGCGCTACGAGCGGACACCATGCGAGGACTAGACACACGACTGTCCCGGCAACAGGTGCGCACCGTGCTGTCCGCCGCGCTGGCGTGGCTCTCGCGTCCCGCGGTGCGTCGTGCGATCACGGCCGGGCTGACCTTGCTGGCGATGGCGAGTATACTGCTTCTCCTGGCGAACAACTGGGAGACGCTGCGCGCGTGGCGATGGCAGGTACGTCCCTTGCCATTGGCGGCTTCCTTTGGAGCCTACTCGGCGGCTCTGCTTCTGGCGATCCTGGCCTGGTCGCAGATAATGAACGCGCTGGGGACGCCCATCAACTGGCGCCATCACGCGCGCATCTACTGTATATCGAACCTGGCCCGGCGGCTGCCGGGGGTGCTGTGGCACGTAACGGGACGGCTGTTGCTCTACCAGGAGTGCCGGGCCAACAGTGCGGTGGTTTCTGTGGCGAGCGGGCTGGAGCTGGTACTCACGGGGCTTTCGGCCCTCGTCATCGGCCTGCTCACCTGGCCGGGGACGGAGCGCTTTACCGTCATGAGCGGCTGGGCAGGCGTTGCGTGTGCGGCGGGGTTGGCAGTGGCGCATCCGCGTGTACTCAACTGGCTCCTCGAAAAGCTGGGCACGGATGCCAGCGTGCGCGCCCCGCTGCGCTTTCGCCAGGTACTGGCATGGATGGCGCTGTACGGGCTGATTTGGGTGGTCGGCGGCAGTGTGCTGTACGCTGTCGTGGCGACGATCTACGATCCGCCACTAGGGCTGATGCCTCGCGTCATCGGCGCGTGGAGCCTATCCGGTATCGTGTCCGTCTTGACGGCGGTCCTGCCGGTCGGGCTCGGACTGCGCGAGCTGACGTTGAGCTTGTTGCTCGCGCAGTTCCTGCCGCAGGGCGTGGCGGTGGTCACCGCGATTGCCGCACGGCTGCTGCTGACCTTCTATGAGGTCTTGTGGGCCCAGATCGCGCGCTGGATCTGGCGCCGGAGGGTGGAAGTAGCATAGTAACCCCAAGGTATTATTGACGCATGGCCCAGATTCGGCTACACTATAAGCATGATACGACTGGGGCACACTATTTCGCATAGGAGGCACTGATGAGAATGCATCGACTTGTGAGCGTTGGGGCGCTGGTTGCCCTTCTGGTGGGGCTTCTGGTGATCCCCTCGACAGCGCAGACGCTGATCTACGATTCCTGTTTCCAGATCCAGAACCTCAGCGCCACGCAGGCAAGCGTCACGATCGACTACTATGCCCAGGGAAATGCTACGCCCGTAGCGTCTCCCTCGGACACCGTCCTCGCGAACGGCAGCAAGACCTACTGCCCCTTGTCAGCGGTGAGCAGCGGCTTCAACGGGTCGGTCGTGATCTCTTCCGACCAGCCCATTGCTGCGATCGCCAACGTGACGGGGTCAAGCTGGAACGCTTTCAACGCCAGCTATGCCGGGTTCTCCAGCGGCGCGACCACCGTGAGTGTGCCCCTGCTGATGAAGGGCAACTATGGCTACAATACGTGGTACAACGTGCAGAATGTGGGCAGCACGAACGCCAACGTCACGGTGAACTATAGCGATGGCACCAGCGCCACGGCCACGATCCCGCCCAATACGGCGCACACGTTCGACCAGTCGAGCGAGACGCACAGCATGACGACCTTTGCTGCGACTGTGACCAGCAACGAGCCCGTCGTCGTCACGGTAATGGAAGTCGGGCCAGCGATGCTGTTCGGCTATGACGGGTTCACGAGTGGGTCGACGAACCCGGTTATGCCCCTGGTGCAGGCCAACAACTATGGCTACACAAGCGGCATCCAGGTGCAGAATGCAGGCGGTAGCGCGACGAACGTAACGATCACCTATACGCCAAGCCTTGCCGGGACCAGTTGTACACAGACCAAGTCCGTTGCCGCCGGTGCGTCGGCGACCTTTGCCACCACGGCGTGGGCGTCAAACGACACGAACGCGGACAACAACTGCCCGAACGGAGGGACGTTCGTGGGCTCGGCGCGAGTGACCAGCAACTCGGCGAGCACGAACCTGATGGCGATCGTCAACCAGCACAGCTTTGGCACGAACAAGGGCGCAGCGTACGGTGCCTTTAGCGCGGCCAATGCCACTGCCAAGGTGGTGATGCCGTTGATCAACGACCGCAACTATGGCTACTTTACCGGTTTCAACGTGATGAACGTCGGCTCTTCGGCCACAACCGTGAACTGCACGTTCAGCAACTCGACTTATACGACCGGCGCGACGCTCAACCCGGGTACGGCCTTCACCGCGGTCCAGGCCAACCAGATCGGCAACGCGTACGTTGGTTCTGCAGTCTGCACGGCGGCCGGCGGCGACCAGATGATCATCGGTGTGGTCAACCAGCTGAATAACAGCGGCACAGCCGACACATTCCTGGTGTACGAAGCGTTCAACGTTACGCCTTAGTACAGAGCCCGAACGGCAGTGCAAGTGTGTGGGAGCACAAGCTCCCACACACTTTTTTGTCAAAGGAGTGAGAATGCGTCGTTTCCGCTACATCGTGTCGTGTTTGCTGCTTGTCCTCCTGCTGGGTGTTGCTTGCCGGTCCCCGCAGCCGACGCCCGCTGCTGCCGAGTCTCCTCTCCCTTCAAGTGGATCGGCCGTTCAGACGTCTCCGCTTTCCAGCCCATTGGCCACATCTGTTGAGACCCCACCGACCCCGTCCTCGAAGGAGGTGGGGACGGTTGTGGGCGTCCTGGCACAGGGGGCGCCGCCGCAGCCACTGCAAGGCGCGATCCTCTGCCTAGGCGACGTCATTCTCTCCGACGATGGGACGCCGCTCATGGGAGGGCTCGATCGGGCGACGGCTCCCTGCACGCGGACCGGGCAGGATGGCAGTTTTGTGCTCACGGATGTGCCAGCGGGGCGCTATGCTCTGTTTCTGGACCTGATTACCAACGCCGTGATGCTGCGCCAGCCCTCGCAGGGGGAGGACCTCCTGGTTGATGTGCAAGGCGGTTCCGTCACGGACCTTGGCACGTTGGTGTACGATACACTGCCCAGTGTTCCGTGAAGGCTACGTGCATCTGTGTCGACCATCCCTCCTGAAGTGCACGGCGGGGGTAGCGGATCCGTTCACGGACCATGGCTAAACTCATCATCCAGATTCCCTGCCTGAACGAAGCCAAGACCCTGCCAGCGACGCTGGCGGCCCTGCCGCGGCAGATCGACGGCATCGACACGATCGAGACGCTGATCATCGACGACGGCAGCACCGACGACACGCTGGACGTGGCACGGCGCTGCGGCGTGGACCACATCGTGCGCTTTACCAGCCACCGTGGACTGGCGCGCGGATTCGCCGCCGGCCTGGACGCCTGCCTGCACCTGGGCGCCGACGTGATCGTGCACACCGACGCCGACGGGCAGTACCCGGGCGAGGACATCCCCCGGCTGGTAGCGCCGATCCTGCGCGGCGAGGCCGACATGGTCGTCGGCGACCGCGGGGTCGACTCGGTGGCGCACTTTTCGCCGGTCAAGCGGGTCCTGCAGCGCCTGGGGAGCAGTGCAGTCAGTGCGCTGTCGGGGATCGAGATCGGCGACGTGACGAGCGGCTTTCGCGCCTACAGCCGCGAGGCGGCGCTACGGCTCAACATCCTGACCAACTTTACCTACACGCTCGAGACGATCATGCAGAGCGGCGAAAAGCCGATCACGATCCTGAGCGTGCCGACGCGCAGCAACCCGCCGACGCGTCCCTCGCGCCTGTTCTCTGGCACGGGCCAGTACCTGCGGCGGCAGATCCCGACCATCCTGCGCCTGTTCTGGGTCTACCAGCCGCTCAAGACCTTTACCTTGATCGCCGCCGTCTTTCTGGGGGTCGGCCTGATCCTCAGCCTGCGCTTTCTCTATTTTTTCGCGTTCCACACCGGGGCAGGGCACGTCCAGTCGCTGATCCTGGCAGCGGTGCTGCTGATCGTCGGTTTCCAGATCCTGACCCTGGGCCTGGTGGCCGACCTACTGGCGGCCAACCGGCGGCTGATGGAGGACACGCTGTACCGCGTGCGCCGGATCGAGCTAATGAGCCTGTCACAGGTCAACGTCGGGGCCCAGGCCGCGTGCCAGCCTGAGCAAGCGGGAGACGAGGGAACGGTGGAGGGGGGCAGGGGGGAGCGATGAGGACCGAGTACGACGCCTTTGCGGTATCCTACGACCTCGAGTATGGCACCACGCGCGTCGACCTCGCCTTCTACGTGGGCCTGGCCAGGGCAGCACAGCCGCCGGTCCTGGAACTGGCGTGCGGCACCGGGCGGGTGACGCTGCCGATCGCACAGGCCGGGGTGCCGATCACGGGCGTCGATTCGTCGCGGGAGATGCTCGCCCGGGCACGGGCCAAGGTCGAAGCGGCGGGCACGCTGCCCGCAACGCTGGTCGAGGGTGAGATGCGTACCTTCCAGCTCGACGAGCGCTTTGGGCTGGTGATCATCCCGGCACGTTCTTTTCTGCACCTCCTGACGCCAGCGGATCACGTCGCGGCGCTGCGCAACATTCGCGCGCACCTGGTGGATGGCGGGCGGCTGGCGCTGAACTTTTTCGTGCCGGATCTGCGGATGATCGTGGAGCATTCCGCGTCGTCGCTGGGCCAGGCACTGGCCTACTCACACAAGTTCGAGGATCCAGAGACCGGGCAGGAGGTGCTGGTATGGCGCAGCCTGCAGCACGAGACGTACCGGCAGCGGATCTATGCCCATTTTGTCTACGAGTGGGTGGATGAGCAAGGGCTGACGGTTGCACGCCGGCACAGGCACTATACGCTGTGCTACCTCTATCGCAACGAGATGGAGCACCTGCTGGCGCGGTGCGGGTTCGAGGTCGAGGCGCTGTATGGCGATTTCGAGGGGACGCCATTCGGAGAAGAGAGCACCGAGATGGTGTGGGTGGCACGGAAAACGTAGATACAGAGTGCTCTGTTGACCGGCGCGTCTCACGAGGGTATAATCTTCGTATAGCGAACATGGCCTACCAAGTAGAAATGGAGACGCGATGTATGAAGACGTTGCGGCCAAGCTCGACGTATCACCGAAGGAGCTAGAGCGAGAGAGCCTGCGCCTGTTCCTGGAACACCGTCTACGCCTCGTAGAGTCCGAGCTTCTAGCCCTGGTCCGCAAGTATGGCGTGCAGACAGTCGGCGAGCTCGATGCGCTGGTCCAGGCTGGCCAACTGCACGAAGCGGAGGCCTTCGAGGACTATTTCGAGTTCGATCACCTCGAGGCGGAACGCGACGTTCTAGTGGAGTCGCTAGAGGATGTCACTTGAGTTCCCTCGGCGCGCTCCGCCGCCTCGCCGAAGTCGAGTTCAGTGACATAGTCATCCAGACCGACCTTCTCGGCGCCAAGCTTCGTATCCTCCTGACCGATACGAGCTACATCGACGTATGGGTCTCTCGTAAGCTGAGCGGGCGCTTTGGCTTTCACTGGGAGCGCCGACATATCGACGGCCGCATCTATCGCTACGACAATTTCCCCGATACGCAATGGTCGGCCGTCTCGACTTTTCCGTACCATTTGCACGATGGAGACCAAGACACGGTCGTCCCCGCGCCGTTCGCGATGTCCGTCGAGCAGGGGTTTCGCGAGTTTATGCGTTTCGTCCAGCAGATGCTAGGTGCTGGACCGTAGGATCTACGTGCTATCATATGCTCCATGCGCGGCCATCCAGCGCACCCGGATCACGTCGCGCAGCATGCGCACTGCTTCGCGCAGGGAGATGTGGCGGCTCTTCGGATCGTGTTCCCAGCGCACCGGGATCTCTTCGATGTGATACCCGGCCTGCAGGGCAAGGTAGAGCACCTCGACGTCGAATGCGGTGAGCGCACGACCTCGGATCTCCTCTGCGTCCTCCCCGTAGAGCTGCACGCGATGGAACAGGTCCTGCGCTACCTCGCGGCGGAACCCCTTGAAGCCGGCTTGCGTATCGCGATAGGGCAGGGTGGAGATGAGCCGCACCAGGAGGTTGAACAGGCGGCGCAGCAGGCTGCGCAACACAGGCTCGTCGACCCGCTCGGCGCCGATCCCCTGCCGCGTGCCGATGGCAATGTCGGCCCCCGATTCCAGCGCGC
>CAZLMZ010000037.1:0-1625 GCA_964560475.1 uncultured Anaerolineae bacterium
CTGATCATCACGCGCCTCGATGCAGATGAGCATCTGGACCCGGTCGGACGCTACAGGATCGAGATCACCTCGGCTGCAGGCGCATAGCAGGCCAAGCATGCGCGCGGCTACGCGCCTCGGTCAGGATCCGTCTCGTAGTCGGGGTAGGCCCAAGGACTATTCCGTCGGTGCCTTGTCGAGGAACACTGCAGAAAGCATCTGATCGACCGGCGCATAGCGGTCGGTCAGGATGACCTGGGCACGTTCAGTGAGCAGCGCATCGAGGTCGTCCTGGCTCATCATCTGCGAGGCCAGGACCACGCTGCCATCGCCCCCATCCGTATGGGACAGTGCGTTGAGGTCGAGCGCCTTGTCGGTGCCGATGATGACGAACGTGCTGCGCACCGAAGTACGCCAGCTCTCGATCGTGGGGGCCAGGTACACGTGGTCGAAGGTCTGGCGCATCGTGTTCACATAGGCGCGCAGGAACTGGCCTCGCCCACCATCGATGATGTTGACGATGTACATGCCACCGGGGGCCAGCCAGGCGTGCACGCGCTCGTTAAAGCCCTGGGTGGTGAGGTGATAAGGCACGGAAAAGTCGTTGAAGGCGTCCCCCATGACCAGATCGTACTCCTGATCAGGGGCTCGTTCGAGGAACATGCGAGCATCCTCATTGTACGAAACGATGCTCGTATCGCGCGACAGTCCCAGTTCCTGGTATGCTACCTCTGTAACCCCGGGATCGATCTCAACCACGTCGATCGTGCCGCCGGGATACACAGCCTCCATGTAGCGCGGAAAGGTATATCCACCGCCGCCGATGAACAGCGCACGGAGCGGACGGTCGACCTGCGCTGCACGATACGCTGTCGCCTCTGCATACGCCTTCTCATAGCCATAGACCAGGTGCGTCGGGTCGGTGAGTGAAGAGTAGCTGTGCACGAGCCGGTCGAGGACCAGGACGCGCACGTCCTCGCCGCCCTTTTCCTCCGTGTGTACCTTGATGCAAAAGTAGTTGGTCTCCTGGTCACACGGTCCATTGAGCCATCCCTGCCGGTAGACGAACGTGGAACTGACGCCGACGAGTAGGACTGCGCCGACTACCCACTCCAAGCGGCTAGCCGCTAGAAACAGGACGCCAAGAAGAAACAGCACGGCTGCCACGCCCCACACGATGGTATGGGTTCCGAACCAGGAGATGAGCCAGAAGCCTGTCGCAAAGGTGCCGACGATGCTTCCGATCGAGCCAAACGCATAGATCTGCCCGACCGTGGTCCCGGTCTTTTCCAGGTCACGTACGGCCAGCTTGGCGACGATCGGGGAGATCATCCCCAGGATGGCGCAGGGTAGGAAAAAGAGAGCAAAGGTGAGCAGCACGATCGGGACGATGATGTGCAGGCTGCTGTTGGTCATCCCCTCGATGGACAGCAGATCGCTCATCTTCTCGGCGCTGAGGATGATGAGCGAGGATAGACCAGCCAGGAGATAGATGCCGCCCAACAACCTGGGCGAGGCCCAACGGTCTGCGATCCGCCCGCCAAGGTAGTTGCCTAGGCTGATGCCAGCCAGTACGATGCCGATCACGCTGGTCCACGTGTAGAGCGAGACGCCGACGTGCGGCGCGATGATGCGTCCGGCAACCA
>CAZLMZ010000037.1:1725-9345 GCA_964560475.1 uncultured Anaerolineae bacterium
CCCTGGCCGAAAGCTGCGGGCTGGCGGCTGTAGAGTGAGGTCATCTGGTCGCTGATCAGCCTGGGCTTGGCGGCGACGTCGCGCTCCTTGGTCAGAACCGCCTTTACATCTACACCTGCTTCGGCGGCGATCTCAGAGAGCATCGTCTTGTCCACCCGGCAATAGCCAAGCCGCTCGCACAACAGATCGACCACCTGATTGCCGCCGCTACCCAACTCCCTCGAGACGGTGACCACTGTCATCGTTTCACTCCCAATCTCGCTCAGCCTGAGCGTACACATAGTAGCGGACAAAGGGGACGCGCTCGATACGCAGATCAAAGGTCACGCTGGCATTTGGCATGATGTCCTGCTGCAGAACGTACGCAGAGCCGAGGCTGACGATCTGTCCACCTGCATCGAGCAGGACGCCGCCCAGCACGACGTTCTTGATCTTGAAGGGGTGGGTGTTGACGGCGCTGCCAGTGATGCGGACGCTTTCGGTGCTGTCGTACTGAGTACTGAGGTTGCGCAGTTCGACCGAGGCAGACTCGGTCCCGGTCGGTCGGCCCTCTGGATGCAACAGAAACGCTGTGACCCTCCGCGCGGCCAGTTGGATGCTAAAGGGCGTGACCTCGCCGGGGGCCAGCAGCACAAAGGGAACTCTGGCCTGGAGAGGGCCGTGGCGGAAGCCCTGGTCGTCCCAGAACGTGGCAGTGATCCCAATCGCCTCATAGGTCTCTGATCCATCGTTCCGCATCGTACCTGTTACCTTGTATGTGCTCTCCTCACCAGCACGGTTCGCACTGACCGTGATCGAGAATGGTGGCCCGGGATCCGTGTCCTGGATCCGCTCCATGGCCGGGGTAGGCACCACGTAGGGAGTAGACGTCGCGGCCGGGCGAGTGGGTGCAGGTGTGGGTGTCTCTGCCTGCGCGATGACTGCCGTCGCGGTCGGTGTTGCCGTCGGGGTAGAAGCGGTCGTAGGGGTCGCAGCAGTCGTCGGGGCCGCGGTTGGTGCCAGCGTTGGCGTAGGCAAGGGGGTGGAGGTCGGGTAGGGCGTATACGTCGGGTAGGGCGTATACGTGGGGGCCTCCTCAGTCTGGTCGCCTTCCTTGACGATACGCGTCACCTCGACTTCGCGCGTGACCTCTTGCGTCACGATGACCGTCTTGGACGAAAAGCAGCCTGCCAGCAGCAGTGCAGTGAGAAGGATGGGTACAATACGTGCTTTCATGAGTTCGTCTCCGCATCATGTGCGCTCGACAGCGCGACGACCGCAGCCTGCGCCACTAGAAAATCATTCGCCAACCGAAGGTCAGCAGAACAGACGACCCAACCATCAAGTCGGGGCCGATCTTGGGTACATACATGCCTGTGCTCTGAAACCCCTGTCCAAAAAGGAGCAGTGCACCGTACACGAGCGCCAGCAAGGCGAGCACGATCAGCACCGCCAGAGCAACCTTCGACCACGAGATGGGTGCCTCGCCCTTGACCTTGCCGGTCTGCCCATTGACCAGGAAGTGGTAGACCTTTTGCTGGTACCGGTAAGATGCAATCCATATCGGAAGTAGAACGTGCTTGAACGTCGTGTCCTGGAAGCGCGTCTGGACGCGCAGATTGCGGTACGTATCGCCAGGGATCTCGCTCGCGCATGCGGACCGCACGCGATCGGAAATGATCTCCTGGCCCAGTTTCCACGCTTCCTGTAACCCGATCTGGTACGCTTCGGCACGCCAGCCAGCCAGGTATTGTGGCCGGTAAGGGACCAGTTCCCCAGTCTCAAAAGGGTATATCTTTTCCAGGATCTGTTCGTCGATGCTACGTGTCGCAAAAACGAGAACGTCGTCAAAGGCGTCTTGCCGCGTGCCGGAAGCCGGACGCCAGCGAATGCGCTGTACTTGCCGGGTACGGGCCTGGGGCTTGCCATCGACGATAACCGAATAGCGCTCTGTGTGCTGGTAATAGTGCCCGGCCTCTGCCTGCCACGTGGACGACGTTTCGGCGTCGAACGTCCAGAAGGGAACGTAAACGCCCTGCAGGTGGGCCTCAGCGTGGCGCGCGATACGCCTTACTGCGTTCGGCCGGAACCATCCCTTCCCCAGCCAGGTGCGGAATTTGGTCACGGCGGTCCGCTGGTCAACCTGAAAGGGAATCAGTGACTCGGGCTGGATGACTCGCTTGCTGTCCTCCTGGGCCAGTACTTGGTGGGAGCCACAGAACGGGCAGACTGTGGCCGTCACATTGGGTTCAACTGTGATGACAGCGTTACAGCTATTGCATTTGAGCGTCCGGGTATCTGTGCCCCATCCCGACTCAAGTGTGGCTGACTCTAGCCCCGCTGCCAGGTCGTGTTCCTCTATCATCTCGACGACGGCCTCGTCGACCGCCGTCCGAGTATGAACCGCCGTCATAGAGCCGGCCTCAGCCACAGGCGCCTCGTACCCACAGAAATGGCACACCATGCGCTGCTTGGTGGCGCTGTACACCAGCTCGGCATTGCACTGGGGGCAGGGGTATGTTTTTGCGTGTTCGGGCGTGCCTTCGTTCGCTGCCGCTCGATCTGGCTCGTCCTGTATCAGACTCATTTGTGGTACAGTTTACTCTGCTTCTAGAGGTTTGCAGGTTGCGTGCAAGTACCCGAATTCCCCACGTGGGGGGATGATTTCGAGCACCTCGATGATTTCGAACGTGTTCTTGCCCAACTCGAGCCGGTCCCCGATCTTGGGCCGCTTGTCAAAGTTCTGGATCCCTCCAGGATGGGTGCCACCTTGGACGACAAAGCTGACCTTATAGATCACGTCTCCTCCTCGGTCCTACCTCCACGATAGGTTGCGGTGTCGCAGTTTGAAGGAGATATCCGCCGCCAGGTTGCGCATGACTCGGTATCCAATGTCCGTATTGTGTTCGCAGAGGCCAATCAGGTCGTGTCGGTCGATGACCAGAACCCGCGTGCCATCGGATGAGCAACGTACCGTTGCAGAGCGGAGGCCCATATCGACGAGTGCCATCTCGCCAAAGACCTGGCCCTGTCCAAGGGAGATGAGCGACTGTGGCCCGCCTGGCTCACTATTCCCGGATAGATCGACTTCAGCACTGCCAGAGGCGATGATGTAGAGCTCGTGGGTCGATTCCCATTCGCGGACGATGGTCTCGCCGGCGTGGAACACCTGTTCGCGGCAGACGGCAGCCACCTGTGCCAGTTGTTCGTCAGACAAGCCGTTCATGATCTCGACACGCTTGAGCGTATCAGCGGTAGCCTCGATTGGCATTTCTCACCCCTCCGCTGTGCAAGAGGAACAACCCTACGAACCTATTCGCATGTTGTCGGCTATTATATCACTATTGGGGTAAAAGATCGAACTCAATATGCTCTAGACCGGTGTGCAGTCTTTTACGAGGGAAGCAGGTACAGGAGATGGCTGGCTCGTCGGTGGTCATTCGCATAGCTCACGATAGAAGGCGGGCCTGCGGTCTGCTAGGAGATCGTTCCGATCCGTCAGGTGTTTGTCCCGGGCTTGCTCGACGTCGATCGGCACTACGTACAGATCGTCGCGCTCGGCTGGAGCGCGGTGCAGGACCTTGCCGCGCGGCGCGACGATCTGGCTTTGACCTGTGAACGACAGCTCGGTGTGGGGCCTGGTCTCCGTACCGTAGCGGTTGGCGGTGACGGCAAAGACGAGGTTCTCAAGGCAGCGTACGGTCATGGCCTGCTGGCAATAGGTGAGCACGAGGTTGGCTGGGTGACAGATCAGATCGGCTCCGGAGAGGGTCAATGAGCGTGCGACCTCGGGAAAGATCCAGTCGAAGCAGATCATCATGCCCACGTTTAGACCGCGGACCGAGCTTGTTCGAAGCGGTAGATCGCCACGATCGAAACACGCCTTCTCTGTGTCAAAAAGGTGCAGCTTCCGGTAGGTGTCTAGAAGACCATGAGGGCCGATCAAGAGCGCGCTGTTAAAGTACTTGTCAGCATGCCTTTCAGCGAATCCCGTGACCAGGTAGAACTCGCGCTCATGACACAGTGCGGTCAGGGCATCGATCGTCGTGGAGGTGCGTGGGTCCTCCGCAAGTGAGGCCAGCTCATCCCGGTCGCGGAAGCAGTAGCCGGTAAAAGCCAGCTCGGGGAGCACGATCAAGTCTGCGTCGGCTCTGCGCAGTGCATCTACCACGCGCTGGAGATTGGGGCCGACCTGGCCAAAAGAGGGACAGAACTGATAGTACCCAACTCTGAACAAGTGCTTCCTCCTGGTGGCTGCTCAATGACGGATCACGACAGGCACCGTGCACTCGTCCGAGTTGCCCGCCGCATCGATGGCAAGAAGCATAAAGCGATAGTTCCCGTTGGGTAGGTGCGCCGTCTGCCACCAGCCGAGTTCGCCATTCTGTACGGGCGTGCGAAACGTCTCGACCCAGTGCCACTCATCCTGAAAGTCGCGACTCTGGAACTTGAACTCGTAACGGTCGAAGCTTGTCTTCGTTGCTGTACCCAGGATCTGTATGCCCTGGTCGACGACCGCGTTAGGCGCAGGTTGAGAGACCTGCACGTTTGGGTGGGGGCAGCTTGCCGACGCGGGCGGCGGAGCGGGCGTTTCCCCAACCGGTGTAGGAATAACGACCATCGTCGCTAGTGGACGGCGGGTCGCTGTCGCTTGTGGCGTAGTTGTCACTGTGGCCGGCGTGGCCGAACTGGTGGGCTCGGCCGTCGGGTCCGCGTCGGGAGTCTCTGTAGACAGCTCGATCGGGCTCGTTTCAGGCTGCGGCAGTTCTACGTAGTGAGAGAGAGCATATACGGCGACGACGACGGCCAACAGGGCCATCGTCATGCCCGATGCACGGTAGACGCGTTTGGCCGACGTTTCCCGCTCGAGTGAGTAGACGGCCTGAGATCCCTCGCGGCGGGCCGACAAGGCCATGCGCAGGTAGAACAGAATCCCGATCGCGCACAGCACATAGATCCAGAGCGCATACTGGGTGAGTAGCCGAGCGATTAGCGTCATAGTTGCTCTAGGACACCCCGGATCAGTTGGGCCATACGTGGCGCGATGACTCGGCCTGCTTCGAGCACCTCGGCGTGCGTGGTTTCGTGCGGGTGCAGAGGATCAGTAGAATGGACGTTCGTGATGCCCGAGATGCCGAGCACCCGCGCCCCCATGTGGCGCGCGACGATCACTTCTGGGACAGTGGACATACCTACTGCATCGGCACCGATCATGCGCAAAAAGTGTACCTCGTGTGGTGTCTCAAAGGAAGGACCAGCCAAGTAGACATAGACACCCTCGCGCAGCGGGATCCGGTCACGTTCAGCGACCTGGCGTGCAATGCCACAGAGTTCCGGATCGTATGCCTCGGCCATATCGGGAAAGCGAGGGCCAAGTTTCGAGTCATTGGGTCCGATCAGAGGGTGGTGACCGCCCATGCCGACGAGGTTGATGTGGTCCCTGATGAGCATCAGCTCACTAGGGACAAAGTGTGGTGCCAGCCCGCCTGCCGCGTTGGTCACGATCAGCCGCCGTATGCCAAGTGCCCGCATCACACGCACCGGGAACGTGATCGTGTGCATCGAGTACCCTTCGTAAAAATGGGCGCGGCCTTGCATGACGACGACTGCCTGCTTACCGAGGGTGCCCAGGACAAGCTGTCCCGAGTGGCCCTCTACAGTCGAGGTAGGAAAGTGTGGGATCTCCTCGTAAGGGATAGTGACAGCGTCCTGTACCTGCTCGGCGAGCAGGCCCAGCCCAGAGCCGAGGATCAGGCCGACGCTGGGCACTTGGCTAGTGCGCCTGTAGACGGCTGTCCTCGCCTCCTCCAACTGCTCCCGGATAGGAAGGACGTCAGTGGTCATGACCTATAGATCCTTTCAGCGAAGGCGCAATACCCGCGCCTGATCGCTGGCGCGGGCGGGACAGATCTGTATGGATGAGCGTGGCAAAACTGCTACGCAGACGCGCCTTCGGATTCCTCCTCTTGCTCCTGATGCATTTCCGTGTAGATCTGTGTCGTAGAGATGTTCGCGTGCCCCAGCAGCTTTTGCACGTCACGCAATTCAGCGCCACGGTCGATCAGGTGCGTAGCAAAAGAGTGACGAAGGGTGTGAGGCGTTACATCAACGTCGAGGCCGGCGGATTCGACGTAACCTTTGATAATCAGCCAAAGCCCTTGCCTCGTGAGACGCTGCCCACGGTGGTTCAGGAACAGTGCATCTTCGTATGGATCCTTGAGCAGCACGAGACGGCCGCGTTCCACATAGTTCCTCAAGTGTGGCATCGCACGATCCCAAACCGGCAAGATTCGTTCCTTGTTCGTCCCGCTGTCACAATGGACAATCTGTTCTTCCAGGCCAAGGTCCTGCACGTTGAGCGAGACCAGTTCACTGACCCGCAAGCCGGTGGCGTATAGCAACTCCAGGAAAGCCTTGTCGCGCAGTGTCTTGGGGTCTGAGCTATCCGTGGGCTGGCCTAGCAGCGTCTCAATCTCTTGGGGAGAGAGGATCTTGGGCAGGCGTTTCTTGACTTTGGGCGAGTCCAGTGTGGCAGTAGGATCATCGTCAAGAATGTCTTGATCCAGCATAAAGTGAAAGAAGGATTTGACAGCGGCGACCTTGCGTGCTACCGTAGAGGAAGCATAGTTCCGATCCCGGAGTGTCTGGACATAGGAGACGAGGTTGCTCTTGGCGACATCGTCCCAGCTCGACACTTTGTCGGAGGCAAAGTCCACGAACTGAGTCAGGTCATTCCGGTAGGCGGATATCGTGTTGTCGGAACAGTGCTTTTCCGTCTCAAGGTAGTGCAAAAAGTCATCGATTCGCCGCCGCATGTCGTTTCTCCTTCCGCTGCCGCCGCAATGAGTTCACAGGCGTGCTGTGGACCGTGCTCACTCCTCTATTATAGCATAGCTTTGCATAAAATCAAGTCGAGCGCTCTGCAGCGGGGGGCTGTTGGGACTCGCGCGGCCTCGGAAAGCATAGTATAATGTCAGTGGCTCGGTCCGGGCACTAGCCCGATCTGCTTGTTGGGGGCGCTTCTTGATCGCTCGGCTGTATTCTGAGGAGGGCAAACCGCCCATTCGACCCCTCAATCCGGCACGCGATTTCGGTCAGCTTGCGGATCTGATCGAGAATGCTTTCGGTGAGGAACTGTCGAGCGGCGGAGCAAAGGTGCTGCGTGAGATCCGATTCCTGAGCTGGTTGGGACCGCTCAACTATCTGCTCTACGGAACGGGATCCGACCTGGATAGCATCTTTAGCGGGTTCGTGTGGGAACACGATGGCCAGATCGTGGGCAATGTCAGCCTCAACCGTGCAGGTGGACGCGGATCGAGGTGGCAGATCAGCAACGTGGCCGTTCTGGATCGCTTCCGTCGGCAGAGGATCGGCAGACGGCTGATGGAAGCGGCGCTCGATTTCATTGCCAGCCGTGGTGGTGAGGTTGTCTACCTCTATGTGCGCGAGGACAATGAGCCTGCGCTGCACTTGTACACAGACCTCGGCTTTGCTGAGCTCGATCGGCTCAGCGAGCTCGAGTTGTTGCCGCAGCATCGACCCCCGCCGCAGGACCTGGAGCTGCTGCGTCCGCTCAAGCCTGCAGAACAGCCGGCCCTTTACGAGCTCGTACGCGTTGCGGAGGGACCTGGACAGCGCTGG
>CAZLMZ010000037.1:9445-20261 GCA_964560475.1 uncultured Anaerolineae bacterium
ACAGCCGGCCCTTTACGAGCTCGTACGCGTTGCGGAGGGACCTGGACAGCGCTGGTTGGGCGGGGCTCAACGCCGCCGATACGTGATGGCTGCGGACGAGCGCTTTCTCAAGTGGCTCGGAGGGCTGTTCACAGGCGAGCACGAGACCCGGTGGGTTGTCGCCGGGGCAACGGGCCTCGATGCTGCCGCTTTGCTGCAGTCGACCCACCTATGGAACCTGAAGCCGCATCGATTGCGGTTATGGGTGTATCCAAGCCGGAGAGGGGATCTCGAGGAACAACTCGCTTCAGATGTCGCGAGGCTCCTCGCCCGGCAGGCAGCGCGGCCTACGTGGGCCTCGCTCCCGGCATCTGAGTGGCGCGCAGCGACGGCCCTGGTGAGCGAGGGGTTCCGGCTCGTGCGCACACTGGTCTTGATGCGGCGGCGGCTCTAGGGTCACTGCCGGCAAGGGGCATCCCTGGATCCCGCGGCGATCGGCCCTGCTCACGGGTCCTTCCACAGGCGGGGGAGGGACAGAAGGCCGCGACATGCGGCATCGTGGCAGGAGCACTGATTTCAGCTGAAGAAGCCGTATGCTTGTAGCGGACGTGTGCCACGTTCGGCCGCCTTGGCGCCGGTGCTCTGGCCTGGCGTCACGTAGGATACGTGACCTACGACAACTTGAAATCGGTGCTCTTGGGCATCGTGGATGCGGACTTGCGTGCGTAGTGCCAGCGATGGTACAATCTGATCAGTGTCACAGATCGAGAGGAGACGCGTGCATCGAGCCTGGACCCATCGTGCTTGCTTGCTGGCGGCAGCCCTGATGCTTTCGGGGTGCATATCTGCTCTCACGTCGAGTACGCTGCCCATTGGGGAGGCTGCGCCCGATTTCACTCTTGGGACGGGAGAGCAGACGATTTCACTGGCCGAGCTGCGCGGGCGCGTGGTGCTGCTCAACTTTTGGTCAAGCGGTTGAGCGGCTTGCCGGCAGGAGTTGCCTGCCTTGGACCAGCTCGCAGGGTCCTATCGCGAGTCGGATCTGGTCGTCCTCGCCGTCAATGTCGGCGACCACGAGGCAGACTATGCGGCGTACGTTGAGGAGAGCGGGTACGAGCACATACAGACCGTGCGCGATGGCACGAGGGATGCTGTGAGGCTGTATGGCGTCCGCAGCATACCGGTGACATACGTGTTGGACCGGGACGGGATCATCCGCCATACTCACGTGGGCTATGGGCGGGCATTGCCAGAGCGACTGGCAGACGAGATCGCTTCGCTGCTCGAATAGACGGTGTACTCAGACGTCCAGGACGCACTGAATCATGCAGCGATTGGGCGAGCATTCGTACGCCAGTCCATAATAGGTCGCTGCTTTGATCTCGGTGTAGAGCTCGTGGCGGTTGGGATCGAGCGGTTCACCCTTGGCGATGCCTTTCAGCGTCCACATGTCTCCCTGCTGGTCCAGTTCCGTAACATATGCGGACGCAAAGAGGACGTCGTTCACCTCACGCTGGTAGAGGAGCTCGTTGAGCCATTCGACAAAGAGCGCTGGCACGTCGGGGGCGCGGCAGTGCTGCTCGAACTCTTGCGTCTCTCGGACCTTGCTCGTATCGGCCATCGCCTCCAGCATTGCCTGCGCCCCTTCGCTGAGTGCTTCTCGTGGTGTGGCGCCAGTCGCGCGTAGGCCAAGATCTGCCGTGTGGTCCAGGTACTCGTAGGGCACGTACCACCTCCGTCGATCGTTAGAATATGGTTGCCATGATAGCGCTGAAGTGGATCGGAATCAAGTAGGGGGGACAGATATGCCCGACCGCTTTGCCCTGCCGCCAGAAGCGCGTCCACGAGAGGAGCGAGGTCGCTCGTGGACGTGCGTGCAGTGGGCCCTGCTTGTCGCAATGGGCGTGCTGCTGCTTGGGGTCGCGGGAATCCTGGTCTGGGTGGTGCGAGCGGGGTTGGCCAGCGAGCCAGTGGACGTGCTGGCGACCGTCGCGGCCCAGCCCTCTCCCTCCCCGACACCGCCTCTGCTCGTGCCGGATGCTGTCCCGACGCCGGCAGGGCTCTATATGCCGCCAGAGCCCCAACCGCTCGCAGCGCCCACTGCGCCAGGCGATATCCGGTGGTGGGATGCACGGTTTGCCTATCGACGGCGGATCGAGTTCGATGCGCTGGCGGAAGCGCTACCGGCCGGGATGTGGGCACGCGTGGCCTTTGACGGTGAGGAAGCTCAGCTCGAGGGCAAGATGCGCAGCGACGGAGCAGATCTGCGCGTGGCTGCGTGGGACGGCGTCCAGTGGTGGGAGCTGCCTCGAAGTGCGGTACCACGGCGAGAGGTGAGCGGATGGCGGATCGTCTTTCCGCTGCAAGATCCTTCGATTGCGCACCAGGAGGGCTACTATCTCTATTATGGGTACGCGGCAGCATCGCCAGCGCCGACCGTAGGGGCGGCGCCAGAGCTCCCACGCCTGCTCTTGTCGCTCGGTACAGAGGAGGATGTTGAGTGGGGGCCAGAGGTGGCGTGGACGGCGAACAGCCCGACTGCACAGTCGCTCGTGTCCCGGGATGGGCGGATCGTGATCGTGTGCCCAGCGGGGGGGCCAGCTAGAGATGTGCGCGTGCGGATGCGCACCGTTCCGCCGACCGAGGGTGGGGTGCCAGGACCGCTTCCAGACTTTGAGCTGCACGCACAGCCTGCGCCGATGCCGCTCGGGAGCAGCAGGGTTGTACGCTGGGATCCTCCTCTAGAGGTGACCATTAACTGGGCAGGACTTGACGTGGACGTGGCCGAGATTCAGGGCTGGACTCGTTTCGTGTACGATGAGAAGACAAATTCCTGGTACAGCGTTCCCGTCGAGTTTGACCGGCGCACGGGCTTGATGCGCTTTGTGACCGATCAGCCGTAGGATGGGGGGACACAATGCCAATGGATCTGAAGGTTGGAGAGGTGGTGCGGCTGCGCAAGCCCCATCCTTGTGGCGGGTTCGAGTGGGAGATCGTGCGTATTGGGGCCGACATTGGTTTGCGCTGCCTGAAATGCAAGCACCGTGTGCTCGTGCCACGATCGAGGATCGAGAAGCGGATCAAGAAGGTCCTTTCAGCGGAAGAAGCTGCAGCAGCACGCGGGGAGGGATCGTGACGTCGGGTTGGCGTATGCCAAGTGCGAAGGTCAGGGGATAGGAGATGAAAAGGGCAAGAAAGTATATTCTCCTCGGCCTGTGCATGCTGCTGGTATCGTGTCTTCGAGAGCGCATGACAGGTGAACAGGTCATTGCCCTGGCACAGCAATCTCTGCGGCAGGAAAAGGGGCTGCACGCTTTCCTCGAAATCCAGGTGGACACGGACCTGATCAAGGATGTTCTCTCGGTTGAGCTGTGGGAGAAACCTCCAAAGCAACTCAAACTCGTGGTCCTCGAGTCTGGCAATCCACAGTTGCGCGAGCTCGCGTTCACAACGGATGGTAGCCAGAGCAAGTCATACCTGCCGCATGCCAACATGGTCACGGAAGGAGCGGCGACGAGCGTCAAGCTGCCCTCCGTGCTCGAGACGCCCGTCGAGGCGCGACGCGAGTGGATCCTCGAGGCTGACGCAGAGAACTCGCGCGTGATCGGCGTCGAGCGTGACTCGGGACGCGTCCTGTATCACGTCCAGGCGGCAGTTGGGACGCTCGATGCAGTGCAGTTCTGGATCGATGCGCACGATTGGCTCGTTTGGCGCGTGACGTACGAAGACACACACCTGGGGGACGGCACCATCACCTTGCGTGAGGTGCAGTTGATGGACGACATACCCGACAGCAGCTTTGAGCTGAACGTGCCAAGCGGAGTACCGGTCACCGACCTCGGAACGGACGACGACCGATGACGGGGCCTCTGTGTGAGGATCTTGGATGAGCTGGCAGGTCGCAGGGGTCCGGGTCGCACCGGTCCTGGTCTTGTTGTTTGGCGTTGGGGCGGCACTCGCCGTCCTCTATTTGATCCAACTCCGCCGGACGGCACGGTCGACCTCCTATGGATACGTACGCGAGCAGGCGATCACGCGTGCGCGACAGCTCCTCATGGCAGGAACTGTGCTGGTTGTCCTGGCGTTGGCCAGCGGGACGCTGTGGTTTGTCTCGGTGCGGAACCCTGGACTGCTGCCGACGCCCGCTCCGACGGCGACACCTACGCTGCTGCCTACGCCCACCCCCCGTCCGCCGACGGCCACTTTTACACCGACGAGCACCCCCACGACGACGCCTACGCCGACGGCGACTCTGATCCTGCCTGGTGCCGAGCTCCCGTCTGTGCTGCGCACACCCCTTCCTGCGGGTGCTGCTGCAGTAGGGGACGCACAGTTGGTGGACGTGGTGCTGGCTGCAGGTGTCGAGGAGAATCAGCCGGTGGGGCCTGCGCTCAGCTTTCCGGCTGGGACCGATCGGGTCTATGCCTTCCTGACTCTCGAAGGCATGTCTCGCGGCGTCCCTGTGACGTACGTCTGGTATGCCGAGGTGGGTGGGGAGATGACGGAGGCCTGGGGTCGCGTGGAGCTATGGCCATACGACGCTCCCGGCGGGGTCATGTGGCGTTATCTGAGCGCGCGCGATGGAAGGTACGAGTTGCGCGTGTACATTGGACAGGAACTCCGGCAGAGGGTGCCCTTTACGGTGGGTGTTGAATAGCTGATGCGGATCGCGTTGGTCCACGACTGGCTCAACCAGATGGGGGGGGCAGAGGGGGTCCTGGAGGACCTGGTCGCGCTCTACCCCTCCGCGCCGCTCTATACGAGCATCTATCGTGCCGAGGCCATGCCCGAGCACTACCGGCAGTGGGATATCCGGACAAGCTGGATGGACAAGCTGCCCCTGGTCAAGCGACACCACCAGCCGTTTCTACCGCTCTACCCCTTGGCTTTCGAGACACTGGATCTGAGCGGATACGACGTGGTGTTGTCGAACAAGAGCGGCTTTTGTCACGGCGTGATCACGCCGCCCGAGACGCTGCACATCTGTTATTGCCTGTCCCCGACGCGTTACGTGTGGCGGCATCACGATTATCTGCGGCGGGAGGGGGTGGGACGAATCCGGGGAGCAGCGCTCGCACCGCTGCTTTCCGTCCTCCGTCTCTGGGATCGGATGGCAGCGGACCGTGTCGATCGATTCGTGTCGATCTCGAGCGAGATACAACGCCGCGTGCGTAAGTATTATCGTCGCGAGTCAGAGATCATCTATCCACCGGTGGACACATCGCGCTTTGTGCCGGCCGCGAGTCACGACGACTATTTCCTCGTCGTGGGGCGCCAGGTGCCGTACAAGCGGATGGATCTTGCCGTCCGTGCGTGTACCGAGCTCGGCTTGCCGCTAAAGGTGGCGGGGAGCGGACGGGATCGCGAGCGGCTCGAGTCCATAGCCGGGCCAACGGTCGAGTTCCTGGGGTGGGTGCCCGACGAAGAGCTGCCAGAGCTGGTGGCGCGGTGCCGGGCATTCCTCTTTCCGGGCGCGGAGGACTTTGGCATCGCACCGTTGGAGGCAATGGCGGCCGGCCGTCCGGTGGTTGCCTATGCCTATGGGGGTGCGCTCGACACAGTGGTCGAGGGCGTGAGCGGCACCCTCTTTGCGCAGCAGACGGTCGAGTCGCTGATCGATGCACTAGAGCGCTTTGATGCCGATGCTTACAATCCGCTGGACATCCGCCGGCACGCTGAGCAGTTTGACACCGCCGTGTTCCGGGAGCGGATGACAGCGTTCGTGACACAGGCTTGGGAGGAGCACAAGCATGGAGCTAATCCAATACTGGAAGGTGATACGTAGGCGCTGGTGGCTGGTTGCCGGCCTCCTGGTGGTGGTAGGTTTGCTGTCGGCGATCAGCCATGACTGGTCACCAGAGACGACCTACACATGCACGTTTCGGTTCAACGTCGGCCTGAGCCCCGTGGCCCCCAGCGGTGCGGAGTACCAATACGATCCCCTGGGCGTGTGGACGGCCTCCGAATACCTGATGGACGATCTGGCCTCGGCGGTACGCGGGCGAGCGTTCGCCGAGCGAGTCGCCGAGCGAGTCGCCGAACAGATCGGGATCGATCGGGCCAGCCTCGCCGGCAGGTTCGGGGCTGCAACGGAGCACCGTGTGCTGACCGTGTCCGTCGGTTGGGGCGATGCGACCCAGTTGGCAGCGATCGCCAACGCTGCCGTCTCGGTCTTGCAGCAAGAGGGCGCGCAGTTTGTGGGGGCGGCGGGCAGTGCCGAGCCGGTGTTGCGGCTGATCGATCCGCCGACGGTCTCGCCGGTTGGGCCCAGCTTGAGGCAGAAACTGGACATACCTATCCGGCTCGGCCTGGCCATAGTGACCGGCGTTGCCGGGGCTTTTCTGCTGGATTACCTGGACGCGTCGGTGCGCGGCCAGGAGGAGATCGAGGCGCTCGGCATCCAGGTGCTGGCGCAGATCCCTCGCCACAGGTAGGCGGCAAACCGGGTTCACTCTTGATACGTCGTGTCACATAAGTTCACTTGCGTGTCTCCAGGGTCTCGGGTATAATAGTGAGGCTCGTGTGAAGCCAGAGGGATCTCGCAGAGAGGTTCCTCTGAGATTGTGTATAGAGAGATTGGATCATGGCAGAGACTACTACAAACGAACGACTCCCTCTCCGGGAGCTAGAGCCAAAGATGAAGTTCGAAGGCGAGGTCACGAACATCGAGCTGTACGGCGCCTTTGTGGACATTGGGGCCGAGCGCGATGGGCTGGTGCACATCTCGCAGATCAGCAAGGAACGCGTGAACCGCGTCGCCGATGCATTGAACAAGGGCGACAAGGTCACCGTCTGGATCCAGAACGTGGATCCCGAGCAAGGGCGCATCGGGCTGACGATGGTTGAGCCTCCCGACCGCACGCTCACAGAGCTCAAGGCAGATCAAGTGCTCACTGGCAAGGTCACGCGGCTCGTTCCGTACGGCGCCTTTGTGGACGTGGGCGTCGAGCGCGACGGGTTGGTCCACATCAGTGAGATGGCAGAAGGCCACATCGACCGTCCGGAAGACGTGGCTCACGTCGGCGATGAGGTCGAGGTCAGGGTACTCAGCGTGAATCGCCAGCGACGCCGTATCGAGCTCAGCATGCTGGGTGTCTCGGAAGCCGTCGAGAACGTCGTCGACGACGAGGGCGAAGAGCCGCCGATGACGGCGATGGAGCTTGCCTGGCACGAAGCAATGGAGCGCGAAGGCGTGCCGTTGGATGGTGTACCCTCGAATAAGAAGGGGCGCCAGGCCAAGTCCGATACGCGCCGCCAGCAAGCCGCGATCATTGCCCGGACGCTGCAAGAGCAAGAAGAGCGGGAAGAGTAGGGGCTGGCGTCTCTGCCGTGCTTGGCCTCTGCTGGCGCAGGAGCGCAACGCTGAGGCACTAGCGCGGGTGGTGGGATAGGTAGCGCTGCTCCAGGAAGGTGGCTACACCGTCCGCGTCCTCGAGATCGAACTGGGGGACGTCGATCGTGATGGGATAGTCGCCGACCACGGCGATGATCTCTGACGTGCGACAGACGAGGCCAGTTCCTCGCTCGCGGCGCGAGATCTCGATCTTGGGTTTGTGTGCCTGCTTGTATCCTTCGGTGAGGACCAGGTCAACTGGGCCAAGCAGAGACGCGATCTCGTCCAGATCCAGTTCCTGATCCAACTGCCGCGTGAGCGCGAGTTGGCTCTTGGATGCAAAGGCAACTGCCTCTGCTCCGGCCTGTGCGTGTCTCCACGTGTCGCGACCCGGTTCCGAGAGTGCAAACTCGTGGACGCTGTGCTTGACCACCCCGATGTGGTATCCACGAGAGGTCAGTTCGGCGATCAGCTTGACCAAGAAGGTCGTCTTTCCCACCTTGGCCCGGCCTACAACAGAGACGATGGGCGGCGGTTCCGAGCCGATCAAAGTGCACCTCCTTTTCGTGCATCATCCTCCTATAGGATAGCAGGTCAATATGGAACAAACGCAGATGTCTGCTGACGAGAACCTTCCCAGCGACCATCGCTCAGGGTTCGTCAGCGTCGTGGGCAGACCCAACGTAGGCAAGTCGACGCTGCTGAACGCCTACCTGGGACAAAAAGTGGCCATCGTTTCTCCCAAGCCACAGACCACCCGCCGGCGAATCCTGGGGATCCTGACCCAGGAACGAGCCCAGGTCATCTTTGTCGATACGCCGGGTATCCACCAGCCGTTCCACAAGCTGGGTGAGAGCATGGTCAGGACGGCGGTCGAGGCGATCCCCGACGCCGACGTGCTGCTCTGGCTGGTGGAGGGCACCGAGGCGCCGACGGACGAGGACCGGCAGATCGCGGAGCTCATTCAGGAGCACGGGCAGGGCATTCCGCTCATCCTGGGCCTGAACAAGAGCGATCTGGTCGCAGAGCCGGAGCGCCCACAGCGCCTGCAGGCATATCTCGAACTCGTACAACCGGTCGCCTACACCTTTGTATCGGCGACAGCGGGCGAGAACCGTGAGCATCTGCTCGACCTGATCGTCGAGCACCTGCCGGTGGGGCCTCGTTTCTACCCGGAAGACCAGGTCACCGATCAGACGGAGCGTGTCATCGCTGCAGAATTGGTCCGCGAGCAGGTTCTCAGCCACACGCACCAGGAGGTGCCGCACTCGACAGAAGTCATCGTCGACGAGTTCAAGGTCCGCACTGCAGAGCTGACCTATATCCGTGCCACGATCTATGTGGAGCGAGACTCGCAGAAGGGCATCCTCCTGGGGCGGGGGGGACAGATGATCAAATCGATCAGCCAGGCAGCACGCCTACAGATCGAGCAGCTTCTCGGGACCCGCGTTTACCTGGACCTATGGGTCAAGGTGTGGCCCAAGTGGCGGCAGAACGAAGCCGACCTGAGGCGGTTGGGATACCGCTGACGATCGACCTGCGCGTACTCGCCGCCGCGCGCTCAGTCCTTCCTCGGCAAGGTAAAGACGAACGTGCTTCCCTTGCCCGGACTACTGGTGACCCAGATCCTCCCCCCGTGCGCTTCGATCACCGATTTCGCCAAGTATAGTCCCAGCCCGGCCCCCTGCGTGCGGCGGGTCAGCGCGCTGTCCACACGATAAAAACGGTCGAAAATGCGCTCGTGCTCGCCGGCAGGGATACCGATGCCTTCGTCGGTGACGGCGATATAGACCTGCTCCTGGTCATATCGCCCCGAGACCAGGATGCGCCCACCCTTGGGCGAGTACTTGATGGCGTTCGAGATGAGGTTGGTCAGGACCTGAGTCAGGCGCTCCTCGTCCCCTCGGACGGCAGGAAACGTCTCGGGGAAGCCAAGGTCGAGCGTGTGCCGATCGGACTGGGGGCGGAACTTAAGCACGATGCGTTCGGCGAGCTTGTCGAGGCGGACGTGGCCCCTGTTGAGCTCCATCTGTCCCGCCTGCAGGCGAGATGCGTCGAGCAAGTCGTCGATCAACTGCGTGAGATGATCTGCTTCCTCCTCAATGACCGCGACGCTGTCGCGCACGGTCTCTTCATCCCAGTGTGCGTCCTCGCGGGCCAGCGTCCCGGCATAGCCCTTGATCAAGGCAACCGGCGTCTTGAGCTCGTGCGACATCACCGAGATAAAGGTAGATTTCATCTCTTCCGCCTCGCGGAAGCGGGTCATGTCGCGGACGTTGGCAATGATGTTGACGAGCTGCCCCTCAGCGTCAAAGAGGGGCGAATAGGTGATGCCCATCGTGACGACAATGTCGTCATCCCGCATATAGTCACCCTCGACGTAGAAACGCTCTCCTTCCTTGCAGCGCTCGAGCGGACAAGCGAGCTCGGACAGCACCTCACCGGTAAAGTGATCGCGAAGCTGAAGCACTTCTGAGCATGGGCGCCCCATGGCTTCCTCGGCAGGGATGCCGGTCATGATGGTCAGGGCGCGGTTAAAGACGGTGATCCGCTGGGCGGGGTCCAGCAGCATGACCCCATCTCCCGAGTTCTCGATGATCGCATCGAGGCGCTGCTTTTCGCGCATCACCTGCTGGTAGAGGCGCGCGTTGTGCACGGCAATGGCCGCCTGGCCGGCAAAGGAAGAGAGCGTGCGGCGATCGGCCACGGTGAAGGCGGTGCCCTCGCGCCGCAGCACATAGATCACGCCGACGAGGGTGTCTTTGACGGTCATGGGCAGGGCCACGATCTGCTGGAGGGGGATGCCGATGCGCCGCACGACCTGGTGGAGGCGCCGCTCGAGGTTGGGAATGGTCCACTCGAGTGGATCGACGTTTTCGCCTGACTGGGCGAGATCGGGGAACAAGGGGCGCATGAGGGGCAGCACCTGCGGCGGCAGGCCATAGCTGGCGTGCAGCTTGTAGCTGCCGTCGGGCTGGGTGAGCGCGATCAGGCCGGCCTGCCCGCCTACGAGCTCGGTGGCGGCCTCGAGGATCAGGCGCAGCGCGGCCCGCAGATCGAGCTGGGAGGTCATGGCACGGCTGATCTGCAGGAGGTAATCGCGCCGCCAGGACTGGTAGTCACGCAACACGGATCGGTTGACCCTCCTCGAGATACCCAGGGGATGCTGATGTCATTCTAACACAGATCGGCGTCCACGCCAATCGAACGCGCCGGCCACTAGGGCTGTTGCACTGTCACTGCGAGCGAAGCGAAGCAGTCTCCACCTTGCGTCAAGAGCACCAGTGTTGGTTTCCGTATGCGCCTTGGAGATTGCTTCGTCGGGACCGAAAGACCGCCGGTCCCTCCTCGCAATGACAGATCTGTGCCTCATCGGAAAGAGCGCCCGCTCCTCCTCGCAATGACAGATCCTGCCGTCGATGCGAGGGCGCGCGTCAGCGGATCTCGACCTCGGCGAGCTGGACATAGTCACCCTGGGCGCCGTCGCCCTCTACCGGGAGCCGC
>CAZLMZ010000038.1:0-8170 GCA_964560475.1 uncultured Anaerolineae bacterium
GCCACATCAAGCTGGCCCTGACCCGCTTCGGCTTTCCGGCGGAGGACCTGGCCGGCTATGTCGAGGGCGCCGAACTGCCCTTCCAGCTCCGTGACTATACGCTCGAAGGCGAACGGTTTGTCATGCGCCACTACCAGCAAGAGGCCGCCGACATCTTTTATGCCTCTGGACAGGAATACGGCGGCAGCGGCGTCGTCGTCCTTCCTTGCGGCGCCGGCAAGACCATGGTCGGCATGGCCGCCATGGCCAAGACGCAGTGCGCCACGCTGATCCTCACCCCGTCCACGGTCGCCGCCCGGCAGTGGAAAGCCGAGCTGCTCGACAAGACCGACCTGCGCGACGAAGACATTGGCGAATACACCGGCAACGCCAAAGAGATCCGGCCGATCACGCTCGCGACCTACCAGATCCTCACCTACCGCAAGCGCAAGGGCGCGCCCTTTCCACACTTTGCGCTGTTCAACCAGCGCGATTGGGGCCTGATCATCTACGACGAGGTGCACCTGCTGCCTGCCCCCGTCTTTCGCATTACCGCCGAGATCCAGGCCCGCCGCCGCCTGGGCCTCACCGCGACGCTGGTCCGCGAAGACGGGCAGGAGGAGGACGTCTTTGCCCTGATCGGGCCCAAGAAATACGACGTGCCGTGGAAAGACCTGGAGCGGCAGGGCTGGATCGCCACCGCCGAGTGCCACGAGGTCCGCATCCCTTTGCCCGAGGACTATCGCATGATCTATGCCGTCGCCGAGATGCGGGAAAAGGCCACCATCTCGGCCAACAACCCGGCCAAGCTGCCTGTGCTGCGCACGCTCCTCGAAAAGCACGACCAGGATTCGGTACTGATCATCGGCACCTACCTCGATCAGTTGAAAACGATCGCCCATGCCATCGACGCGCCGCTGATCACCGGCAAGACCGCCGTGCGCCGCCGCGAGGAGCTCTACAAGCAGTTGCGCCAGGGCGAGATCAACGTGCTCGTCGTCTCCAAGGTGGGCAATTTCTCGATCGACCTGCCCGACGTCAACGTCGCGATCCAGATCTCCGGCACCTTTGGCTCGCGCCAAGAAGAGGCACAGCGGCTGGGGCGCATCCTTCGCCCCAAGCGCTACGGGCTGCTGGCACACTTTTACACGCTCGTCAGCCGCGATACGCGCGAGCAAGAGTTCTCGGCCAAGCGCCAGCTGTTCCTGACCGAGCAAGGCTACCGCTACGAGATCCTGTACGATCACGAGCTCGCCGAATACGAGCCGGTCTTGCTCGCCTTGCAGGCCGAGGAAAAGATGCCCTATCTAGCGGCGGGATCGTAGGAGTATTAACCAGACGAATGGAACCACAGCTAGACCGGCAACGACTGTATGCCCTGACCGAGCGAGACGTCAGGCGCTTGCTCGACGAGTACACTCGGGACAAAGCCGAGATGTACTATCACCAGGGGCACATTGTCGATCCTGCGATCGAGGGCGCGACGCTTCACGCGCACATCCGCGACTCACCAGGGCGCTCGCAGGTCGTCGAGATCACCCTCCAGGACCAGTCCCTCCATGCGCGCTGCACCTGCTCACACCAACAGGGCACCGTCTGCGAGCACGCCGGCGCCGTGCTCCTGGGATGGGTCCGCCAGCCCGAATCCTTTCGCGGTTTCGATCCCACGCGCGGCCTTCCGGCATCAGATCTGTCCGATCTGGGCCCCAAGATGATCGACGAGTACGTCGAGGTGCTGGGCCAGCAGACGATCATCGAGCTGCGCGAACTGGCCCAGCAGCGCGGGATCGAGGTCAAGGGGACGCGCAAAGACCCGATCGTCGAGCAACTGGCAGCGGCATTGGCGGACCCGCAGGCGATCCAGGATCGGCTGCGATCGCTAGAGCCGTCGCTGCTCGAGCTCCTGACCTACGTGCACCTCGTCCTCGAGCCTGGCTATGGCTTCAGTGGTGAAAACCTGGTCCACCTGCTGTCCGAGCGGGCCCCCGACCTGGGACGTCATACGCTGCACCGGCAAGTAGTCGAGCTCGCCGACCGCGGCCTGCTGCTGCGCTTCAAGCGCGATCAGATCGCTTACTACTTGCTGCCTTATGGCGTGCGCGCTGCGCTTCCGCCCCACCCCGGCCTGGTGCCACTCTACCCCGAGGACGAGCAGGAGACGCTCAAGGTCCGTTCGCGCCAGGCGACGTCGATCGTCCACTCGCTGTACGTGGTGTGGAACTATGTCGGCGAGCACACGCCGCATAGCGAGGCAGTCCGTTCACGCCTGCCGGCAGAGGGCGAGTGGCCCCACTTTGCCGACTGGGATCACATCCCAGAAGAGGTAGAAGAGATCGTCCAGCGCCGGCGGACGCCCTATAACGTGTACAATGCCTCGATCACCGTGCCCACACCGCGCTACCACCTGCGCACCATCAACCGCCAGGTGCTACGCGCCACGCCGGCCTTTGACACAGGCCAAGCGGGCGACGAAGAGATCGAGTTCTGCTATGTGCTGCTCGACACGCTCGGTGCCATCCGTGCCGGGCGAGGTCAGCCGATCGTGCGGCGCCGGGAGGCGTTCCAGCACCTGCTCAGCCTCGCGCCCACGGTGCAGATGTACGTCATCCTCTATACCTGGCTCAATACCACCGCGTGGAGCGAGATGGACATGCTGCGTCGCCAGGACACCGACATCCGCGTCCGCCGCAACCTGACGCACGTCTCGTTCAAGCCGCAGGACCTGTATCGCGAATGGCGCAGTTCGCGCCAGATGGTGCTCCGCTTCCTGTCGACGGTCGAGGAAGGACAGTGGATCTCGGTGCAGGGCTTTATGCGGGCGATATGGCAGATCACGCCCGACCTCCTCCATCCCCACGCTGAACCGTCGGTATGGTGGCTCGAATCGTACCGGACGCGAAAACAGTTTGGCGCCACCTTTGAGGATTGGCAGGACAGTGCCGGTCGCTTTGTGCTTGCGGTGCTGCAAGGGCCGCTCTATTGGCTGGGCGCCGTCCAACTGGGCTACCACGATGACCGCCTCGTCGCCTTTCGCGTCACGCCGGTCGGCTCCTTTGCCCTGCACCGCCGCTCGGTCATCGTCGAGCAGGAACAGAAAACGATCCCGGCCGGTGCGGTCCAGCTCGCGGACGACCTGACCGTTACCGTCGTACCGGGCCAGGTGCCCGCACAGCTACACGAACTCTTGCACCTGATCGGCCAGCTCGAGACCACGACGCCCGACGAGTTCGTGTACCGCATCACCGCCGATGGCGTGCTTCGCGCGCTCGGGGAAGGACAAACGATCGACCGTGTGCTCGGCGCACTCGCGCGTTGGCTGGGCAAGGCCCCCCCCCCTTCCTGGAAGAACAAGATGGTCGCCTGGAGCGAGAACTATGGCAAGCTGCACATCTATGACGACATCACCTTGATCGAACTGGCCGACGACTATGCGCTCCACGAATTGCTGAGCAACACCTCCTTGCGCGACTACCTGGTGTACGAATTCTCGCCGCGCCTGGTTGCGGTGCACCCCGAGGCCGTGGATGACCTGGTGCAAGAGATGGAAAAGCGGGGCTATACGCCCGCTGTGGAGTAGCCGCACATGACGGACGCGCAGAAACTGCTGCAAGACTACCACTTTGATATCCTGAGAGATATGGCCAGCCTGCTCGGCGTCGAGCCCAGCTCGACGCTCAAGACGTCCTACATCGAGGTCCTGACCCAGGTCCTGTTCACCCCCCAGGCCATCGAGCGAGGGCTGTCCCTGCTCGGCCGGCGCGAACGCGAGACGTTGGCCGAGCTGCAGCGCATCGGCGGGAGCGCCCTGGCCAGCCGCCTACGTGCGCACCTGATCCACGAGGGCGTGATCGAGGCCGGCAAGCCAGATCCGCGTCGTGACAGGCTCTTTGCCACCGGTCCGCGTGCGCCGGAAGCACAGCGCGATTCGTTCGAACCCGTGATCGCGCGGCTGATCGCTACCGGCCTGGTATGCGCCCAAGAGATCGTCAGCTCGTTCTTTTCCAACCGCACCAAGGTGTACTATGACAACGTGCGCACCGTCCATATCCCGGACGAGGTGCTACGGCACCTTCCCGCACCGCCGCCCAAGCAGGCACTCGAGGTGCGGATCGAGCAGCAGATCGAGATCCAGGAGAGCTCTGCGCGTGCTTTCCAGCGCGACCTCTATTTCTATTGGAGCGCAGCCCACACCACCCCGCTCTCCCTGACCAAGGAGGGACGCCTCTATCAGCGCGACCTGCGCCTGGTCAACGAGGCGCTGACCTTTCCCGCAGAGCTGCGCAGTCGTGACGAACTCGAGGTCCCGCGCTTGCTCTTCTTGCGGCTCTTGTTGACTGACCTGGGCCTGCTGAAAGCCGGTGAGAGCAGCGTGCACGGCGTCGACCATCCCTCCTTCCTGGGCCGGGAGGCCAGCGACCGGGTCAAGCAAGCCTACGTCCATTGGCGCGATGGCACCTTCTGGAACGAAGTGCTCAGTATCCCGCGGATCACGGTGATGGGCGCTGCTTCCCGGCTCGAACCTGTGCCCGGAGCGATCACCGGTGCCCGCGCCACCGTACTGGAACACATGGCCGACTTCCACCGGACCGTGCTCCAGCATCGCGACGCATCTGCGCCAGCGCAGCACTGGGTGCCGGTCGTTCACCTGCTCGACGTGCTGCGCCTGGCCGATTACGATTTCCTGTTCCCGCGTGGCTACCGGCCCGGCAGTGCCGAGTACTATACCTACTATGGCTATACCTCCTTTCGCTCGCCCTATATCAGCTATGGCAACAAGCTCGGCTGGAGTATCTCGCCGCGTTTCGAGGACGAAGCAGAAGGATGGGAGGTGGTCGAGGCCGGTTTCGTTCGCGCCATGTTGTGCGAACCGCTGTACTGGATGGGGTTGGTCGACCTGGGCTTCTCGGAGGGTCGCCTGGCAGCCTATCGTCTCACCCAGGCGGGTGAATGGGCACTGGGCCTCGGCCGGGAGCTGTCCGTTCCGCAGGGAGAGGGCAGGCTCATCGTCCAGCCCAATTTCGAGATCGTGGCGCTCGACCCGATCAGCGACCTCACCCTGGCCAAGCTCGACGAGTTTGCCGAGCGGATCAGTGCCGAGCGCGCGATTACCTACCGCCTCTCGCGCGAATCGGTCTATCGCGCGCAGCGCAACGGCTGGCACGCTGCGCGCATCATCGACACGTTGAACCAGTTGAGCGACACGCCGCTGCCACAGAACGTGGTGCGCACGCTGGAGGAATGGCAAGAGATCCACGAGCGGATCAAGATCCATCGTCGCAGCGACATGCTGCAGGCCCACGACGGGGCGTTGCTCGACCGCCTGATGCAGGACCCGCGCATCAGCTCGCGTTTTGCCAACCGTGTAGACGATGCCGTGGCGATCATTGCCTCGCGTCACGGCGAGACAGAAGAGCTGATCCGCAACTTGCAGGCGCTCGGCTATCCACCTGCGCGGACCAAGTCCGCCGACGAAAAGGCGCATCCCTCCTTCACCATTGACGCCGAGGGCCAGCTACAGTTCTCCATCCCACTGCCCAGCATCTACATCTATGAGCAGATTGCACCCTTTACCAGCCAGGACGAAAAGGGGCGCTATTTCCTCACCCGCACGGCGGTGGAAGAGGCGGCGGCGAACGGGCTAACCGTGGATGAGATCCTGAGCCGCTTACAGGCCCACCATACGGGCCCGCTGTCGCGCCAGATCATCCTCAAGGTCCGTGCCTGGGGCAAGTACTATGGCGACGTGTCGCTGCAGACGATCACACTGATCCAGGTCAAGGATAAAGAGACGCTGCAAGAGCTCATGAACGAGCCCGAGTTCGAGGGGCTGCTGCATCCCTTTGCCCCTGCCGAGAAAAAGGCCCTCGCCGTGGTCGCCACGGAGGACCTGGACGCGCTGTACGAGGTCTTGGCCGAGCGCAACATCGAGGTAGAAGAGAGTCTGGAGCAGCGATAGGTTTTCGACCTATCGGCCGGACACCAGCCCGGAATCTCGCAACGAAAGGATCACAGCTATGGCCTTCGGCGATCGCGATCTCGATTCCCGCTTTGACGCCCTCTCGCCCGCGCTGCGCGCCCCCGTCGAGGCCATGATCGTGCGCCATCCGCCGCTCGCTGAGGCAGCGCCCGCGCTGATCGACGCCTACCACGCCATCGCCGGGGCACAGGCTACAGACGGCTGCCTTTACTTATGCGGCAACGGCGGCAGCATGGCCGACGCCGTGCACATCAGCGCCGAGATGCTCAAATCCTACACCCTTCCCCGCCCGCTCGGCGACGCGCTACGCGCCCGCCTTGCCGTTGCCGGCTCCGACGGAGAGGTGCTGGGCGATGCGCTCGAGCGTGGCCTGCGCGCCACGGTCCTCGGCCTGAACCACTCGCTCAGCAGCGCGCTGGAGAACGACGTCGCGCTTCACGCCGTCGGCTATGCACAGGAACTGCTGGTCATGGCCCGTCCGGGCGACGTCTTGCTCGGGATCAGCACCAGTGGCAACGCACGCAACGTCTGCTACGCGGCCCTCGTCGCGCGTGCGCTGGGGCTCACCGTGATCTCGCTCACCGGCGCTGGCGGGGGCCGCCTCGCTTCCCTCGCCGACATCCCGATCCGCGCCCCCGGCGCACAGACCGACCGCGCCCAGGAGTTGCACATCCACCTCTATCACTGCCTGTGCGAGATGCTCGAGATCCGGTTCTTTGGTTAAGCTCTTCTACTCCATCCCAACAATCAACCGCGCCCCACGCTTCCGTGTCCAGTAATTCCACGCCCACCGGAATATGACCAGTAGCCGGTTGTCGAATCCGATCAGGTAGACGATGTGCACGAAAACCCACAGCAGCCACGCGATGAACCCGCTGAACCGCAGCCGCCCGATCTCTGCCACGGCTGCGTTCCGCCCAATCACCGCCAGGTTTCCCCGGTCGAAATAGCGAAATGGCCCTGGCGTCCGGCCCTCGATCCGCGCGCGGATGAGCCCGGCTGCGTACTGGCCTTCCTGGATCGCCACCGGAGCGACGCCCGGCAGCGGCTTTTCCCTTCCAGCAGGGGAAATGTTTGCCAGGTCGCCCAGGACCAGGATGTCCGGATATTCGGGTACCGTCAGGTCCGGTTCCACAGCGATCCGCCCCATCCGATCCTGTATGGCACCCGTCCGCTCGGAGAGAATCTGCGCCACGGCCGTGGCCCGTACGCCCGCTGTCCACAGGATGCTGCGCGTCTCAATCTGCTCGGTCTGCTCCCCCTGCTGCACCTGGACGACGCCCTCGCGGACGTCCGTCACGCGTGTGCCGGTCTGTATCGTGACGCCCAAGCGCGCCAGCGAGGCGGCTGCCTTGGCAGAAAGGGAAGGGGGAAACGCGGGTAAAATGCGATCCGTCAGCTCGAGCAGCAGGATCCGGGCATCCTGCGGATCGATGTTGCGAAAATCACTGCGCAGCGTGTGGTGCGCCAGCTCGCCGATGGCCCCGCTCAGCTCGACGCCCGTGCTGCCGCCACCGATCACGACGAACGTCATCCAGGTCCGTTGCAGCGCGGGATCCGCCTCGCGCTCGGCAGCCTCGAACGCGTACAGGATCTGGCGCCGCATCGCCGCCGCGTCCTCGATCGTCTTGAGCGGCATGACCCACTGGGTCCAGGCCTCCTGCCCAAAATAGGTAGGTTGGACGCCGGTGGCCACGATCAACGTGTCGTACGACAGCTCGCCATCGGCCAGGATCACCTTGTGCTCCGCTGGCACCAGGTCGACCAATTCACCCAGGAGCACGCGGACGTTCTTGTAGCGGCTGAGTACGGAGCGAAGCGGCGAGCTAATGTCGCCCGGGGGCACGTTTCCAGTGGCCACCTGGTAGAGCAGCGGCTGGAAGAGGTGAAAGTTGCGCCGATCCACCAGTGTGACCTGCACGCCCGTGCGTGCCAGGGAGCGCGCCGCGTACAGCCCGGCGAACCCCCCGCCGACGATCACGACGTGATGGTGCCGCGCCTCCTGTGATGCCATAGCCTCTGCCTCCTATGCCTAGCCCCCTCCTCCGCCCATGCTGGGGATCATTATAGGCGCATCCTGGCATAGCGTCAATGACATGAGGCGCGTCGCGATACGCCGCGCTACAACCTTCTCACGTAGAAGCGATGCTCCCCATAGGTGGCCTCGACCAGCCGGTCCTCGGCGACCAACCGGGCGATCGTCTCCTGCCCGGC
>CAZLMZ010000038.1:8270-17996 GCA_964560475.1 uncultured Anaerolineae bacterium
TGGCCTCGACCAGCCGGTCCTCGGCGACCAACCGGGCGATCGTCTCCTGCCCGGCTCCAGCCCGCTCCAGGAAGGCACGCGCCGCATCCTCGCGCATGGGGTGAACGGCGGTGATGCTCAGCAGGTCCGCCTCGATGTCCCCGGTGCTGGCAAAGGCGTCTCCCTCGTAGCCAATCAGGTACTCGACGTGCGCCACGTGTTCGCTCATGATCTGGTATGCGCGGTTGAGCACCTGCTCATCGGGAGCACGCACCCACTCCTCCGCCGGAGGCCGGGTCGGCACAGCCAGGTATGCGGTCGCCGGGCGCAGCTCGCCCAGGTAGCGGGCAACGCCCTCGATTTGCGCTGCGCCGTCATTCACGCCTGCCACGAGCATGGTCTCTGTGACCAGCGTACCCTGAAACGAACGCGCAAACGCCAGCGCACCCTCCAGGATCGCAGCGAGGTCGAGGCTGCCGCGCGGGCGGTCGACGTGCCGCCAGGCGCGCTCGTCCACAGCATCCACTTTGACTGAGACCCAGTCCGCCCTCAGCAGGTCGGCTCGGACGTCCTGGCGCGAGAGGAGAGAGGCATTGCTGATCACGGCGATCGGGAAGCCCAGCGGTCGTAATCCCTCGATCGTGCGTCCCAGGTTGGCGTCCAACGTGGGCTCCCCATCGGGCACGAAGGCCAGATAGTCGACCCCCTCACCGCGTGCCCTGACCCGGTCGACCTGTTCCCGCACCGCGTCTACGATCTCTGCCGGGGAATAGAACGTCTGCCGCGCGACCTGCATGCGCCTCGTGCGGCCGATTTGGCAGTAGATGCAGGAATAGGTACACCGCTTGGGCGGGATGTGGTTGATCCCCAAGCTACGGCCCAGGCGCCTCGACGGCACGGGCCCAAAGGCAATCATCCGCGCACGATCCGGCCTGCACCGCAGCAAGTAATCAGTCTGACCATGGTGTCCTATCCCGTGAGGGCCTGCACCCAATCGTCGACCGACACGCCCGGCGTCTCGATCTCGTGCTGGGCATAGAAATCGGCGATCACGTCTCGTGTCTGCTCGCACGGCGTCCCTTCCAACACCGCCTCCAGCTCGCCGATCGCGTCGTGGGGATAGCAGAAAAAGTCACCCGACAGCGAAACATAGCGCCACTGCCCGTCCGCAACCTCGACCGTCGCCCGGATCAGCCCGCCCGGTGCCTTGTGCAGGCGGTGGATGACGTTCACGCCCGTAGCGATCTTGACGTTGCGGCCCGGCTCGCGCCGTCCCTTTTTGTAGAGCCAGGCATCTTCCTGGAAGATCGGCTTGAGGGCCTCGACCTGGTCGACGACCGCCTGTGGGAGCGCCTGCGGCTCCAGCGAACCAAACACTCGCTCAAAGCGGTGGATCAAAGGGGGAACCATCTCGTCCCACGTCGGCACGCGCCCCGTCTCCCGCTTCAGCGTGGTCAGGTTCTCGCGCATGCTCTTGAACACCTTGTCACGGTATTTCTCGTCGGGCACACGCAGCACGCGCGCCGTGGTCTCGTAATCGAAATCGGCGATCAGGTTTCCGACCAGCACGACATAGTCGCCGATCGTCGCCGCGCCGGTGCCAGACAGCTTGCGCCCTTCCTTGTTCACCACGTCGTTGACCGGCCGGTAGCTCGCTGGCGCCCCCAGGTCACCATAGGCCTCGGCCACGGGCTGCAGCATGCGCCGGAAAAACGCTTCCTTGCCGCCCTGGACTAGGGGATGGTTCTTGTTCAGCACGATCTGGTAAAAGACCTGGTTCCCGTCGAGGTAGACTGCGCCGCCGCCCACCTCGCGGCGAAAGATCGGGATCCCCTGTGCCTGGCAATAGGCCACATCGATCTCTTGCTCCAAGTCCTGGTGATAGCCGATACAGACGTACGGCTCGCTCGGGGCCAGGATATTGATCCCCTCCACGCCCACGCGTGGCTGCGCATGATAGATCAACTGCGACTCGAGCCACGGAACGTACCTGAGATGATATAGCTGCACGGATTCACTCCTCTATAGATTCCGGACCTGCGCCCGGCCACCAGATAGAAAACCTGCCGCTATATCATAGCACATTTTCGCGCGGCGCACATGTGCCCGTGCGATTACGAAAAACCCACCGTTCACGACACAGGATCGTGCGACCTTGCCGTCAACAAGGGGTTTCTTACCGCCCGAACGCGCGGACCCGTGCGTCGAAACGGTCTCTAGCCGCGGCGGCACGCGCCCCCATCGCTGCATGGCGGTGCGGTGCAACGCTCCTCCCGACCGCAGCAGGTATGCCCCGCCTGCCGGGCAACCTGGCCGCTCGACACATAGGGCGCGGAGAGCAGCTTTTCCACAGAGAGGCTGCCACAATCCGGGCAATGAATAGCGCGATCGTCGCGCACCAGCAACTCGAACGTCCCGCCGCACGCTGAGCAGTGATACTCATAGATGGGCATGCGTCTCTCCCTGTTCTCACCAGAGACCTGCTCTTCCGGCGACCAAAGGTCGCCAAGGACGGGCCTCTGGTCGTGCTATGTCCGTCCTCTGCGCTGACGCTGCCGGTGCTGGCGCTGGCTCCCAGCCGACAGGTTGGGAAACCTGTCGCTACCCGATGGCACGCCGCTCATCGGCGTCGACGGTTGGCTCGCCCGCCGCGCCACGGCATCCACCAGCAGATCCGCCACCCGCGGCAGGATCTCGCGCCCTGCAAGCGCCAACACCGCACCGGCCCATATCACTGCCTTGGGCACCGGCCACGCCGGCTGGATCGCCCGGGACGGTGCCTGGACCGGCATGGTCTCCTCTGGCGACACCAACTCGCCCTCAAGCTGCACCATGATCGCCTCCTCGGGGCAGGCTGCTATGCACGCTTCGCACACTCGGCACGTCTCCGCGTCGATCTGGGCGTGGCCTCCGCGCTCATCCTCTACGACCTGAATGGCTCCTGCCGGGCACGCGTCCACACACGCGCCGCAACCCGTACAACGGGCCACATCTACGTACATCATTCGCTGATTCACCTCTATCACTCGCTTCCGGGCGTGTCTATCGCGGCAGGATATGCTCACCTATGGTGCAGTGCGATCCGATCAGATGTGGCGCTTGCATCCCTCCCACACCTCGTGCAGCGCGCGACTGACCGCGCCATCCTCGACAGCAGTCACCGGCTGCCCGGCGACCATAGCCTCGGTCACCACCGTATCGTACGGGATACGTCCCACCACCTCGATCCCCCGCTCGCTGCAATAGGCTGCAATCTGGTCCGAACGGGCCGGGTTGAGATCGGCCTTGTTGATCGCGGCCACCGCCGGCACCCCGAAATGCTCGGTCGTCGCCAGCACGCGTTCCAGGTCGTGCGCTCCACTGACCGTCGGTTCGACCACCAGCAGTGCCAAATCGGCGCCCACGCTGGCCGAGATCACGGGACAGCCGATCCCAGGCGGGCCATCGACCAGGAGCAGCGCAGCCTTGGCATCGAGCGCATACACGCTCGCCTGCTGCTTGACCGTCGTCACCAGCTTGCCCGAGTTCTCGCGCCCGGCAAAGAGGTGGGCGTGAAAGAGCGAGCCAAAGCGCGTCTCGGAACGAAACCAACGCCCGGCATGCTGCTCGTGCATGCTAATCGCCTCGACCGGGCACTGGTAGGAACAGGTGGCACAGCCTTCACAGGCCAGCGGATCCACCCGGTACACGTCGCCCGCGACGACGGCCTCGAAACGGCAGACCTCGGCACAGCGCCCGCAGGCCGTGCACGCTTCCGGGTCGATGACCGCCAGCTTGCCGCTCCAAAAGTCGTGGACCTCCTGCTGAACCGGGTCGAGCACCAGTTCCAGGTTGGCCGCATCCACGTCCGCATCCGCCAGGACCAACGACCTCTCCTGCGAGGCGAGGTGCGCCAGCGCCGCCGTCACCGTCGTCTTGCCCGTTCCCCCTTTACCGCTCAGTACGACCAACTGCTTCAACGCGCTCATCCCCCTGTTCTTCCATCGCCTTATCTATTGTATCGGCATCGGTCCGCTCGAGCACGGTCCCGGCATCACCGAACACATACACCGGCCCCTTGCCGTGTAGATCCTCTCTGAGCAGCACGGTATCGGCTTTCTGTTCGACCAGCCACTCTGCTACCTGGATGCCCTTGGCCTTCTCTTCGTCCAGGAAGGGGTTAGCCAGGATGCGCTGCTCTACGACAGCGCCATCGGCCAGACGAACCTGTACCAGGCCAAAGTAGGGCGCCTCCCCAAAATGCTCGCTCAGGGTGCCGCTTCGGTCGGCCAGTGGAAGCGCATAGCGACGATGGGTGCGCTTAACCGGCTCGGCGTGGATCAGTACCCGATCCACGTACGGGCAAGCCTCGTGTACCCGCGCTTCGATCCGCTGCGTAGCCGCCTCGGCCTTTTCCAGTTCCTGCACGCGCAGCGTCACCGCCGCCTCGACAAAGCGATAGCGTCCCGCATTACGCCCCGTCACCTCCACCACCTCAGCCACAGTCGGCTCGGCAGCGATGGCCTCCCGGATCTTGTGCATCATCTCCGCATCTAGCGAGGCATCCAGCAGGACGCGCATACCATCGGCGAGCAGCTCCCACCCCGTCTTTCCGATCGCCACGACGATGACCAACGCCGCGAACCGATCCAGCGGTAGCGCGAACCACTGTCCGACCAGCGCAGCAAGGACGACGCCGGTCGTAAACACGTGCGCCCGGTATTCCCTTGCATCGGCAATGAGCGCTGGCGAGTTGGCGGTCTGCCCCGCGCGCAGCTCGAAATGGCTGAAAACCAGCGGGATCGCCGTGGCTACGGCGACGCCGCCGAGCATCCACGTGTTCACCGTCGCGACGACCGCGTCTGCAAACAGCGCATCGTGCGCGATCTCGTAGGCCGTGAGAAAGGTCATGATCCCGAGAATCACCGAGACCACGTTTTCCACCTTATAGAGGCCGTAGGGAAAGGCCTTTGACTTGCGCGTCGCCAGCTTGAGGCCGACCAGCACGCCGATCGCGGTTAGCAGATCGACGACGTTGTGGATCATCTCTGCCTGTACGGCCAGGCTCCCCGAGGCCACAGCCACGATCCAGTTGATCAACACCAGGACGACGTTGATCCCGATCGAGTACCATCCCCAGCGCTCGACGTTCATAGGCTGCGCCGCCGCAGCGGAGGCTGGTGCAGTACCCTCCAACATACGTTCGCTCAAGTCTCTTCCCTACCCAAACGGCCGTCCACCTTTGCCCGTTTCACGCGGTCCCCGGTCGCTGCAAGCCAGCCGACCCGCGTCACGCGCTCGCCTCCACCAAGCGCGCGATCTGCCGGTAGAGGGCCTGGAACCGCTCTCGGTAGGCCGGCAGGGCGTCCACCAACGGTATCCCTTCCGAGTATGCCTCGGCGATGCGCCGATCGAGGGGGATGCGCATCAAGATCGGGATCCCCTCCGCTGCACAGTAGGCATCGACGCCCCGGTCGCCGACCCCATCGCGGTTGACCACCACGCCTACCGGCAGGCCCAGCTCGTCGCGCGCCACCTCTACCGCCAGGCGCAGGTCGTGCAGCCCAAAGGGGGTCGGCTCGGTCACCATCAGGACTACGTCCGCACCACGCATCGTCTCCACGACCGGGCAGGCAGTGCCCGGCGGTGCATCGAGGATCACCAGCCGGCCATCGTGCCTGGGCGGGATGGCCCATGCCCTCAACTGGCGGATGATCGGCACCGCCATCGCCTCGCCGACGTTCATCGTCCCCTGCGCAAAGGCGATCGCCCCTGCCCGGCCGCGCTCCACGGTACCCATGACGTGCAGCACCTCGTGGATCGCCCCTTCCGGGCAGTTGAGCGTGCAGCTGCCACAGCCGTGGCACAGCTCGGGAAAGACGAGCACCTTGTCCCCTACGACGGCGATGGCGTGGTATTCGCACACCTGCGCACAGCGCCCGCAGTAGGTACAGACCGCCGGGTCCACCTCTGGGACCAACTGCCCGACCTCACGTCGATTCTCGATCTCGGGATCGAGAAAGAGGGCGGCGTTCGGCTCCTCGACATCGCAATCCAGGAACAGCGGCTGGCCCGCCTTCTTCCTCACACCATCCGCTGCGTCCCCTTCCGCCAGGCTCAATGCCAGGTTGATGGCAACGGTCGTCTTGCCCGTCCCTCCCTTGCCGCTCGCTATGGCGACAATCATATCCGCACCTCTGGATCAAGCTGGCATCCTGCCGGGCAGAGTGTGATGCGGATCATGTCTGCAGTTTACCTTTCCCGTGTCATCTGCGTCCCACACTTGGGACACTTGATCTGGTAACAGGGCACACCTACCGTGTGCGCCTGGCGCTGCCCGCAGCTCGGGCAGACACAGTAGCCACCCGGCCCTGCTGCCGCCGGGCCACCCTGCCGGCCTGGCCCGCGCCCGCCACCTCGGCCGGCGCTGCCGCCGCGGCCTCCTCCACGACCTCCACCCATGTCCTTCACTCCCTTCTCATTCGATCCAAGCGTTCTACCGATTGTAGGCTATACCTACCGGCCCCGCCTCCGGCCGCCGCCACGCCCGATCCCGGCGTGTGCTGGGCCACTCGGCCCACCGGCTGCCTGCAGTTCCCCTGCCTTGTAGGCTTCTAGCGCCTGGCGCACCGTACCGTCGTTGTACAGGTAGACTGGGACGCCCGCTGCCGCAAAGACGCCGTAGGCGTTGGGGCCCACGTTGCCGGTCACCACGGCTTGCGCCCCCTGCTCGATGATAAACTGGGCGGCCTGAATGCCCGCACCGCTCCCAGCAGAGAGGGCGGGGTTGGCCACGACCTCGAACTGCATCGTCTCGGTGTCCACGAGGATGTACGTCGGGCAGCGCCCGAAAACGGGGCTCGTCGGCGCATCCAGGTCTTGCCCATTTGCCGTAACGGCGATCTTCATTTGTGCTCCTCCTCATACACGATTATAATCAGTTTGGCCCACTTGGCGAGCGGGGAACCTTGCGGTTCCCCGCCCTCCCTTGGGTGCCGGGGCGGATGGCCAGCATGCAGCAGTGTCATCCGCCCCGTTTTTGCAGGTGTTACTCTTGCTTGAGCTCGCCGATGCGCTGCTGGATTTCGTCCAGTTGCTCCTGCAGCCATTCTGCCTGGGCCTTGAGGCCCTCGGCCTCCTGCTCCTTCGTCGGCGCACCCCATACTGGAGCAGCACCCCACCCCGGAGCCGCGCTCCATGGCGGAGCGGAAAAGCGTGCCCAGGCTGGTAGGCCGGTCGCATGGTACCAGTGCCGGTAGCCGTGCCCGTGCCCCCAGCCACCGCGGCCATAACCCCCGCCGCGGCCAGGTGCCGCGTTCATATAACCCGGCGCGTCATAGCCGGCGCAGTAGCCTGCTCCACGGCCTGTCATTGGCCCCATCCCAGCCGGGCCTGTTCGATCTCCACGTGGCATTGCACCTATCTCCTTTCATTCTTGTGTCTGACTTGTTACCAACGCCGTCGGCGCCCTCGACCTCGTCGCAGGGCGCGCCCTGCTCGCCACACCCGGGGCAGTCTACCCAGGATGCGTCTCCGCAGGAGCGGCCCACGCGTCGGCGCCCCAAGGGCCACGGGCGTGCCTTGCAGGCCAGCATAGCCATAGGGCGCACGGCCTTCCTCAGAAGGAAGCACCAGCGCACAGTGTCCTTCACCGCGCCCGCTCATCGGCCCTTTGCCTTGCGGGCCTGTTCCATCGAATCCAGGCATGTACATCACCTCCTCTCACCGAACGATCTACCATAGTATACCACCCTAAGTACATATTGTCAATAGGTATTTTGAACACAGATAAGGTTTGCGGCTAGCTTCATGGAACATATTCTCTACCCAGAACTCAATTTTTCTCATATTCATATTGACAAATCAATATCTGCATGTTATAATTTCAAGGAAAGTTCTTCGTGTCCTGCCCGACGAGACGAACCACACTCAGCGCAGAAAGGCCATAGATCATGCAGGATCATCCGCAGGCCACGGGTTGGGCACGTCCCTTCTTCACGATCTGGACGGGGCAGGCCTTTTCGCTGCTCGGCAGCAAGGTCGCCCAGTTTGCCCTCATCTGGTGGCTGACTGACCGGACAGGCTCGGCCACTGTGCTGGCGACTGCCTCCCTGGTAGGGTTAATTCCCGAGATCGCGCTCGGCCCCTTGGCGGGCGCGTACGTGGATCGCTGGAATCGGCGCATCGTCATGATCGTGGCCGACGCGGCGATCGCCCTGGCTTCGCTGTGCCTCGCCTACCTCTTTTGGATCGACGCGATCCAAACATGGCACGTGTATGCGATCATGTTCGTGCGCTCGGTGGGCGGCAGCTTCCATTGGCCCGCTATGCAGGCTTCTACTTCGCTGATGGTACCCAAGGAGCAGTTGACGCGCGTGGCCGGCATGAATCAGACGCTGAACGGCTCGCTCAACGTTTTTGGCGCACCGTTGGGCGCCCTGCTGATGTCGCTCCTGCCCATGCACGGGGTGATGATGACGGACGTGGGGACGGCCGCACTGGCGATCGTACCGCTCTTTTTCGTGCCCATCCCGCAGCCCAGGCGTGCAGCTGCGGGAGAGGATCTATCCGAGAAGCAGTCGATCTGGGCCGATATCCGCGATGGTTTGCGCTATGTGCTTGCTTGGCCTGGCTTGCTGATCCTGACCGGCGTTGCCATGGTGTTCAAGATCGTGCTGACGCCGGCCTTTTCGCTGGTCCCGTTGCTGGTCAAGGATCATTTTGGCGGCACTGCGGCTCAGCTTGGCATGCTGGAGGCCGCGATTGGCGGCGGGAGCATCGCTGGCGGGTTAGCCTTGAGCGTGTGGGGCGGCTTTCGGAAAAAGATCTACACCATGGCGTTGGGTGCGGTGGGTTTTTCCCTGGCCTTCCTGACCTGGGGCGTGATCCCCGGGGATCTGTTCTGGGCAGCGATGATGAGCGGCGCTGTGGTGGGTCTGATGATACCGCTAGTCGATGGCCCATTGATGGCGATCTTGCAGAGCACGATCGCGCCCGAGATGCAGGGGCGGGTGCTGACTCTGTTTGGCAGTTTGATCTGGATCACTTCGCCGCTCGGTTTGGCTATGGCAGGACCGATCAGCGATCGGCTGGGCCTCCAGATCTGGTACTCGGCAGCGGCAGTGCTATCGCTTTTGTCAGGCATGGTGTTCCTTGTCATCCCGGCGGCAAGGGACATTGAAGAAAACGCCAATGGAGATCGGTCTCGCCTCCTGGCAACGGCGGATAGAGTCTGAAGTCCTACGACCAATCCGGTCGCAGGCGCTCTCGCCCCGATAGGTAGCGCTCGATTGACATCCCGGCGATCGCGCCCTCGGCCGCGGCGACCACTGCCTGGCGTAGGTGGGTGCACAGCACATCACCCACGGCAAAGACGCCGGGCACGTGCGTCTGCTGGCTCTCGTCGACGGCGAGACAGCCCGACTCGGTAGTCTCGACCTGGCCCTCCAAAAAGCCCGTGATCGGCTGCCGCCCCTGCAAGTAGAGAAAGATGCCGTCCACCGGCAGCTCATGCTCGGCGCCACCCGGCTCCGAGACCCGCACCGCTTCGACCTGCTGCTCCCCCCGAATCTCGCGCACATGCGTGGCCAGGTGGATGGTCACCTTCGGATCTTGGCGCAGTTGCGCTTCCAGCTCAGGCGACACGTTGAGGCCCGCCGTCGGCACCAACATGTGCACCTGGCTGGCAAAACGGGCCAGCAGCAGGGCCTCTTCAGCTGCCTCCTCGCCGTTGCCTGCCACCGCGACCTGCTTGTCGCGGAAAAAGGC
>CAZLMZ010000038.1:18096-20225 GCA_964560475.1 uncultured Anaerolineae bacterium
CGTGCCCGCCGGCCCGCCGCCGATCACGATCACGTCATAGATCTCTTCCGCCATAGGGTCCATTCCTTGTGTCTTTCCTCAGCGAGCAATATCTAAACCCGTTCTGTTTTGACGCGGATAGAGCGGTCTACCTTACTACGTGGCTTGGCGGCAGGGAAAACCTTCTTGACATCATGTAAAATACATAGTAGGAAACAGCATCCTGAATCTCCTGATCGCCCTTGTCAACTGCACGTTGTTGACCTGGCTCTATGCGGCGCTGAGACCCATGTTCGGCGTGGGTTCCCGAACTGCACTCGCTACCAGCGCATTTGCCTTCTTTTTCGTTGCTGCATTTGCGATCAATGGCGTCAACCTGGGAAACTATCCGCTGCGGATCGCCTTGATCGAGCTAGGCTACCAGCTTGTCGAGCTCCCGCTGGCCATACTGGTCGGCGCTCGGGTCTACGAAGGAGGTGCATCGTGAAGACGTGTCCCTTTTGCGCGGAGCAGATCCAGGATGAGGCTATCAAGTGCCGTTACTGCGGCGAGTTCCTGGATGGACGCCCCCGCGCGGTTCGAGCTGTCCCCTTGAGCTATGGCAGTCTCTTTTGGGGATACGAGTACCGGTCACAACAAGAGATCTTGGGCTGGCCCTTGGTCCACATTGCTGGCGGTGTGGACCCAGAAACTGGACTGCCGCGTGTAGCCAGGGGCGTAATCGCGATCGGCAACTTTGCCGTCGGGCTGGTGGCAATCGGCGGCTTTGCCGTAGGTGGCCTGGTCTTGTCCGGCATTGGGCTGGGCCTTGTTGCTTTGGGCGGCATTGCCGTCGGCGGAGTGGCCGCAGGTGGCGTAGCGTTGGGTCTCGGCTTCGCCGTCGGCGGGGTCGCCGTGTCTGCGGGCTGGGCAGTGGGTGGTGTAGCGCTGGCCCCCCACGCCATCGGCGCGGCCACAATGGACTAGGCGATAGGTTACGTTCTCGGGCACTGCTTGTGTCGAGAGCAGTCTCACGCGATCGTAGCCAAAGGCGTGGTCCAACTGCGCGGACCGATTCGATCGAGCCGATCAAAGTGTAACGTTCCGTTGCCTTCATAGCGTGCCCGCATCCGCGCTGCGCATCTCCCTGGTTGACGGCATCCAGACCACATCGTCGCCCGGCAAGCAGGAGACTAGCGCCCTAGTACCGCCTGCAGACGCAGCAGTTGTGTCTCCAACTGTGCGCGGTCGCGATCGTATTCCAGGGTGACCGCCTGTGGCTGGGCGCGCTCGAGCACCCACGCCAGCAGCGCGTAATCCTCTTCCTGCAGCGGCTCGTGCGCGTCCAGCAGCCGGTCATCGGCTGGCGATAGCCGCGGGCCACTGACGTGGATCTCGGTCAGGCGGTCGAGGGGCAGCCGCGCAACATAGTCCCGCGCGGGCTGCTCGCGCCTGTGCGCCGAAACGCGGGCGTGTGCTAGGTCGAGCAGCAAACCGCAGCCCGCACCCTCGATCACGCGCGTGATGAACGCCGGATCGACCACGTACGCCGGCCGGTCGCGCTTCCAAGGGGGCATGTTCTCCGCCAGCAGCGGCACGGGCGACTGTGCCATCCAGCGCCGCAGCGTGCGCACGGCCCAGCGCGCGGCCAGGGCGCGCGGGAGCAGCGCCGTGAGGGGCCAACGATAGATCGCATACGGCAAGGCAATGTCGAGATGAACCGAAGCCCACGGCGCGTCTACCTGGCGGGTGAGACGCACCTGCTCGGCGATCCACCGCCCCCCGCGCGGCCAGATCACGCCCCGCGAGATGTGCAACAGGACAGGATGAGCGGCAAGCTGGACGTCGCTCATCCACGATCCGACCTTGATCCGGTCGACGTGCACGGCACCGCTTGCCAGCAAGGCCTCGATGTGCTCGTTCCCGCCATTGGCGGCCAACCAGATCGCGGACATCCTGTCCTCTCCCTCGCTGACGCGTGCCCCCCTGGCATCGCCTTTGCGACGCATCGGCCCAGGTACCATGGCACATTCCTGCCGTGGTTGGCCGGCGCAAAGATAGTATAATGTGCAGAATGGAACGGGTCAAGGTGGGCGCACACTGCCCGCCCGTGCGAGGGACCCGTAGCGGCGTGACTCTGTGCCCGCCCATGCGAGGGACCTGTAGGGGCG
>CAZLMZ010000039.1:0-19226 GCA_964560475.1 uncultured Anaerolineae bacterium
CCCTTCATCGCAGCATGCGCCAGCAGGAGGTAGAACGCCGCCTGTATCGCGTCGGGGGCAGCATAGCGCAGCCCAATGCCGACGCCAAACATGACATAGCCGACCTGGGCTACCGTCGAATAGGCCAGCAGGCGCTTGACGTCGGTCTGGGCCAGCGCCATCAGGTTACCCACCGTCATGTTCAGGAGAGAGAGGCCGATCAGCAGCAGCCCCACGTCTGTCGCGCGAAAGCCGAGCGCGATCCCGGTCTTGAGCAGCGCATAGAACGCGCTCTGCACGACGATGCCAGAGAGCATGGCACTGACGCTGCTGGGCGCGCGGCCATGCGCATCGGGCAGCCAGGTATGCAGCGGCACCAGGGCACCCTTGACGCCCAGCCCAACCAGGACACAGGCGATCCCCACGCGCGCCCAGGTCCGGCCCGCGAGGTCCGCGGGCGCCGAGACGAGCAAGAGGCTTCCGCCGGCCCGGTAGATGAACGAGATGCCGAACAAGAGCAGTGCAGTTCCCAGGCTGCCCACGATCAGGTATTTGAACCCGGCCTCAATGGCCATTCCCTCCTCACGCCGGAACGCCACCAGCGCATAGGCGCTGATGCTCATCAGTTCACAGAACAGGTAGAGGCTGAACATGTCACCGGCCACGACCATACCGAGTAGGCCGGCGACCAGCAGCACCAGCAGCGGGTAGTAGAGCTTGGCGCGATCGTCGTCGGCGATATAGCGGCCCGAATAGAGGGCGACGATGCTGCCCAGCCCGAGGGCAATGCTGCCGACGATCAAGGCGCCGGGATCGCCGAGCAGCAGCACGCTGCCCACAGACAGCAGCGCCCAGCCAGACCGCGGGGCCGGCCCGGCCCGGATAGCCGCCAACGGTACCAGCGCCAGGACCAAGACGAGCGCGGTGAATACGGCGAGTGCGCTGCCTCCCGCTCTTGCCAAACGCGCGATCAGGTAGGCAACGACGGCCCCGCCAGCCAGGATGGCGAGGGGAAGGCCGAGCAGCACCTCGCCGCTCACCACGTCCCTCCCAGGATCAGCGACAGCCCGTGCTGTGCCCAATCGAACACGGGTGCCGGAAACAGACCCTCGATCAGGGCCAAGCAGGCGAGGGCCACGGTTGGCACCACGATGAACATGGACACAGTGCCGAGTTCCCGGGCCTCGGAGCTCGCCCCAATAAAGACGCGCCCCCAGAACCAAAGCGCATAGGCCACGGTGAGCAGGGAGGCCAGCACCATCCCTACGCCGAGCCACAGGTACCCGCTCTGGAACCCGCCGGCAAAGATCATCCATTCGCTGTCGAACAGGGCCAGCGGCGGCGTCCCGGCAACGGCGAGCGCCCCCACGCCGGTGCAGGCGGCGGCGAGCGGCATCGCCCGGCCCAGGCCGCCCAGCTCGTGGATGTGGCGGCGGCCCGCAGCGCGGATCACCAGCCCCACGCACATAAAGAGCAGCGCCTTGACGATGGCGTGATAAATGACGTGTAGGGTCGCTCCGGCAACGCCCTCGTGCGTGAGGGTACCCAGGCCAAACAGCACATAGCCCATCTGGCTGACGCTCGAGTAGGCAATGATCCGCTTGACGTCCTGCTCGGCGAGGGACATCAACGCCCCATAGATCCCCGAGACCAGGCCGGCGATCATCATGGGCAGCCCAAAGGGGGCGATCTGGGCGGCGGTGAATGCGCTGAACGGAAAGCGCAGGATGCCATAGGTGCCCATGCTGAGCATGGCTGCGGCGAGCATGATCGTCACCGACATCGGAGCCACGGTGTGGGCATCGGGCAGCCACAGGTGCACAGGAAAGACGGCCATTTTGACTGAAAAGCCAACGACAAATAGCACACCCACCACATTGGCCACGGCCGGCGCTAACGACACGCCCGACCGCAGCGCACTGAGGCTGTCGCTGCCAGTACGGCCATAGAGCAGTACCAACGCCGCCAACACCATCAACGAACCAAGGTGGGTGAACAGGAAATACTTGAGGGCGACGGCGCCGCGTTGCTCGCCCTCCCCCCACAAGGCGATCAGGATACAGGAAGCGATCAGCATCAGCTCCCAGAAGATGTAAAAGAGGAACATATCGTCCGCCAGTGTAGTCCCTGCCATGCCCGCGGCAAAGAGCATCAAGAGCGCATAATAGGCAGGCGTGCGCGCGTCGACGTGATGGTACCCCCACGAGTAAAGGACGGCAACGAGCGTCACCCCGGCCTCGGTGACGACAAAGGGCAGCGCCAACCAGTCGAGCCGGAGGCGAAACCCGATCCCCGCCACCGGGATCCAGGGAAACTGCAGCGCTGGCGTTGCCCCTCCCTCCAGGGCAGGCAGCAGCGCAAAGACGCTGGCCAGGGAGAGCAGCGCCGCGAGGCCCGCGATCCACGCGGCATGACGCCGCGCCCACCCGCGCAGCAGGGCCAACGCAGCTACCGCGATCAGCGGCGCCGCGACGACGGCAGATAACGCGATCGCTTGCATCTCTTTCACCTGTGCCCTCTAAGCCTCGATCGCTCGTTCATCCGGCGAACACCAACACGACCACTGCCAGGACGGCGCTGGCAACGATCCAGAGCAGGTTGCGGCGCAGCCGCCCCGTATGCCAGCGCTGTCCCGCCTGCGCGAGCCCACGCACGCTGCGCACGACCTTGCGCAGCACCCCTTCCAGCGCGCCCCGCTCTACCCAACGATAGACGAGCTCGCTGCCACGTACCACGACGTGTACGGCCTGGTGCAGCGTGCCCTCGAGGAGGTGGCGCTCGAGCAGGTCGCGCACGCGAGCGGCAATGCGCACCAAGTCCCCCTCTGTGTCTCGCACCTGCGGATCGCGACCCCCAGAAGGATCGCGATCCTCCGCCCCTCGCGCACGGAAGGCGGGGATGCCCACCCCCCACAGCTCAAGCCCGACCACGAGCGCCGCCACGATCCACAGCGCGGGCATGGTCCACAGGTAGTGCAGAAGGGAGCGGAGGGTCGGGAGCGCCGGGAGCCCCAGGGGCATCCCGTGATAGGACAGGTATGAGATGAACAGCGGCTTGAGCATCCACGGTGAGGCCACGCTGATCAGGCTGAGCACGCCCATTCCAGCCCAGCGGACGTGCTGGACTGCCTCGAGGCGAGCCGATCGCAGTGCAGAGAGCGCATCCCGCACGACCGAGATCGCCCACACGCCGAGCAGGGCGATGGCTACCTCGGCCAGGTTAAGCGCGGCGGAAGACAGCCCTGCGCCGCGTGCCCAATAGGTCAGACACAACGCCCACCCGCCTAGCCCAAGCGCGCCAATGGCGGTGCCGAGGGGCCGTGCTGGGTCGCTCCGTGGTGCCCGCGCCGCCAGGTGCAGCAATACCCGGACAGGGGTCAGGCCGAGCACGTACAGCCAGACTACCATCTGCAGCCTGCCGCTCGTCGCGACCACGGCCAGGCCTCCCAGCACAGCCGCGACGTGCGGGAGGGTTTGGTCCACATCTTGCTGCCTCAGGGCCAGGAGCGCGGCGAGCGCCGCCCCACCCGCGCCGAGCCACAGGGGAGCCGGCCCGAGCGGACCGGTGTCTGCCAGGAGCGGCGCGGCGCGGTAGAGCAGGTAGAGACCCAGGTTGGGCAGCACGATCGCGTACAGCCAGGCCTCAGAACGCGGCAACAGCCGCCGTCCCACGCTGACCCACGCCTGGAAGGGCCAGGCCCCGATCTTGACCCACGATGCCAGCAGAAGGCCTGCTGCCGCCACCTGCGGGGCGGGCTCTGGCAGTTCGAATGCAGCCGCCAGGGCCGGCCCGATATCCAGCGTGCCGGACGTCCCCCACAGGAGCACGACCGCGCTCAGTAGCCCGGCATCGCCGGCGCGCAACAGGAGGTAGACCAGGAAGGTGAGGCGCGTGCCGTGTGCTCCCCGCACCTCTGCCAGAGGCGCCAGGGCGACGCACAGGGCCGCGATCTCGAGGGCCGCATAGCGGAGCAGAAAGTGGCCGGACAGCAGGGCCATGCCCGCCGCTGCCAGCGCAACGAGGGTCACGGCATCGGCATAGTGCGTACCATGTGAGGTGGCAGGCCAACCGCCAAGCGAGGCCAGGCAGGCCGCCGCGTAGGTTGCCAGCAGCACATAGAGGGCCGGGAAACCGAGCTCGACGGTCATCTGCCCCGTGCCGGGAATCCACTCGATCGCGACAGCCGGATCGCGGCCCACATAGCCGAGCAGCGCCGCCGCGCAGCCTGCCGCCAGGAGCAGCACGCCAAAAGTCACGGCACGGCGGAGCGGCGCAGATAGACCTTGCCCGAGGATCGACAAAAAGAGTGCGGCCACGAAAGGTAGCGCGATCGCGCCGAACAAGAGGAGATACACGCCTACCCTCGCAGACGGTTCAGGTCGTCAATGTCTCCCGACGGGTAATGGCGGTAGACGTTGACGATCAGGGCCAGCGCCACGGCAATGGTGACCGTCTCGACCACGAGCGCCGAGACGACGAGGGCTTCGCCAAAGGCCGTCTCGCCGCGCAGTCGTGCAGCATGGATCAGGCTCAGGGTCACGCCCTGCATCACGATCTTGAGCCCAATCACCTGCTTGATCACGTTACGACGGGTCAGTAAACAAAAGAGGCCAATGACAAACAGCAACAAGCTGATCCCGACGTTGAGCGGGTCGAGCCAGGTGGGTGTCACGGCGCAAGCTCCTCCCTGCCGCGCGGCAAGAGGGCGGCGATGCTTAGTGCTCCCACCAGCACCAACGCCGCCTGCACCGCCAGGTCGAGGCTGCGGCCTCGCCAAAAGCGAGCGCGAAAGGACTCGTCCTGCAGACCCAGCGCTCCGGGCTGGGCAGGTGCAGCACCGGCCTCTACTGCAGCGGCCTCCTCTTGCGGCACAGCCCACCGCCGACCCACGACAAAGCTGACGACCAGCAAGGCGACCGCGAGCACGATCCAGACCAGATCCTCACGACTCATCGGGTGGCCTTCCCATCGACTCGGTCAGGCTGATGGCGACAATGAACAGGACACTGATCAGCCCTGCGCCGACGCTTAGCTCGAACCCGCCGGCATAGGGCGCGCCGAGCAGGAAAAAGAGCATGGCCAACGCAGCGCTGCCGGCGCCGAGGGCGACTGCGGCGCGGATCAGGTTCCTGGAGACGACGGCGGCAACAGCGCCACACAGGAGGGTCGCCACAAGCAGAGCGTAGCCGAACGCGAACACGGTGGATACTCCTGGCTGACAGAAAATACGCGGGCAAACAACTGTGGGGCGAGTGGCCTCGGCCGGGGGAAACAAACAGCCGACCGCCTACCAGCGTGGCCTCGAAGATAGGCGATCGGCTATCGATCGCTCGCAAGACTCGGCCCCCTCTACGTCGCGGATAGGTCTCGTCCAAATATAAAGCGAGTGTCGTGTCGATTACCTAGATTGTACCATGGAACGTGGCCCTTTACAAGACCGAATCCGCAGCGGGCACATTTGGCTTGGGGGCAGAGCAAGTGCCCGGCACTTCCAGTGGCTTGAGGAGGGACACATAGAGCATAACGGCGATGTCATTCGATGTGCAAGTGCCGGGCACCTTTAGCCCAGCGTCACGTGGCACATGTGATCTGCTACAACGCGGAATCGGTGCACCTACTGCAGATCGAGCGGCTATCGGGCCGCGATGCCGTGCTGCGCATAGAGCGCTTCCATCCTGGCAGTCTGGTCGGACATGGCGCGGGAGGAGAGGGTTTCGCCTCGCCAGGCGCGGTAGGCCAGATCGGCCTCCTCCCCGCACAGCGCATCGTGCTGCGGGAAAAAGCGCTGCTCGAGGAAACAGGCATAGTCGACCAGCTCGAACGGCCCGTAGGCGTGCATCGCCCCCGCGCGCTGCTGAACGTCGACCGGCTTGAGCGTGGTGCATGCCACCGACCACCCCTCGGCGATGGCGTCGAGCACGCCTGCCGGGGTGAGCTCGCGCGCATAGATGAGCGTCCAATACACGCCGTAGGTGTGCTCTGAACGATGGGTGTCCGAGTTGCCGAGGATGGGAATCGTCGCTCCTGTCGCCCGGAAATCGAGATAGCGCGCCAGGGAGCGCACATTGTTCTCATAGTGCACGTCGCCCAGCAGCTCGATCCCGTCCAGGATCCCTTCTGCCAGGACGCGATCGTAGAAGAGCGAGGGGAGATGGTATCCACGCTCGACCCACCAATAGGGGTGGGCCAGGTAGGCACGCCCTCCGTGGGCCTGCGTCGTCTCGATCCCCCAACGCAGGGCCTCATACGACCACGGGTCGATATCCTGCCGGGCAAAGGCCTCGGTGGACAGGTCATAGATCGCGGCATCGGCATTGATCGAGAGGGTATGCCAGTTGGGACCAGACACCTCTTCGCCGGGCATGGTGATCACGTTCAGTCCCAGGCGCTGCTGCGCCTCGATGCCGTCGATCGATCCCTGGTAGTCGTTGTGGTCGGTGATCACGACCACGTCGAGCCCCAGCTCACGGCCCCGGATCATCATCTCGGCAGGCGTGCTCCGCCCGTCCGAATGGAGGGTGTGGATGTGGAAATCGCCGCGCAGCGGGCGGCGCCCATAGAGCTCGGGCGGGGCGACGAAAAAGTGCAGCCGCGCCAGGCGTTCGGACGCTGGCACGGGGAATACGTCCAGCAGGTGCTCGCCGCGCACGGCGTACCGGCCCTCGACGCTCAGCCTGCCCTCGCGATCGGCCTGCAGTTCGTGCTCCGCCAGGTCGGCGTCTTGCCGGGCAGCACGCACGCGGACGAGATAGGTGCCGCCGGGTGTGAGCCCCCGAACGGTCAGCGGTGCGGGCTGGTCGCAGGGTACGGTGAGCGGCAGCAGTTCGATAGACATGGATGGCCTCCTCTGGGTGAGATGAAGGCATTGTAGTCGAATCGCGGCAGGGGTCAATTCGCGTCCGTACCCGGTCCTTGGGCTCTTCACAAGGCAGATAGAGGCCGATTCAGAAGTGACCCTGAGAAAGATGCTCAAGGACCGGGTTCGTGGTGGGCTCTGCTCGGAAAAACACTTGTCGCCAATCCGGCAGCGTGCTATAATCCGGGCGCAGGTCCGCAGGTAAGCGGGGGTCAAGGAGGGTGCGATGGCAAACAGCACGGTCCGATCAAGCGAGTACGAACCGGTCAAGGCCGTGATCTTGGCGGCAGGAGAGGGTCGGCTGCCGGACGACGATCGTCCTCTGCCACTGCACCTGCTGGCCGGGAAGGCAATCATCGATTACGTCGTCGAGAACGCACTCCACCTCTGCAAGCCGGAAGACATTCTCGTCGTGGTCGGCTACAAGCAGCAGCGGGTCCGGCAGCACATCGAGCGCACGTTCGGAGGCGGCTTTCACTTTGTCGAGCAGGAAGAGCTGCTGGGCACAGGGCACGCCGTGCTACAGACCAAAGCGCACCTTGCCGATTTCGAGGGCGACATCCTGATCTTGTACGGGGATACGCCTCTCTTTGCGGCCTCTTCGTTCCGCGGGCTGTTGAACCGTCACCGGCTCAAGAACGCAGCACTGACCCTGCTCACCGCCGTGGTCAGCCGCCCCTTGCCCTATGGGCGGATCATCCGCGACCGCCAGGATCGCTTGATCGACATCATCGAGCCAGAAGAGGCCACGGCTGACACGCTCGAGATCATGGAGCTCAACGTCGGGGCCTATGTCTTTCATGCCGACGTGCTCTACCCCACGCTGGAGCGGCTGTCCCCTTCGCCGCTCGACGGCGAGCGGCGGCTTACCGACTGCGTCCACGCCCTGCTGCGCTCGCGAAGCCGCGTCGAGAGCTACCGCATCTACGACGAGAGCGAGGTACAGGGGATCAACACGCCGGAGGACCTGGCGCGGGCCGAGTTTATCCTGCAGAAGCGCTTTTTCCGGCCGCGCCGGATCGAGACAGAGAGCACGATCCACTTTGGGACGGGCGGGTGGCGGGCGGTGATCTCGGAAGGGTTCACCATGCACAACGTGCGCCGCCTGTCACAGGCCATCGCCAACAAGATCATCCGCGATGGGAACGAAGAGCAGGGCGTGTTGATCGGCTACGACCGGCGCTTCCTGTCGGATCGGGCAGCGGAGGTATCGGCAGAGGTCTTTGCCGGCAACAATATCCCTGTGACGCTCGTTTCGGAGGACGTGCCGACGCCGCTGGTGACGTTCGCGACCGACCTGAAGCGGGCGGCTTTTGGGCTGGCCTTTACGGCCAGCCACAATCCGCCCGAGTACAACGGGCTCAAGGTGTTCCATACCGACGGATCGCTGCTCATGGAGGAAGAGACACAAGAGATCGAGAACGAAGCCAACGCGCTCGAGCGCGGCGACCTGGTGCAGCTCGACTATGACCTGGCGCTCGAATCAGGCATCGTGCAGCGCGAGGACTATACGGCGCGTTACGTGGACGCCGTCGAGTCGCAGGTCGACATGAAGGCGATCCGCGAAGCGGGATTACGCGTGATCGTCGACCCGATGTACGGCGTGGGCGAGGTGGCGCTGAACATGGTGCTCACCGAGGCACGCTGCCGGGTCCGGATCATTCACGAACGCCGCGACCCGCTCTTTGGCGGGCGCTCGCCGGCACCGAGCATCGACGCGCTGCGCATGCTAAGCACGTACATCAAGGAGGGGGGCTATGACCTGGGCCTGGCGACAGATGGCGACGCGGATCGGATCGCCATCCTCGACGAGCGGGGCGAGTACGTGCCGGTGAACGACATGCTGCTCCTGATCTACTATTACCTGCACCAGGTACGTGGCCAGCGAGGTGGAGTGGTGCGCAACGTGTCGACGACGCATCTGCTCGACCGCATGGCCGCCCGATTTGGCGAGACGAGCGTCGAGGTGCCGGTGGGGTTCAAGTACATCACGCAGGCTATGGTCGAGCACGACGCGCTGCTGGGTGGCGAAAGCAGCGGCGGACTGACCATCCGCGGCTATATCCTGGGCAAGGATGGGATCCTGGCCGCGGCCCTGATCACAGAGATGATGGCGCGCACGGGCAAAAAGATCTCGCAATTGTGGGACGAGGTCTATGACCTGACCGGTCGCCTATACGCAAGGGAAGTCGACGTGCCGGCGACGCCCGAGATGAAGATCGTCCTTCCACGCCAGCTACAGGAGGTAGCCGTGGAGCAGGTGGACGGCCACCGGGTGACCCGCACCTCGAACATGGACGGAACAAAGTTCTACCTCGAAAACGATAACTGGATGCTGCTCCGTTTTTCCGGCACCGAGTCGCTGCTGCGCATCTCGTGCGAGGCAGACACGCCACGCAAGGCGGAAGCGCTGATCGAGTGGGGGAAGGAACTGATCCACCTCGACGCGTTTTCTGCATAGACTACGGTTCCTCACTCCAGGTCACTAGGACGTCTCCTCACGCTAGGTGGAGATCGCTTCGCTGCGCTCGCGATGACAGATCTGTGGCTATGCCGCGCTCGTGATGACAGATCCGGTATGATTTTCCCCGCGAACTTGACATAGGGTATTGCATAACTTGACAGAATGTAGTATAATAGGTATGAGTTGTTATGTATACCCGGCATGCCAACCGAATGACGCTCGTTCGGCAGCCCAGGCAAGATCTCAGGAACGGAAGAACGGGATGGGAAAGATCGGGATACTCCACAAGCTCGTGTACGGCATCGCTGCTTTGTGCCTCGCGACCACGGCGGGCCTGGTGGCCCACATCGGCGTACAGGCGCAGGACGGCTCTGCGCGCTACTTTGAGGAGACGGGGCTCAACGTCTCTGGCCCTTTTTTTCACTTCTTTGACGCATATGGCGGCGCAAGCCTGTTCGGATATCCCCTGACGCGCGCGTACGAAGAAGACGGCCAGTTCGTGCAGGTATTCCAGCGGGCCAAGATGGAGCTGCACGAGGAGGGGCCGGGTGGCTCGTACGTGACCCTGGCACCCCTGGGAGATATGCTGTGGGAACGGGAGGCGCCGATTCCACCCAGCGAGATTCCCGCTCCCGGCCACGCGGGAAAGCAGTACTTTGCCGAGACAGGCCACATGGTCTGCTTCTCGTTCCTCGATTTCTATCGCAGCCACGGGGGCGTCGACGTGTTTGGCTATCCGATCACCGAGTGGTTCGTCGAGCCAGACGGGCGCATCGTGCAGTATTTCCAGCACGTCAAGATGGAGTGGCATCCAGAGAATCCGTCCCACAAGCGGGTGCAGCTCGGGATGCTGGGCATGATCTATGTGCAGCAGTACGTCGACCCGATTCACACCCAGCCCGAATCGCCGGCCATCGCCGCACGGACGCCGCTGCAGGAGACGGTCTCGCAGGGCGAGGTGCCAGTCGACCCGGGGCGCGTGACCGAGCTGCGGGTCCGGGCTTCGGTGCGGGAATCGATCACGGGTGCCGATAGCAAGCAGACGGTGTACGTCTATGTGTTCGACCAGAACGGCCGCGGGGTTCCGGGCGCATCGGTGGGGATGCAGGTCGGGTACGAGGGAAGGACAGCAACACAATCGCTACTGCCGGCGACGAACGTGAATGGGCACAGCGAGGTCGAGTTCGAGGTCGAATCACCGACGATCGGGCCGGTGGTGATCCTCAGGCTGAGTGCACGCTATGGGGATCTGGTCACGCAAACCAGCACAGCATTCCTGGCGTGGTGGTAAGGCTGAGAGCGGGTTTGGCCGGCGCCCTGCCGGCTGACGCTATTCCCAGCCGATAATCCACACGCAGAGACCCGCGAGCAGGATGGTGGCGACGACGAGCGCCGCCATCTGCCCGGGCAAGAGTCCCACGTCCTTGGCTGCCCACAGCAACATAACAACCATGCCCAACGCCAGTGCGAACCAACTGATCAGGCGCGGGTGCCTACTTGCGAATTCACGAATCGATGCCATTCCTGCTTCCTCTTTTGCCAACGGTTCTCTCTATCACAGCGGGCGCATAACGCGTTCCTCGCGCAGTGGCTTGACCATCATCAGCCCCCCCTCTTGCACCAGCTCGCGCGCGACCTCGCGCCAGACGGGATAGAGGTCCCGGAGCATCTGCTGCTCGTAACCCTGCTGCTCGAAGAATTGGACTGCCTGTGGCGCGATCCGCTTGTCGAAAAAGGCGATCGCCACCTCGCACGCCAGTGCCCTGGCCTCGGTCTCGATCGTCTCCAGCAGCGGCCCGCCGACCTGCGTATAATAGCGTGGTGGATAGACGTAAAAGTCATCGATGCACATGACCAGGTTCTCGGCGCGCCAACCGGTCAGCCCGCCCCCTTTGCGCGACATGGCGAGCCAATATCCCTTGTCGAACAGCATCTCGAGGACCTCGTCCGACGTAGGCGGCTTGCGCCAACGCATGGTGCCTTTCATAATCGCCGCCAGGGTGCTGATGTCGCGCCGCTTGGCACGACGGACGGTGACGGCGCCGACGTCCGGATCGAGGTCGGGCGCTACCGCGGCGCCCGCTGGTACGCTGACTCGATCGGGGGCGACACCTGCGGCAGGAACGAACAGCTCCATCCACACTTCGTCGTCGTATCGTCCCTCGATCTTGACCTGGCGTTCGAGCACCATCTTGGGGATAAAGCCGCGCGCACGATAAAAGGCCTGCCCGGTGGAATTGCCCGCCCGGACGTAGGCGATCAGTTTCTCGTAGCCCTGCCGGCGCGCAAAGGTGAGCACCTTGGCAAAGAGCTTGCTGCCGATGCCACGACGACGAACACTGCGGGAGACGAACGTGCCTACCACGGCGACGTGATCCATCGCCTGCGTGTAAGGGGCAAAGGGCTCGATGGTACACGTGCCCAGCACCGCACTGTCGGCTCGGGCCAGGTACATCGCACTGCGGGGGCCCAGCCCGGCGATGAACGTCTCTTCCTGTTCTGTCGTCAGCGCGGGATAGAGCGAAGTCAACTGACCCTCGCCGATGATGGCATTGATCAGGCCAACCACGCCCTGTGCATCGTTCACTGTCGCGCGGCGAATCACAACGTCCACTGTCGGTCGCCTCGTTTCACTAGGTACCAGCAGGTGAAGGCAGATCTGCGCTCCGCTCGATCGCATCCCAGGCACGCGCCACCTGGCGCCGCGTGTCCTCGATCGACCCGCCATTGTCGATCACGACGTCGGCCTCGGCCACTTTGGCAGACTGCGGCGGCTGGGCATCGACGCGCGCGACTGCCTCCTCGTAGCCCAAGCCACGATAGGCCATCAATCGCTCGATCTGGACGGCGCGCGGTGCCACGACGACCCACAGCGCATCGCACAGCCGCGCTACCATGCCGCTCTCGATCAGCTTGATCGCCTCGACGACGACCGCCGACGCTGCGCTGTGCCGGATGAGCTCCTCCGTACGCGCGATCACGGGCGGGTGGACGATCCGCTCGAGACGGGCCAGGGCACCGGGATCGGCAAAGACGATCTCGCCCAGCCGGGCACGATCGACCTCGCCGTCGGGCCGGAGGATGTGCGGGCCAAAGGCGCGCACGATCTGCTCCCACGCTTCCGTGCCACGCGCTATTGCCTGGTGCGCCAGTCGATCGGCGTCAATGTGCTCGGCACCGCGCTCGGCAAGCACGTGCCCCACCAGGCTCTTGCCGGTGGCAATGTTCCCCGTCAGGCCAATGACGTAGGGCCGGTCACTCAACCGCTTCTCCCAGGCCCGTCCACTCGGCGATCGATTGTTCAAGATCGGCCTGTAGCACTTTGTATTCTACATCGAGTGCGCGAACTCTGTCAAGATCTCCTTCGGCGCTGGCTCGCGCCATGGCGTGTTCCAGCTCACCCAGTTGGCGCTCAAGGCGCGCGATCCGCGCTTCCAGCGCCCCGATCTCGTCACCTGTCCCCTCTTGCTCGCGCCTGCGGTGCGCTGCTTCGGCACGTTGGCGGCGCAGGCGCTCGCTGCGCCGCGCCCGCTCGGCCTCCTCGCGCATCGCCGCCATCTCGACCTGGCGGCGGGTCAGGTATTCCTGGTAGTTGCCGGGGTAGACGTGCAGCGCACCGTCGCGAATGGCCCAGACCTGGGTTGCCAGGGCATCGATCAGGTAGCGGTCGTGCGAGACAAAGAGCACGGTGCCGATGAAATCGCGCAGGGTGGCCTCGATGATCTCTTGCGAGGCGACGTCGAGCTGGGTCGTCGGCTCGTCGAGGATCAGGAAATTGGGCTCGGCCAGGGCAAGCTTGGCCAGAGCTACGCGGCACTGCTCGCCGCCGCTGAGGTCGGCGACCCGCTTGAATGGATCGTCACCGGTAAACAAAAAGCGGGCGAGAAGGCTGCGTACCTCGCCGATCGGCATGTCCTCGACCTGGAGGATCTCGTCGATGACTGTGTTCTCGGGATCGAGATCCTCCCGCTCTTGTGCCCAGTAGCCGATGCTGAGGCTGGCACCCAGCCTGACCTCGCCGGCCAGGGGCGGGAGCTGGCCGAGGATCGCCTTGAGGAAGGTGGTCTTGCCCGAGCCATTGGGGCCGATCAGGGCGGCGCGCTGCAGGCGGCGCAGCTCGAGGTCGGGCACCGCCAGCAGCGGCGCATCATAGCCGAGCAGCAGGCCCCGCGTGCGCAGCACCAGCTCGCCGCTGCGCTGATCGCTCTCCAGGTTGAGGTGGATGGTGTGCTCCTCGGGCGGTTTTTCGAGGCGCTCGACGCGCTCGAGCCGCGTCTCGCGACCTCGCGCCTCCTTGGAGCGCTGCCCGGCCTTGTAGCGGCGGATAAAGTCCTCGGTCTGGGCGATAAAGGCCTGCTGTTCCTCCCACTCGGTCATCTGCCGCGCGCGGCGCTCGGCACGCTGCGCGACGTACGCGGTATAGTTGCCGCGGTAGACCTCCAGCCGGCCAGCAGAGAGATCCCAGACCTTGGTGACGACCCGGTCCAGGAAGCGGCGGTCGTGGGAGACGACGATCACGGCCTCGGGCCAGCCCTGCAGGTAGCTCTCCAGCCACTCGATGGCCTGCAGGTCGAGGTGATTGGTCGGCTCGTCGAGGACGAGGATGTTGGGCTTTTCCAGGAGCAGCCGGCCCAGGAGGGCGCGGGTGCGCTGCCCACCACTCAGCTCGTCGAGCGGCCGGTGCACGTGCGTATCGTCGAGGCCCAGGCCACCGAGCACGGTCCCGATCTCGACCTCGTAGGCATAGCCGCCGGCGTGCTCGAACGCCTCCTGCAGGCGCCCATAGCGCTGCAGGACCTCGTCCGTGTGTGCCGGGTCGGCGAGCAGCCGCTCCAGCTCGCGCAAGCGGGCCTGTATGTCGTGCAGCTCGGCGAACACGGCACAGGCAATCTCCCACGGCGTTTCACTTCCACCGAGGTCGGCGTGCTGGGGGAGGTAGCCGATGCGGATGCCCTTCATGCGCGTCACCTGGCCCGTGGTCGGCACGTCCTCGCCGATCAGGAGGTGCAGGAGGGTCGTCTTGCCCACGCCGTTGGGGCCAACGAGGGCGACCTTTTCCCCGTGGGCAATGGCCAGGTTGACGCCGTGAAAGACGTCTTGGATGCCGTAGGATTTGGATAGGTTGGTTGCAGTCAGGATAGACATGGTAGATACCTAGACCTCGGGGGTCTGATCTCTAGACCCCCGAGGTCTGCTGTTCACAGCAGCACGGCGCGAGAGTATGGCCAACACGGCAACGACGAGCGCGCCCAGGGCGACGATGGCAACGAGCTTGTAGATGGGCGGCGAGACGACCAGGGCAAGCAGGCCAAAGAGCGCCGAGAGACCCCAGTAGAGGAGCACCACCTGCCACTGGGAGAGGCCGAGGTCGTAGAGGCGGTAGTGCAGATGGCCGCGGTCGCCCTGGTTCATCGACCGGCCGTGCCGCCAGCGGTCGAGGATCTGCCAGGCGACGTCGACGATCGGCACGCCCATGACCAGCAGCATCGTCCCCGTCTTGGCCCCGGCGACGAGGGCGAGCGTGCCGATCAGGTAGCCCAGGGTAACGGCGCCGCTTCCCAAAAAGATGCGGCCCGGCAGGTTGAACGGCATAAAGCCAAGCACCGTACCCAGCAGAGCCAGCGGCAGAAGCGCCGGGCTGTACTGGCCCATGCGCAGCATGTGCACGAACATGACCGTCGCCGCGACCGCCGCCACGCCGGCACAGAGCCCGTTGAGGCCATCCATAAAGTTGACGGTGTTCATCATCCCCATAAGCCAGAAAAGGGTCAATCCCCAGACCATGAAAGCAGGGAACTCGAACACGGCGCCGGTCAGCGGGTTGCGCACGTGCTTGATAAAGACCAGGCCAAGGATCGCCACTACCGAGGCAGCGAGCTGGGCCACATACTGCGGCTTGGCACTGAGCTCGTAGCGGTCGTCGAGGAAGCCAAAGAGGCCGATCAGCAAGGTACCGACCAGCACGGCACGGTAGCGGGTCGGCTCGTTGTGGTCGGGACCCTCTGGCAGCGGCGGCAGCCAGGGCCGGACGGTGAGCGAGATCAGCGCGCCGCCGACGAACGCACCCAGAATGGCCAGCCCACCTAGCTGCGAGATGCTGCCCCTGTGCCTGCGCCGCCCACCTGGCAGGGCGACGACGCCCCACCGCTCCCCGAGGCGGATGCCAAGCGGGGTGAGGGCCAATGACAGGAGAAGCGAAGTCAGGAACACGATGAGATAGGCAATCACGCGAGCTGCTCCATCCAAGCGTGCAGGACGCGCACGTTATCCAGGTGTACGGCGGCCCCTCCATCCGGCTCGGGGACAGCACAAAGGTCACGCCCGGCAAAGAGGCGCAGCCAGGGGAGCAACTGCGCGCGCATCGGGATCGCTCCCAGGGCCTCGTCGGCGTCGAGAAAGCCGTTGTGCGAGTCGGTGCCGTTCCACGGCGGGGCGACGCTCGAGAGGTGGAGCAGACGCGCGTAGGGAACCAGGGCCGGGGTGACCGCCATCACCTGTGGGGTGGGGTCGACGCCCGGCACCTGCGCCGACAGCTCGGCGTAGAGATGGCCCACGTCCACGCACAGGCCGACGCCGCGCTCGCCTACCCCGGCGAGGACAGGATAGGGCACAAAGCCGACGTCGATACAGTGCACGCGGTCGACGGGGTCGTAGGCGGCGAAATCGTAGGCCGGCATGTTCTCGGCCAGGAGAGCGACGCCGCGGTCGGCAGCGTAGGCAGCCAGGCGCAAGAGGGCGTCGACCAGGTGGCGATCGCGCTCTGCGGGGGACGCGGGCGTGCCGGTGCGGAAAGTGCGCCCCTCACGAATCCCCCAGTCGCGGCAGGAGCCAGGGTGGACGACGACGTGCGCCATGCCTTCCCGTGCGGCGACGTCGATCGTGCGCTGCAGCAGCGCTGCCGACGCACTACGGATTTCCGGATCAGCGGAGCCCAGGTTGGGCATCACACCGCCAGCCAGCGTCGTCGAGGCGTGCAGCCCGCCCGGCATACCCCGCCCGCGGAGCCAGCAAAAGAGCGGCGCGTAGGCATCGAGACGCGCCAGATCCAGGTAGACCTCGGCGTGCTCGATCTGCAGGTGGACGGGTTCCCGCGGGTCGGCCAGCTTGTCCCGCCAATCATCCGGTCCAACCTTGATCCCGAGGCGCACGATCAGGCGCTCCGCGCGAAATCGATCTGCAACTGCCCCGCCGCGTCCTCGCCGTCATACCAGTAGCGGGCAAAAAAGGGCTGGGCGCCCGCCGCACGGTCGACGATGCGCGAGAGGAGGAGGGGAACGTCCTGCACCAGGTTCAGCTCGTCCAGGCGATCGAGCGACACCCACTCTAGCGTGCCCTCGGAGGAAGGGACGGTCGCGCGTACCGCGCTGCGCGCGGAAAAGACGGCGAGCATGATCCCCGTCGGCGAGCCGGCGTCGATGTTGACCAGCCCCTCGAAGCGCAGGTCGTGCACCTCCAGGCCCGTCTCCTCGCGCGTCTCGCGCAGCGCAGCGGCATAGACGTCCTCGCCCGGCTCGACGTGCCCGCCGACGCCGTTGTAGCGACCGGCCCAGATGCGCTTGTCGGGCGCGCCCTTGAGGAGAAGCACATCGCCGCCGTTCAGGACAAAGACGAGCACGCGGGGGATGACGGTGTAGCGCCCCACGCTTGCCTCGATGCCCTGCTCGGATCGCCCCATCGCGTCAGTCCCCCTGCCCCTGGACCTCGGGCGCCTCTTCGTCGATGCCATAGTAGGCCGCCGCGACCTGGCGAAACAGGGGCGCGGCATAGCTCGATCCCTCACCCGAGTTCTCGATCATGGCCACGATGGCGATCTCGGGGTCGTCGGCGGGCAGGTAGCCAATAAACCAGGCGTGCGGCAGCTCGCCCTCGTTCTGGGCGGTGCCGGTCTTGCCGGCGACGGGGATGGGAAAGCCGATGAAACGATGGGTGGCAGTCCCGCCCGGCTTGGTGGTGACGCCCTCCATCCCGGTGCGGATTGCCTGCAGCGTCTCTTCGGTGACCGGCAGGCGGCCCACGCGCTCCGGCTCGAACACAGTCTCGGGCTGGTCGGCGGCAGCGGCGACCTTGCTCACGATCTGCGGGCGGTAGAGCGTGCCACCGTTGGCCACTGCGGCAACCATGCGTGCCATCTGCAGCGGGGTGACCAGCAAAAAGCCCTGCCCAATGGCCAGGTTGACGTTATCCCCGGTCGACCAGCCATCACCATAGACCTGGCGCTTCCAGGCATCGTCGGGCACGAGGCCGCTGGCCTCGCCGAGCGGGTCCCAGTCGTCGTCGGGCATCTGGCCCAGGCCCGTCGGCGCGCCCAGGCCAAAGTCACGGGCGTAGCTGGGGAGCGCGTCCATGTCGATGAAGCTCAGATCGTAGCCCACCTGGTAAAAGGTGATGTCACAGGAGGCGGTGAGGGCATAGACCAGGTCGATCGTACCGTGGCCGCCGGCGAGCCAGCAGGTCATCGGCCAGCCGAGCTTGTTCCACACGCCAGTGCAGGTGTAGGTCTGGGTCGGAGGAACGCCGCCGCGCTCCATGATCGTGCCCATGGTGATGATCTTGAAGGTAGAGCCGGCCGGGTATTGGCCCTGGATCGGGCGGTTGAGCAGCGGCCGCGCCGGATCGTTGGCCAGCGCCGACCAGGCGATCGGGTCGATCCCCTCGGCAAAGACGTTGGGGTCGAAGCGAGGCCACGTAGCGAGGGCCAGCACGCGCCCGGTGTGGACGTCGAGCACCACGACCGAGCCCCTGCGCTCGCCGAGCAGCTCTTCGACCTTTTGCTGGAAGGCGTGCTCGAAGGTCAGGTACACGCTGCGCGCGGGGACCGCCTCGCGGCGGGCAAGGGTGGTGACGACCTGGCCCTCGGGGGTGAGGACGGTGAGCACGCCGCCGTGCTGTCCGGCCAGGTAGGACTCGCCCCAGGCCTCGATGCCGGTGCGGCCGACCAGCTCGTCGCCAGTGTAGCCTTGCTCGCGCCAGGCATCGAGCTCTTCCGCCGGGATCCCGGAGAGATAGCCGATGACGTGCGGGGCGACGACCGGCTCGGTATAGACGCGCACCGACTTGGGGCGGAGCGTGATCCCCGCCGCCTTGCTCAGGAAATCATAGTTCTCGCGGCTGGCGTCGACGGTGATGTCGGCGATGGGGATGAACCAATTCGAGGGTTGGCCCTCGTATTTGGCCTTGATCTCGGTCTGCGGTATGTCGAGCACCACGGCCAGGCGCGAAAGGAGCGCGGCCTCGTCCTCGATCTCGCCGGGGACGACGCCCACGGTGACCAGGTCGCCCTTGACTGCCAGGCCCTTGCCCTGGACGTCATAGATGTTGGCGCGGACGGGCACGCGCGACTGCATGTTGAGCGTGTTGTCGCCCTCGAGCTGTCGCAAGATGACTGCCCGCGACCAGTCGACGGCCCAACGCTGCCCTTCCCACACGAGCGGCAGCTCGTTGCTGGCGCTGAAACGGCCGACAAAGCTGGTCTCGAATTCGACGGTAAAGGCGGCGCGGGCGCGCTCGCCCTCTTCGAGCACCGCCTGGAGCGTGGGGTGCACGGCGATCAGCGTGCTCTTTTGTTCCACCCGCTCGTAGGTGGCGACGAACTCGTCGAGCGGCGTCGAGGTACGCGAGTCTGCCGAGCAAAGGGCGTGCATGGCCGCATAGTCGCGCGACGCCCATGCGTCGAGGAAGGCCTGCGCCGTCTCGTGCGCGGGCGTGGAGGGAAGGACCGGCGCCGAGGTGGCGGTGGCCGTTGCCACGGGCACGACCACGGTCGGCGTGGCCTCCTCGGGCCGGCAGCCGGCGATCAGCGGCACCAGCAGGATCACGATCAGGCAGATGGCTCTTTTCATCGGTCTATTCGAAGCGACGTCCACATGCTTCCCCCCGATCAGACATGCTTAACGTGCGCACATCCCTATGCTGCCCAGTGGCACATAG
>CAZLMZ010000040.1:0-19032 GCA_964560475.1 uncultured Anaerolineae bacterium
GCGCAAGAGGAGATGATAGTGGTTGGGCAACAAGCAGTAAGCGACAACGATGACTGTGGGCGAACAGACCTCCGAGGTCTCCAAGACCTCGGAGGTCTGTTCGCCCAGCAGGTACTGGCGGATCTTTCGCAAGAAGAACAAATAGTTCTCTCGCTCAAAGAAGATATCCTGGCGGTTGTTGCCCCGGTTAAAGACGTGGTAGTGATGACCCGCACGAAGCACGACGTCGCGGTATGGCATCGCACCCCCAGAGTCCACACAGGCCCGTATCCTACAGCGACAGCTGTCGCCACGTCCACAGACCACGGGGAACGGGCCCGCAGTAGTTGCTGTGCTTCTACTCCCCCAGCAGCGCCTTGGCCCCTTTCAGCGCGTGCAGCAGGTCGCGTCTGCGCAGCGCGCGCCTGCGATCGACCTCGATCGCGCCCGCCTTGTCGTCCGCCATCTTGGTCAGGGCCTCGATCCACGCCGCGCTCTGCACCGGCGTATGCCCGACCCGCCACCGCTCCACCCATATCGGCAGCTCGTCCACGTTCGTCACCCGTTCGTGGGTCACCGTCTTGGTCACGCCCTGCGACTCGATCGTGGTCTCGTAGCTCTCTGTCTGTGCCTCGACCGGGCAGACCTGCATACACGCCCCGCACTTGATGCAGTAATAGTCGGCCAGGGCCAGCTCGCCATCGTCGTCGATGTGCAGCGCTCGGGTGGGGCAGATATCCGCGCAGGCCAGGCAGCCCTCCACACAGCGCTCGCGGTGCAGTTCGACGCTGCCCTGCCAGGGCTGCACCACCTGGAACGCGCCGTCGCTGGCCACCTCGCACTGTCGGCAGCGGATGCAGTGCTCCTGGTCCACGACCAGCGTGTCCTGCGCTTCGTCGTAGCTGATCACGTCCGTCGGGCAGTTGTCGATCACGAATTCCTTGCGGCTCATATCGAATTGCGCGCGATCGAACTCGGTCGACTGGATCAGCTCTGGAAAAGCCTCGTATCTGAGCACGGGGTTCTCTCTCGCCCCGTTGATCGTCAGCGTGATCGCGTTCTTGGGGCACATGATCTCGCACATGCCGCACAGCACGCACGTGTCCGCGTCGATATCGATCGTGGGCTCGGTGGCCAGGCGGCCGTCCACGATCTCGCCTGCGACGTGGATCACGGCCTCTTTTGGACAGACCAGGGGGCCGATTTGGCACCCCACACAGCGGTCCAGGTCCCACGTCATCAGGTAGTGGCGCGTCACCATCGCCCGCTCGAGCTGGATCTGGTTCTCGGTGACCCGCTTCTCGGTCATGCCTCGTGAGCTCATATCCCCTCCTAGTCCCGGCGGATCTCTTGCACCAGCTCGTGCTCGTGGTTATAGACCTTGACCCACAGCGGCGTCTCTCCGGGCATCGCGTGGGTAGCGCATCCCAGGCACGGGTCGTAGGCGCGAAAAGCCATCTCGATCGTGTTCAGGATCCCGTCGGTGACCGGCTTCCCCGGCTGGACCAGGCCCTTGGCGGCCTTTTTGATCGACATGCTGATCGCCGCGTTGTTGTTGGTCGTACCCACGATCAGGTTCACGCGCTGCAGGATGCCGCGTTCGTCGGTCACATAGTGGTGCGTCAGCGTACCACGTGGTGCCTCGACGATTGCCACCCCTTCGGTCGGTATCTCAGTGGGGATGGTGCGCACCTCGGTGCTGGTGATCTCGGGATCCTGGGCCAGCTCGAGCGAGCGTTCCGCAGCATAGAGCAGCTCGATCAGCCGTGCCCAGTGGGTAGCCAGGGTGGCGTGCACCGGCTTGCCGCCCAGCGTGTCGTAGAACCGTTCGTACTCGGCCTGGGCCAGCGGCGTGGCCATGCCATCTGCCGCGTTGAGTCGGCTCAACGGCGAGGCGCGGTACACGCCGCTATCGATCCCGTCGGTGAATCCCTTCCAGCCCACCTGCTTCAGGTAGGGGAACTTGAGGTATGACCAAGGCTCGACGTGCTCGGCCACGATGTCGAGGTATTCTTCAGGCGCGTACTTGACCAGCTCGTCGCCCTCGGGCCCTACGACGCGCACCTTGCCGTCGTAAAAGTTGACGTGGTTGTTCTCGTCCACCAGCCCCATATAGTAGGTCTGGTGGGCAAACATGTCGCTCAGGATCAGGTCGACGTATCCCTGGTTCTTGAGCACCACGTCGCCGAATACCTGCAGCGACAGCTTGCCAAACTCGACCGAGCCCTTGGCCAGCTCGACGATCTCGTCGCGTTCCTCTTCCGTGATCGGCTTGCTCACCCCACCCACCAGTGCGCTGACCGGGTGGATGTAGCGCCCGCCAATGATCGACGTGATCTTGTGGTTGTCGAGGATGCCCTTCATCACCCGCGCGCCCAGCTCGCGCCCGACCGCCCGTACCACGCCCAGGATGTTGCGCTCTGCCTTGGGCGCGTCGGGGCCGACCACAAAGTCAGGGCCGCCGAGGACGTAAAAGTGCGTGGCGTGGTCGGCGACGAAAAAGGCCGAGTACATCAGCTCGCGCAGCTTTTTTGCCGCTGGAGGGATCTCGACGTGATAGACCGCGTCTCCCGCCTTGGCGGCGGCCATGTGGTGCGCGATCGGGCACACGCCGCAGATGCGCTGCGTGATGCGCGGCATCTCTTCGACCGGCCGTCCCTCGCTGAACTTTTCAAAACCGCGCAGCTCGGGGACGACCAGGTAGGCGTTGGACAGGCCTCCATCCTCGTCCAGGAAGAGGTCGATCCGTCCGTGTCCCTCGAGCCGCGTGATGGGATCGATACTGATCTTTTGTTTCATCGGTTCACCTCTGCGAACGTCCATCGTACTTGAGCGCGTTCAGTACCGAGTCGGCCAGGCTAAAGCGGTAGCAGGTGCCGACCACATCGACCAGCGAGTCCATGATCGCCCCGAGTTGCGCTGGATCGTCCGTATCGATCAGCGCGCCCAGCGTGCTGATCAGCTTCGCTCCCTGGTCGACCACACCGTCCGGCGGGCCGTAGCAGCCGCGGCACGGCATGTTGCCCTCGATGCAGGGCAGGCCGCACCCGGCACGGGTCACTGGCCCGTAGCAGATCACGCCTTGCGCCAGGAAGCAGAGGTCGGGATCCAACTCTACCTCGTGCGGTCGCTTGAACGAATCGATCCGCACGCCGCTGCTACCTTTCTGGCGCGGGCAGACGTCGCAGTTGGTCTTGGGACCGGCGCCTATCACCGCGCCCTTCTCGGGCAGTTCGCCGCTCAGTGCTGCCTGGAACACGTTCCATACCTGGTCCACCACGGGCGGGCAGCCCGGCATGAAATAGTCGACTTCTACCGTCTGCGCCAGCGTGCGCAGCCGCGGCTGAAAGGCCGGCAGCGTGATCTCGCCCTCCGGTACCTGGTTGGAGGTCAGGGGCAACGTGCCGGCCGACTCGTCGAGCGAGGGCACGGTCACATAGACCCGCTCCATGATCGACTCGGCGTCGTATAGGTTCGCCAGGCCGGGGATACATCCCTCGGTCGCGCACGAGCCAAAGGCGACCAGCACCTTGGATTTGCGCCGCAGCAGCTTGGCCAGGTGCTCGTTCTCGGCCGTGCGGATGCCGCCGTTGAAAAAGCAGATGTCGATCTCGCCGTCGTCCAGCGCTTCGACGTCGCTGTACTTGAAATCCATCGCCACGGGCCAGAAAACAATGTCTACCAGGTCACCCACGTCGACCAGGCGCATGCCCAGCTCGGTCACCGTGATCTCGCAGCCGCCACAGCTCGCGGCCCAGTAGAATGCGAGCTTGGGTTTTGCCATTAGCCTGCCTCCCTTACCGGCGTCACCGCCTGCTCCAGGTACGCGAGCATGTCGTCGACCTCTGTCCGGATGCGACCGCGTTCCTGGGTGCCGATCTGGACAAAGCGTACGCGTCCCGACCCGAACCCGGCCTGCGCGCTCATCTCGTCGAGCATCCGGCCCAGCAGCCCGATCTTGCACGAGCTGACATATGTGCCCCGCTTATAGTGGCACTCGCCCGGCGCGCAGCCACAGACCAGGATGCCGTCGATGCCCGAGCGCAGCGCGCGCAGCGCCATCTCGGGATCGATGCGCCCCGTGCACGGGATGTGGATCACGCGCACGTTCTCCGGGTAGCTTTCCAGCACTGCCATGTCGGCATCCGAGCGCAGGCACCAGTCGCACACAAAGGTCACCAGGCTCGGCCCATCGGCCGCGCTCGGCTCTGGGATCTGGGCCACGATCTCGGCGTTGCTCACGCCTGGGCGCGCGATGGCGCCCAGCGGGCAGGCCGCAACGCACACGCCGCAGCCCATGCACTTGTTGTCATCGACCTCGGACACGCGGTCCATCTGCCCGTCGACCGCCTTTTCGACCAGCGCAGGTGCTTCGTAGGGACAGACCATCACGCAGATCCCGCAGCCCGAGCAGAGCGACTCGTCGACGGTCACGGTCTCCAGCGGCGAGGTATAGCCTGCTTCGATCGCCAGTTGCTTGACCGCTCCGATCACGCCAGAGATGTGGATCTCCTGCGGGCACGCCGGGTAGCACAGGTCACAGGCCGAGCACAGCCACGTGGTGGGGCTCTTGAATGCCTCTTCGCGCATATTCATCATCACCATGCGCAGCAGGCGACGCGGGTTGTACTGCGGCTCGACTTTTTGCTGGATCATGCACTTGCTGACGCACGTCCCGCAGGCATAACACGTCTCCAGGTGCTCGCCTTCAGGGATGGCGCGGACCTGGTCGGCGAAGGTAAGCGTCCTCGTATGGTCCATCTTAGGCCTCCTCCGGGACACGCACGGCGCCCGCGAGCACCACCGCCTCCAGCCGGCCCGAATACTCGAGCGCCTCCTCGACCAGCGGCGCCTCGCGCATGCGGCGTGCGCGCCGCTCCATTTCGGGGCGCAGCTCCTCGATCTCTGCCATCAGCTTCTCTTTGGGTATATTGTCCAGTGCCTGCTGCATCTCGTTGATCACGCGCGCATACTTGTCGCCTTCGGCCGCGCTGATCCACTCGATGCGAAAGCGGCCCGGCGTCATGCCCATGCGCTCGAAGGCAGAGAGCAAGCGCTCGGCCCGGCGCTCGCCAACCGGCTGCCCGGTGATATAGTGGCAGTCCTGTGGGTGGCAGCCGGAAAAGAGCACCGCACCGGCGCCGAGACGGTACGCCTCGTAGATAAAGTCGGTGTCCATGCGGGCCGAGCACATCACGCGCAGTCCGCGCTCGTTGGCCGAGTACTCAAAGTGGCTGGTTCCGGCCAGGTCGGCGCCGCCGTACGAGCACCAGTGGCAGCGGAAGGCCAGAATCTTTTCCTCCGGCCTGTCGGCCAGGAGGGCGTGGATCTGAGCCAGGAGCTGCGCGTCGGTAAAGTGCAACTGTGTGATCGCATTGTGCGGGCACTCGGCCACGCAGCCGCCACAGCCGTGGCATTTGGCCGTGATCACGTGTGCTGCCTTGCCCTGTTCATAGTCGATCGCCCCGTAGGGGCAGGCGCGCGAGCAGATGCCGCACTTGCGCCCGGTGGCGCTCACGCAGCGATCGTCCCACACCACGGCCACCGTCGGCTCGATCTCCCACTCGTCCGAGTGCAGCACGCGCCCTGCACGCGCCGCCGCAGCCGATCCGTGCGCCACGCTGGCGGGGATGTCCTTGACGCCCTGGCAAGCCCCGGCGAGGTACACGCCGTCGGTCGGGCTGTCCATCGGCCGCAGCTTGGGGTGATACTCCATGAACCAGCCGCCCGGGCTCTGGCTGATGTTCAGCACCGAGCTCATCGCGTCCACGTCTGGCTGCGGGATGGCCGCCTGGCTGAGCATCACCATGTCGTATTCGCGTTCCATCACGCTGCCCAGCGCCATGTCCTCCGAATACACCCACAGGTTTTTCGTCTGTGGGTCTTCGGTGATCAGGCTCGGCCGTCCCTGGACAAAGTGTACGCCCGCCTCTCGTGCACGATTGTAGAACTCCTCGTAGCCCTTGGAAGGCGTCCGGATGTCCATGTAGTAGATCGTGATCTCTAGCTCGGGGTTGACCTGCTTGAGCAGCACGGCGTTCTTGATCCCATACATGCAGCAAAAGCCCGAACACCACTCATTATAGCGCTTGTCGCGCGACCCGACGCAGTTGATAAAGGCCAGGCGCTGCGGATTCCTGCCATCGCTGGGCCGGATCAGGTTGCCAGCGGTCGCCCCGGCCGAGTTATTCAGCCGCTCCATCTCCATGGCCGTAATCACGTTGGGGAAACGCCCATAGCCGTACTCGGGCATCACGCTCGGATCAAAGTGGCTGTAGCCCGTAGCGACAATGATCGCGCCGACGTCTTCCCACGTGACCTTGTCCTCGATCTCGAAATCGATCGCGTCCAGCTTGCCGCACGCTTCCACGCACTTGTAGCAGTGGATACAAGCGTCCAGATCGATCGTGTAGACCAGAGGTACCGACTGGCTCATCGGCACATAGGCTGCCTTGCGCGGGGCCAGGTTCATCTCGAAATAGTTGGGCACCTCGATCGGGCATACCGTGGCGCACTCGCCGCAGCCGTTGCAGCGGTCCGCATACACGTAGCGCGACTTTTCACGAAGCTGCACCTGGAAATTGCCGACAAAGCCCTCCACGCGCTCTACTTCCGTATATGTTCTCACATCCACCTTGGGGTGACGCGCCGCGTCAACCATCTTGGGGGCGAGAATTCATATACTACAGTCCATCGTGGGGAACGTCTTGTTGAGCTGTGCCATCGCTCCCCCGATGGTCGGCCTCTTCTCTACCAGGATCGTCTCGATCCCCTGATCGCCCAGGTCGAGCGCTGCGCTGATCCCCGCTACCCCGGCGCCGATCACCATAGCCCGCTTGGTCACGGGCACCTTGATCATGTCGAGCGGGGTGAGGAAACGTGCCTTGGCGACCGCAGCGGCGGTCAGGTCCTTGGCTTTTTCGAACGCGCCCTCCTGGTCGTGCCCGTGCGCCCAGGTGCACTGCTCGCGGATGTTGGCCATCTCCATCAAGAACGGGTTCAGGCCTGCCTCGGCAACCGCAGCGCGAAAGGTGGGCTCGTGCATGCGCACCGAGCACGCCGACACGACGACGCGATTCAGGTTGTACTTGACGATGTCTTCTTTGATCAGGTTCTGCCCACTGTCCGCGCAGGCATATAGGGTATCCGTGGCGCGGACTACGCCGGGCAATTTCGATGCAAACTCGGCAATCTCGCCGGTGTCGACGACGCCGGCAATGTTAGAGCCGCAGTGGCACACGTACACGCCAATGCGCAGCTCTTCTTGCCCGTTATCTCCAGCCATGGTCGCTCCTTCTTTCTCAGCTCTGGCCAGCGGGGGCCGAACCGCGGCGCACCTGGGCCTGGAACGCACTGCTGCCTATTGCGGGTAGGCATAGCAGTTGAACCTGGCCCCAAAGGTGAGCGAGCGAAACCTTTCGTTCTCGCTCGCTCCAAACGTGCGTCCACGCGATCCGGCACGAATAGGTCACCTGTGGCCGAGCACTTCTTCCACTGCCAGCTTGCGCCGCTGGTGCTGTGCGCGCCGGTCGGGCGTGGTCAGCTCGAGTGCCTCCTTGGGACACCACTTGACGCACTGCGGGCCATCCTCTTCGTCGGTGCACTGGTCGCAGATCTCGGCCAGCTTGGACTCGGGGTTGATCGAGATCGCCCCAAAGTCGCAGGCCTCGATGCACCACGTGCAGCCATCGCAGCGTCCGGCGTCGATGCGGATCAGGCCGGTCAGTGAGTCCTGGGTCAGTGCATCGCGCGGGCAGGCGATGACGCACGGCGCATCCTCGCAGGTGCGGCAGGTCACGGCCGTGACCAGCACCTCTTCGGCCCGTACGGTCCGGATCCGGCTGCGGTAGGTGTTGAATTCACCTGTCTTGGTATACGAGCAGATGTACTCACACAACTGGCAACCGACGCACTTGGTCGCATCGCAGGTCACGTACTGGTACTTGGAAGTAGACGTAGGCATGTCATGCTCCTCGCTAGACGCCGATCTCTTCGGCCACGTCGTCCATCCCGAGCTCGACCAGCTTTTCCTTGGGGATCAACCCTTCCTTGGTCCAGCCCTTGGCCTCGTAGTAGATATCCTTCAGGTATTCCAGCTCTTCGTCCGTGACGACATAGCCTGCAGAGGCGCCTTCCTTCAGCGGTTCGTGCTGCCAGCGCCAAGGTAGGTGATCGTCCTCGCGCGTCCATCCTTCGCGGATATTGAATGCTTTCTTGATCGTGTGGGCCCGTTCGCCGATCAGGTCAATGTCTTCGTATTCGAAATCCCAGCCGGTTGTGGCGTTGATCAGCTTGGCGATCGCCGGCCATGCGCCCGCACGGTCGGCGCGTCCGGTGAAAGAGCGCCGGATGAACTTGCAGAGCGGCAGCGTATCGTACACCGCGGCATATTCTTCGCTTTCGCGTGCTACTTTGCCGCGCGTCTCGTCCACGGTAAAGCGGTTCGTCTCACCCTTGATATCCGGGTCGTAGGCCGCCGACCGGTTGTGACAGCCACCGCGCGTACCCGCCGCCAGGCCGAGGGCAAAGGTCTTGAGCGCGCGCGCGTCATAGCCTGGCAGCTCCAGGCCCTTGATCTGCATGGCCCACTTCCAACTCTCGGTGCCCCGCTCCTCGTCGATCTGGGCGGCGGCTCGCTTGGTCCCCTGCGCCAAGATGTCGCCGATCCCTTCGCGGTCGCGGATCATCTCCGCCAGGGTGACGGCTGCCTCGTCGTTGCCAAATGCCGGCTCAAAGCCCTCCGGATATTTGGCACACTTGAAGTCTTCCTTTGTAAGCACGCCCTTCTCAAAGCTTTCCATGGCCCAGGAGATGGTCACGCCGGCGCTCATCGAGTCCATCCCACACTCGTCCTCGATATCGATCAGCTTGATCGCCGTCTCCATCGTGCCAATGCCCAGGTTCGAGCTGTTCGCATACAGCGACTCGTACTCGATCCCGGTCATCGCCCCCGCGTACGGCCCATCGATCGCGCGCGAGTACTGCTCGCAGGCGATCGGGCACTGTGCGCAGGCCATGACCTTGACCTTGTGGTGGTCGTGCAGGTGCTCGCCGCTGACCAGCTCGGCGTCCTCGAATACGCCCTGCTGATAGTTGCGCGTGGGCAGTAGGCCGATGCGGTTCATGTTGAGCACGTTCGACACCGTGCCCAGGATGCGGTACTTTTGTGTGTCGGGGCCCTGTGCCGCGTCGACGATGTCGAAGGACAGCTTGAGCAGCGTCTCTGGATCGGCGACCGTGACACCGCTGGTGCCACGCACTGCCAGCGCCTTGAGCTTCTTGGATCCCCACACCGCGCCGTGCCCCGTCCGCCCGGCCTGGCGCCCGTCGTTGGTGACGTTGGCAAAGCGGACCTTGTTCTCGCCTGCCGGGCCGATCACCGCCGCGCGCACCTGGTCGTCGCCCATCTCCTCACGGATCGCCTCTTCGGTGGCAAAGGTGTCGAGGCCCATCAGGTCCTTCGCGTCGCGGAACTCGACGTGGTTGTCATCGATAAAGACATAGATCCACTCGTCGCTCGCCCCGTGGATGACGAACCCGTCCCATCCGGCCCGCTTGAAGGCTGTCGTGAACCAGCTCCCCGACAGGCTGTCGCCGATGAAACCGGTTAGCGGCGACTTGCAGGCGATGCCATACTTGCCGCCCACGGGCACCGGCGTCCCGGCAAAGATGCCGTTGGCGATACAGATTGGGTTCTCGGGAGAGAGCGGGTCACACCCGGGCTCGATGTTCTCCCAGCACAGGCGTGACGCCATCGAGACGCCGCCGATGTAGATCTTGTACCATTCCTCGGGCTTGGTCTCGGTCCACGTCTTGCGATTCGTCAGATCGACGTGCAGTATCTTGCCACTGTAACCATACATGTGTCATCCTCCTGCTGACATGGACATCAGTATAATCCGGTCGTCCGCATGGATCGACTCGTCCATTTGCTTGGCCTGGATCATGCGTCGGGCGTTGAGGTTAAAGATGTTCGGCTCTTGCAGCGTGGCCCGGTCAGGGCGGATCACGTGCCCGATCATCTGGGGGTATTTCTCTGCGAGCAGTCCTACGAGGTCGCGGTACGTCGTTCCCTCTTCCACCATGAACGAGAGCTCGCGCTCTCCCGTCGCCAGCCGGGCCAATCCCAGGAACTCGATTTGTACTTGCATCCGTGCTCTCCACGCTGTATGTGTGTCCTGCTGCCTACACAAAGCAGCAGCACAAGCCGGCCCTGCGAGCCTTTTCGTCGTCGAAACGCACCCAGCGGGGGGCTTATGCTGCCGCCCTCACACTGTCGCCATTATACTACAAATGCATCCGGTGCGCCAGTCAGAACCCACAAAAACGGCGACCTTGTGCTCGATCTGTGCGAAGTTCGCACTCTGATCGCACGGCATGACGAAAAACGTCGTTGCTCTGGCCTTGTGTAGACGGTTTTCGCAGCGAGCTGAAGCGGGAAGGCCGCTTCCGGCCTGCTGCCGGGGGCACGAACCTTCCCGGAAACTCGCGGGCTTGCGGGAAGGTCGGCCGGGGAATGCCCCGGGTTTGTGCCCTCGCGGCACTGTGCTATACTACGGCCTCGACACGCGACGACGGCCGGTGCGCACGAGGCCCGGCCCGAAGGATGCCCATTTGTACTTGCGCACAGCACGTGCCATCATCCTATTCGTTCTTTGTCTTCTCGCGGTTGGCTGTGGAGGGAACGATCCCGGTGCGCCGACTGCTGCTCCCGCTGCTACGCCAACCGGGCCGGCGGGCGACGCCCGAGTCGAAAGCGGGGCGTCGCCCCCGACATGGACTGTGACCTCCCTTCCACCGCCCAGTGCGACGCCTACTGCCACGCCCGTGCCGACGGCCACGCCTACGTCCACGCCGACCTCGACGCCCATCCCACCGCGTCCCCTCGTTGCCTTTGTCTCGGACTGGGCCGGCGACGACGACGTCTACCTGCTCGATGCTACTGCTCAGGCGTTGGTCAAGCTCACCGATGCCCAGGGGGAGGACCGCGACCCCGCTTTTTCGCCCGACGGGCACTCGCTCCTCTACCGCTCCAACGCGGGTGGCTCGTGGGCCTTTTATCGGGTCGACCTACTCACCGGCGAGCGGGCCCTAGCCCCCGAACTGGGCACGGCGGGCAAGGCCTACGAGGGTGGCCTGACCTGCGATCCGTCCGATCCTGCACGCTGCGCGTTCGAGTCCTACCGTCCCGGCAACCTCGACCTTTATCTGCAGAGCGGCGACGATGCACCGCGGCCCTTGGTCGAGGACCCGGCAGGCGACTATGATCCTGCCTGGCGGCCCGGCAGCTCGGAGTTGGCCTTTGTCTCCTGGCGCAGGGGCGACAAGGACCTCTTTCTGGTTGACACCGCCGGTGGCGAGCTGACGCAGCTTATGCACGACCCAACGGACGAGGAATCGCCCACGTGGCACCCGGATGGAGAGCGCCTGGCCTTTGTGCGCTGGGTAGAGGGCGATGCCGATCTGTACGAGCTCGATCTGGGCACGGGTGAGGTGACGCGCCTGACCAGCGATCCCTATCCCGATCGCGACCCGGCCTATGCTCCCGATGGGACGCTGTACTGGACGCGCTATGTGCCCGGCGAGCCGTTCGAGCTGCACGATCCGTTCCGTGCCGGTGCCTGGCAGTTGTGGACGCGATCTGCAGAGGGAAAAGAGGAGCCAGTGGTCCTGCCGGTGGCAGGGATGGACGTCCACGACCCTGCCGTCGCCTATGCTCCCTGGCCCGACCTGCCCACAGTGGAGGCTCCTACTGTGGAAAAGGCTACGCCGGTGGTCCCTGGATCGGTCGAGTTGGTGACGCTCGATGACGTCAACTGGGTCGGTCACGCGCCGCAGATCAGCGCCCGCGTGGCCGAGGACTATCAAGGCTGGCGCGAGGCGATCCTACGAGACACGGGCTATGATTTCCTCGGCGACATCAGTGACCTGTTCCGCCCATTGGGGCACAGCGGCAGCGTCTACAGCCAGTTGAGCTGGCACCGCACGGGCCGCGCGGTTGACACGCTCTTTGAATGGTACGACCCGGATGGCGGGCCCAACAAGCTGATCGTGGTTCGCGACGTGCTCGGCGCGCAGACCTACTGGCGGCTCTACCTGCAGGCACAGGTGCAGGATGGAAGTATGGGCGAGCCGATGAGAGAGCCTGAATGGGCCTTCTGGTTCAACCTCAGCCCCGTACGCGAGCCCGAGGCCCGCGCTGCTGGCGGGCGGCCTGGCGTCTTTCCGTCCGGCTACTATGTTGACATTACCCGGCTGGCGCACCGCTATGGCTGGGAGCGCATCGCCTCGTACGAGGAAGAGGATTATAGCTGGCGCACCGACAGCGTGGGACGCGAGTTCTGGCACTTCCAGCACGTCGATGGCCTGACCTGGTGGGAGGCCATGCGCGAGCTCTACTCGGAGGAGACGCTAGAGGAGTGGTATGGGTGGTCGGTCTGTGTGGACGAGCTGGGCCTGGACCCGGCGTGGCTCACGCCCAAGGGCGTCCCTACACCGACCCCTTCTGCCGACAGCCCATGAACATCCTTTGCGCTCCAACCTGTCATCCTGAGGAGGTCTGAGAGCTGCAAGAACGGCAGGTCCCAGGCCGACGAAGGTTCTCTACGCCCCTGGACGCAGATCTACCTTCCCTAAAACCGCTCAAAGCGCTCCACGTCCAGCACAAAGACCACGGCCCCGCCCACCTCCACCTCGATCGGCTCGATCAGGAACGACTCCTCTCCCTCCAGGCCAGCAGAGACGGGCTGCATGTAGCGCATGCGGGTGCGGCACTTGTTCTGGATGATACGCAGGACTCGGGCCACGGACGCATCCTCGACGCCGGTCAAGACCGTTGCGTTGCCTTCCCGCAAAAAGCCGCCCGTAGTGCTGATCACTGTCGTGTCGTGATCCGCCTGCACGAGCGCGTCGGTCAGCGCGTACAGGTCGTCGAGGTTCACGATGCTGACGATCAGTTTCATCTCTCCCTCCACGAGGCGATGGCCACAGCACATCCGCTGCCCTAGAGAAGAAATGCCCCAGGCACAAGCCTGGAGCATCAGACGCGTCGCGGCTCTGCCTCTCTCACTGCCGGCGGAGTTAGCTGACGGGTTAGGGCTGAAAGATACCCTCCTCACCGCCACGACCCGCACGACGGCGGCAGCGCGGCGAGATACACCCCAATGGTTGGGTCCTCCGCTCCCCGGCGCGCGGCCGGGAATTAGGCGTACAGATATCCAGTTGTAGGCTCATTGTATGCCCGATCCATGGCAGTGTCAAACCCGGGATTACTTCCAAAAGTCATGCTTGACAAAGCGCCGTTTTTCCCGTATACTAGCTCGTAATTCCATACACGTAAGGCGTTGAACCGGAAGAGTAGCGCATGTGCGCGCGCCAGAGAGGTGGGCCTGGAGCTGGAAGCCCGCTCGCAGGCGGCAGGCGTGAATGGGCCGGGGAGCTGTCCGTCCGAAACGGGCGTTGTAGGGCGGACCGGAGGTGCCACCGTTATCAGGGCTGCGGGTATCAACCGCTCGCCGGAAAGAGCCGGGAGGGGAGCGTACCTGGAGAGTGGGGCTGGCTGACAGCGCGCCGCATGGCGCGTTTTTTGTTTCCTACAGGCAAGGTCAGCCGCCCAAGTGAGGTGGCACCACGGGACGCGCGCAGCGCCTCTCGTCCTCAGCAGAGGATGAGAGGCGTTTTTTGTTTGCCGCCAAGGCAGGCAAGGAGCAGATCGATGGATCAACTGACACGCGAGCAGTTTCACGAGATAGCCGGGCAAGGAGGGATGGTGCCGGTGTACCGCGAGCTGCCGGCCGACCTGGAGACGCCGGTCTCGGTCTACCTCAAGCTGCGTGGCGAGGGGGTGGGCTTTTTGTTGGAGAGCGTAGAAAAGGCCGAGCGGATCGGGCGTTACTCCTTCCTCGGCGTCGGCCCGCGCCGCCAGATCCGTTCACGCGGGAGCCAGGTGACCGTGGTAGAAGGCGACGGAGAAGAGACGCGGATCCTGGCTCCGGGCGAGGATCCGCTGGACGTGGTAGCGGAGGAGGTGGCGCGCTACCAGCCGGTCGCGCCGCTGCACCACGTCGCCGCCGGGCTGCCCCGCTTTTACGGGGGGGCGGTGGGCTACCTCGGCTATGACCTTGTGCGGTTCATCGAGCGCCTGCCGGACGATGCTGCCGACCCACTGGGCCTGCCGGACGTGCACCTGCTGCTGACGGACACGCTGGTCGCCTTTGACCACGTGCAGCACCGCCTGCTGCTCTTTGCCAATGCGCGCGTGCCGGCGGGCGCGACCCTCGACGCTGCCTATGACGAGGCCGTGTCACGCCTCGACGCGCTCGAGGCGCGCGTGCGCGCACCGCTGCCAACGGTGCCGGTGCCGCCTGGGCGCGCAGGGGGTGAAGCGCAGTCGAACATGACTCGTGCCCAGTACGAGGCTGCCGTGCGTGCAGCCAAGGAGTACATCGCCGCGGGCGATATCTTTCAGACCGTGCTTTCGCAGCGCCTGGCACGTCCGACCGACGCTGACCCCTTTGCCATCTACCGCGCGTTGCGCCGGATCAATCCCTCGCCCTACATGTTCTTCCTCGAGCTCGGCGGTGACCCACCCGTCCACCTGATCGGCTCCTCCCCTGAAGTGCTGGTCCGCGCCCAGGACGGCGTGGCCGAGGTGCGGCCGCTGGCCGGTACCCGCCCACGCGGCAAGAGCGAGGCCGAGGACGCCGCCCTGGAGACCGAGTTGCTGGCCGATCCCAAGGAGCGGGCCGAGCACGTCATGCTCGTCGACCTGGGCCGCAATGACCTGGGCCGGGTGTGCCAGTACGGCACGGTGCACGTGCCTGAGCTTCTGGCCACTGAGCGCTACTCGCACGTGATGCACATCGTCTCGCACGTCACCGGCCGGCTGCGCGAGGACGTGAATGCCTACGACCTGCTGCGCGCCACCTTTCCCGCGGGCACGGTCAGCGGTGCGCCCAAAGTGCGGGCGATGGAGATCATTGAGGAGCTCGAGGGTGTGCGCCGTGGCCCCTATGCCGGCGCGGTGGGGTATTTCGGGTTTCAGGGCAACATGGACACCTGTATTGCCATCCGCACGATCGTCATGCAGGGCGACGTGGCCTACCTCCAGGCCGGAGCGGGTATCGTCGCCGACAGCGACCCGACGCGCGAGTGGGAAGAAACGTTGCACAAGGCGCGCGCGCTGGGCCAGGCGATCGAGATGGCCGAGCAGGGCATTTGAGAGAGGAGACAGCCGTGATCCTGGTCATCGACAACTATGATTCGTTTACCTACAACCTGGTACAGTACCTGGGCGAGCTGGGTGCCAGCCTGATCGTGCGCCGCAACGACGCCGTCACGCTGGCCGAGGTCGAGGCGCTCGCTCCCAGCCACGTCGTCATCTCGCCCGGGCCGGGCGATCCCGACGATGGCGGCATCTCGCTCGACCTGATCCGCGCCTACTACCAGCGCACGCCGATCCTGGGCGTGTGCCTGGGCCACCAATGCATCAGCGCCGCGTTCGGCGGACGCATCGACCGGGCGCCGCGCTTGATGCACGGCAAAACCAGCCCGATCTACCACTATGGCCCGGGGCTCTTTGACGGGGTGCCCAGCCCGTTCGAAGCGACGCGCTACCACAGCCTGATCGTGAACGAGCCCCTGCCGGCCTGCCTGCAGGTGACGGCCTTTACCACCGAGGGCGAGGTCATGGCCGTCAAGCACCGCTCGGCACCCGTAGTCGGCGTCCAGTTCCATCCAGAAAGCATCCTGACTGAGCATGGCAAGGACATTCTGCGTAACTTTATCACCGGGAGGTACCTATCATGATTCGCGAAGCGATCGGCCAATTGTTGGAAGGCCAGTCCCTCACTGCCCTGCAGGCGGAGGGGGTCATGGACGAGGTCATGACCGGAGAGGCGACGCCGGCCCAGATCGCCGGCTTTCTCGTCGCGCTCCGGGTCAAGGGCGAGACGGTGGACGAGATTACCGGCTGCGCCCGCGCCATGCGCCGCGCAGCCGTACGTGTACCGCGCCGCCGGCCCTACGTGATCGACACGTGTGGCACGGGCGGCGACCGTTCGGGCACGTTCAATATCTCGACCACCACCGCTTTCGTCGTCGCCGGTGCCGGGCTGGGGGTGGCCAAGCACGGCAACCGCAGCGTCAGCTCGCGCTCGGGCAGCGCCGACGTGCTCGAAGCGCTGGGCGTCTCGCTCGACCTGACGCCGGATCAGGTGGGACAGGCGGTGGACGAGATCGGGATCGGGTTTCTCTTTGCGCCCAGGCTACACCCCGCCATGCGCTATGCCATCGGCCCGCGCCGCGAGCTAGGCGTGCGCACGGTCTTTAACGTGCTCGGCCCGCTGACCAATCCTGCCGGCGCCGAAGCGCAGCTCCTCGGCGTGTACGATAGCGACCTGACCGAGGCGATGGCCTACGTGCTCAAGGGGCTCGGTTCGCGCGCGGCGTGCGTGGTGCACGGGCACGGCGGCCTCGACGAGCTGACCACGACTGGCCCGAACCGGATGAGCTATTTCGGGCTGCAGTCCGGGAACGGCAGCGTCGTGACCGAGATGGTCTACCCGGGCGATCTCGGCTTTAGCCTGGCAGATCGCGCGGCGTTGGTGGGCGGCGACCCGGCGGAGAATGCGCGCATCACGCGTGATGTGCTCTCCGGCATCGACCGTGGCCCGCGCCGCGACGTGGTGCTGCTCAATGCCGCGGCAGCGCTGTGGGTCGGGGGCATGGCGGCCGACCTGCGGGCAGGCGTGGCGCTCGCCGCAGAGAGCATCGACAGCGGCGCGGCATGGGGCTGCCTGGAGGGGTTGATCTCTTTCAGCCAGCGCCTCGCCGCATAGGCGGCCCCACGAGGAGCCAAACTCATTCTTCTCCCCGCAACTGCGGGTTGCCAAGGACGGGTGAGCTGCAACCTGCCTGCAGGTCACGTGTCTCGTGTAACGGTGTCTGTACACGGAGGAAACACGATGAATGAACCGACGGGGCGGCCTAGGCGCGTCTTTTCGGGCATCCAGCCCTCGGGCACGCTGACGATCGGCAACTATCTCGGCGCGATCCGGCAGTGGGTGGCCGAGCAAGCAGAGAAAGAGAACTATTTCTGTATCGTCGACATGCACGCGATCACCGTGCCACAGGATCCGGACCTGCTCCGGCACAAGACGCGCGAACTGGCGGCGATCTATATCGCGTGCGGGATCGACCCCGAGGTGAGTACGATCTTCGTACAGAGCCACGTCCGTGCCCACGCCGAGTGCTGCTGGATCCTGAACTGTATCACGCCGGTCGGCTGGTTGGAACGGATGACGCAGTACAAGACCAAATCGCAGGAGCAAGAGAGCGTCGGCACCGGCCTGCTCGACTATCCGGTGCTCCAGGCAGCGGACATCCTGCTTTACGACACCGACGAGGTGCCGGTGGGTGAGGATCAGAAGCAGCACGTCGAGCTGGCACGCGATATTGCCGGGCGTTTCAACCATCTCTATGGCAAGACCTTTGTCTTGCCAGAGGCTGTGATCCCGCGCAGTGGGGCCCGCATCCGTGCCCTCAACGACCCGACGCGCAAGATGGCCAAGAGCGAGGCGCACGTGCGCGACCACGCCGTTCGCCTGACGGACGATCCGGACACGATCCGCACCGTGGTTCGACACGCGGTGACCGACACCGGGCGCGAGATCGTGTTCAGCGAGGATCCGGAAAAGGCGGGCGTCAACAACCTGCTCGAGATCTATGAGCTCTTTACTGGGCAGGATCGCGCGACGATCGAGGCCCACTATGTGGGACAGGGCTATGCGGCACTCAAGCGCGAGGTGGCGGAAGCGGTCGTGGAGGGCCTGCGCCCGATCCGCGAGCGCTACGGGCAACTGATCGCCGATCCGGCCGAGCTGGAGCGGATCCTGGCCCACGGTGCCGAGCGCGCCCGCGCCGTCGCCGGGCCCAAGATCGCCCAGGTCAAGCAGGCGGTGGGCTTTCTCGCAGCGGAGACAGCCTAGCGTGAGCCACGTGGAGCGAACCCACGCTACCGGGACCATCCTCGACGAGATCGTTGCGTGGAAACGCGTCGAGGTAGCGCGGCAGGCGCGTGACCGGCCGCTGGAGGCGCTCCAGAAGACGGCGGCCAGCGCCCCCCCGCCGCGCGACTGGATCGGCGCGCTGCGCCAGCCGGGCGTTTCGCTGATCGCCGAGGTCAAGCGTGCCTCGCCCAGCGCGGGCGTCCTGCGGCCCGGGTTGGACCCGGCGGCGCTGGCGGCTGCGTACGCGGCGGGCGGCGCTGCGGCACTCAGCGTGCTCACCGATGCGCGCTATTTCCAGGGGAGCCTGGACGACCTACGTGCCGCACGCGTGGCGACGCCGCTGCCGGTGCTGCGAAAGGACTTTACTGTCTCTTCCTACCAGCTTTACGAGGCGCGCGCGGCGGGCGCGGACGCAGTGCTGCTGATCGTCGCCGCGCTGGACGACGAGACACTGGCAGCACTGCACCGGCTGGCACAGGCGCTCGGCATGGCCGCGCTGGTGGAGGTGCACGACGAGGACGAACTGCAGCGCGCGCTGGCGATCGAGCCCCGCGTCATCGGCGTCAACAACCGGGACTTGCACACCTTCCAGGTCGACCTAGCGACCACAGCCCGGCTGCGGCCCCGTATCCCTGACGAGGTCGTGCTGGTCGCCGAGAGCGGTGTACACGCACCGGCGGACGTGGTGCGGCTGGCAGAGATGGGCGCGGACGCGATGCTGGTCGGCGAAGCGCTGGTCCGCGCTGCGCGACCCGGCGAGAAAGCGCGGGAATTGGTGGGGGCCGGTCGGAGTGAAAGGCTTGGCTCGTGACACAGGTCAAGATCTGCGGGATCACGGCCCTGGCCGATGCGCGCTGTGCAGCCGAGGCGGGGGCTGACCTGTTGGGGTTCATCTTTTACCCGCCGAGCCCACGCTATGTGGCGCCGGATGTAGCGGGATGCATCGTACGCGCGCTGCGCGCGGCGTATGGTTCGCGGGCACCGCGCTGTGTCGGCGTGTTCGTGAACGAGCCGGTCGCGCGCGTGCGTGCGGTGCTCGATGAGG
>CAZLMZ010000041.1:0-4179 GCA_964560475.1 uncultured Anaerolineae bacterium
CGCTGTTCCCATTAGGTTTTTTCGTGCCTGTTTGCCCCCGGTCAATGGTGACTCGAACCTGGTCTGTGGCGACCAGGCAGTGAAGGAGGTGTCGCTCACACATTCCTCGGCCCTTTCCCCGCCCAACAGTCACAGCACGAACTCGAGAGGAGAGCAAGCATCATGACGGTACGGAACCAGAGGAAGCAGAAGGTATTCGGCTACCTGCCGGACGACATGCCCCCCTTGTGGGAGATGGTCATCCTCGGCTTCCAGCACGTGGTCGCTATGTTCCCGGCGACGGTGCTGGTCGCCCTGCTGGTCGGCTTTGACGTCTCCACGGTACTTTTCGTCTCTGGCCTGGCCACGGTCACCGCCCTGATCCTGTCCAAGGTGATCGGCGGCAAGTTCATCCCACTCTACTATGGCTCCAGCTTTAGCTACATCGCGGCGACGCTGGCGCTGACCAAAGCCAACTTTGGCGCTTATGCAGGCGCGGATCTGGTACGGCTGGCCCAGGTGGGCATCTTTGCCACGGGCATCGTCAACATCCTGGTTGGCGTGATCGTCCGCATCACGGGCAAAGCGAACCTGGACAAGGTGCTGCCGCCGATCATCACCGGCTCGGTCGCGCTGGTAATCGGGGTCAACCTGGCGGGCGCCGCGGTCAACATGGCCTTTGGTGGCCCCGCTGAAGATCCAGCCGTCATGTCCAAGAGTGTGATCGTCGCCTTGATCACCCTGGTCGGGACGATCGCCTTCTCTGTCTACCTGCAGGGGAGAGGGTTCATCGGCCTGGTCCCGATCCTGCTCGGCGGTGCAACCGGCTATCTATCGGCCATTGTTGCCGATCTGTTGACGCCTGGCGCACCAGCGATCCTCAGCTACCAGGCGCTGCAAGATGCGGCATGGCTCCAGCTGCCCAGTTTCACCTTCCCGGCGTTCGGGGACCCACGGGCGTGGGAAGCCGTGGCAGCGATCGCGATCATCGCCATCGCCACCATCCCCGAGAGCACAGCCCACCTCTACCAGATCAGCCTGTACGTCGACCGGTTGGCGGACCGCCTGGAAAAGCCGCGTTACCGCTTGTCGGAGCTGATCGGGCTCAACCTGATCCTGGATGGGATCGGCGACAGCATCAACGGCCTGCTAGGTGGCGTCGCCGGCACGAACTATGGCGAGAACAACTCGTTGATGGCCATCACCCGCAACTATTCGGGGCCGGCATTGGTCGCTGCCGGCGTCCTGGCGATGCTGCTCGGCTTTGTCGGCAAGCTCGCCGGGCTGATCAACACCGTGCCCCAAGCCGTCACCGGCGGGCTGGCGATCTATCTGTTCGGCGTGATCGGTCTGCAGGGCATTGCCCTGATCCAGGAACACAAGGTCAATCTCTTTGATCCGCGACAACTGGCCATCGGCGCCGTGATCGCGACCGTGGGCATCGGCGGGCAGATCATGGGTGGTGGCAACATCCCGATCGTCGTGCCCGGGATATTCCCCGATGGCCTTCCTTCCATCGCCACGGGCGCGGTGTGCGGTATCCTGCTGAACCTGCTCTTCCTGGCCGTCCCGGCGGTGCAGGTCGAGGAGCAGTTGGCGTAGCGCGAGGGATACTTCTCAAGAGTCCAGAGACCCGTTCTCGGGCACCTAACGGTGCCTTGAGAGAGCGGGTCTCTTACATGCCTAGCGGCGGATGCCCTGCAGCCACTCGTAGGCACGCCGCGGTGAGCCATCGGGGTTGAGGATGCTGTACCAGCCCATCGAATCGCAGTTCGGGCAGACCGCGCATTCCTCCTCGGGGTAGCGGCTATAGTCGAGGTTCCACAGGAACATCACTTCCATCCACGGCCAGTTGGCTTCGGCATAGTCAAAAGCGCGGACGACATAGCGCGCCTGCTGCCCGCGGGTGACGACCTGCCCAGCGCGGCTGGGCCAGTCCAACTGGCTCAAGCAGCACGCCGACGGGCGGATCAGCCAACCAAACTCGGTGGCCCAGACCGGTTTGCTGACGTCTCCGTATTCAACCATCACCTCGCGCGCCAGCTCGGCCCGCCGGAAGCAGGTCGCCTCGATCGACCAGCAGCCGCGGTCGATCGTCGGCCCCAGTGTGGGGTCGTCGGGCGTACACGTCTCGCCGTCCACAGGCATCTCGGGCGGGTAGGCAAAGCCATAGGGATGCATACCCAGCACGTCGAAATAAGCTGCAGCGCCTTGCTCGTACATAGCGCGCAGGTAGTCGATATCGTTGAGGTAGGCTGGCTCGGCACCACGCTGCACAGGGGCCAGGCCAGCGCTGACAATCAGCGCGTTCGGATCGGCCGACTTGATCTCGCGGTAGGCGATCTCCAGCAGCCGTGCATAGGCCGCCGGGTCCGGATTTCCACCCCACTCTTCACGCAGGTTTGGCTCGTTGCCGATCTCGTAGGCGTCGATGCGCCCGGCATAGAGCTCGGCGTCGATGCGGCGGTACTCCCCCCACTCCTCCCAGTCTTCATCCGGACGTGGCAGATTGACGCGGTACAACACCTTGAACGGCAGCCGCTCGGCAGGGGGGTGATCGTAGATCTTGATCCACTCGAAATTGAGCGCAACCGCCTTGTCCAGCGAGTCGTCGTCATAGTTCAGGCCCTTGACGTTGATCCCGTATCCTTCGCGGAGTCCAGGCGACGCGACAGCCGCGGTCTCTACTGCCGTAGGCGTTGCATCGGGCGCGAACACAGGTAGCGGCGCCGCGCGATCGCGCGGCGCCAGAGCATGGGCAGGCACGCGATCCCCGGAGAACGAGCAGGCCAGGACCAACAGCGCAGCTAGGCCCGTGAGCAGCAGACCGAGAGGCAGGCGCTCCGTTGGTGAGCGGCTCACGCCCCTGTTTCTCCATCTGCAGGCGGATCGTCCTCTTCTTCGACCACGACGACATAAACCTGGTCGCCTACGGCGACCTCGTCCCCGGCGTGTAGCTGCCGCTTTCGCCGGGTCTCGACCTCCCCGTTGACCAGGACCTGGCCGTCCTGAACGAGGCGCTTGGCCTCGCCGCCCGTCGCGACCAACCCTGTCAGTTTTAGGAACTGGCCAAGGCGAATCGTTTCTTCCGACATGGTTCCTTCCCTTTCTCCCCAAAGATGGGGTTTCGCCCAGCCATGCCATTATACCTGCCAGAGCGCAATTGGCAAACCTCTCGTTTGCGAGTACAATCAAGCCCGACGTACCCCAAGCCGTCTGCAAGGAGGCCTGACATGGCTATAGAACGCATCCGATGGATCCCCACCGGGACCGCCGAAGGAAACAGAGTAGTGGACTATGCGGCACAGGAGCTGGGCCGCTACGTGCGGCGCCTGACCGGCGAGCGATGGGACGTCAAGCCGATCCACTCCGCAGCCACAGCCGAGGGCACAGCCTACCTCTGCCTGTGCGACCAGGTGCCGCTGCCATCTGGAGTCAAGCTGGCACCAGCGTCCTGGGACGACGGCTTTGCGATATGGACACAGGGCGGCGGGCTGTTCATCGCTGGCCGCAACCCGCGCAGCGTGTTGTTTGGCGTCTATGCGTTCCTCGAACGGCAGGGCGTACGCTACCTTCGCCCCGGCGACGATGGCGAGGTCGTCCCCTCGATCGACGCACTGCACCTTCCAGAGACGCCGGTCGTCGAGGATGCTACCTACCGCCACCGCGGCGTGTGCATCGAGGGCGCACCATCGGTCACACACGCGCTCGGCATGATCGACTGGTGCGCAAAAAAACGCATGAACACGATCTTTTTGCAGTTCCTGTCGAGCCGCTACTTTTACAACCGCTGGTATGAACGACCCTACAATCCCCAGTTCGCCGAGGAGCCGGTCAGCGAGCAGGAGGCACTGGCCTATGACGACCAGTTGATCGATTCGATGGCGCAGCGTGGCTTGGTCCTGCACCGCGTCGGGCACGGCTGGACCAGCGCCGCCTTTGGCATGCCGCGCTCTGGTTGGGTGGTGGCCGATGAGCCGGTGCCGGCACAGTACCAAAGGTGGCTGGCCGAGGTCGACGGCAAGCGAGAGCTGTTCCAGGGCGTCCCGATCAACACTGAGCTATGCTACAGCTACCAACCGGCCTTTGACAGCTTGATCCGTACCATCGTCCAGTACTGCGAGGATCACCCCGAACTGGACATAGTACACGTCTGGCTTTCAGATGCGACCAACAACAAGTGCGAGTGCGCCGATTGCC
>CAZLMZ010000041.1:4279-6652 GCA_964560475.1 uncultured Anaerolineae bacterium
AACTGGCATCAACTGACCGACACCCATCTTGCCTGGCTGCTGCACGCCGACCTGCAGGATCTGCGGGCACTGGGGCTCAATGGTCTCATTAGCTGCCAGGCCTTTCGCGCTTTTTATCCTTCGGGTCTGGCCATGAGCGCCCTGGCAGAAGCACTGTGGAATCCAGACGTGCCGTGGAACGAAATGCGAGAGCGCTACCTTGGTGCCGCATTCGGTGAGCACGCCGCCTTTGCCGACGAGTACCTGCGCACGCTCGAGTCGTTCCTCGACACAGGGGATCCGGAGTGGAGAACCACGCCGCTCTCGGTCCTGGATACGCACCACCTCGTGGCATGCGCCGATTTCCTGGCGACGTCGCTCTCAGAGATGGCGCTCCGGCGCGAGTCGACGACAGAGCGGGCGCGCGACCGGTCGCTCGACCTGTTGGCCCACCACGCACGGTTCCTGCAGTTCCTGGTGCAGGCATACCGCGCCCGGCACGCCGGGCGACCGGTCGAGGCAGAACGAGCCCTCGACGGCGCGGCCGATTTCTTGCGGGATACCGAACCTGACTATAGCACCTTCATCGACACCCAACTGGCACTGCGCGCTGTGGACGCCGCGCGTCGCCTCGTATGAAAACCCCTGAGGAGCCGGAGTCCAGGCAGTGAAGCACCATCCGTTGGTCAAAACGCTGGTCAGCCTGCGCGGCAACGTGCGCGGCTGTGTCTACACCGAGCCCCTGTGGGGCATCCCATTCAACCTGTACGCCCCCTATGTCTCCGTCTACATGCTGACGCTCGGCCTGAGCGACAGCCGGATCGGCCTGGTGACGACGATCGGCCTGGCTTTTCAGGTGGTCTGGACCATGCTCAGCGGCGCGATCACCGACAAGCTGGGCCGCAAGCGCGCAACGCTGATCTTTGACCTGCTTTCGTGGAGCGTGCCCTGCCTGATCTGGGCAGCAGCGCAGAACTTTACCTACTTTGTCGTGGCAGCGCTCGTCAATGCGACGTGGCGTGTGCCGCACAATTCGTGGAACCTGCTGCTGGTCGAAGATACCGATCCCAATCTCCTGGTGGACGTCTGGTCGTGGGTCCAGATCTCTGGCCTGATCGCAGCCTTTGTCTCGCCGCTAACCGGTCTGCTGATCGCCCAGTTCTCGCTGGTACCGACCATGCGCGGGCTCTACCTGCTGGCTTTTGTGATGATGACGACCAAGTTCGTAGTCATGAACAGCATGGTCACCGAAACCAAGCAGGGCGTCGTGCGCATGGCAGAGACGCGAGACCAACCCCTGTTCGACGTACTGCGCGGCTACCCGGCTGTGCTCAAGCAGCTCTTGCGTGCACGCACGACACTGCTCACGGCTGGGCTGATGCTCGTCGTGAGCATCTCGACGATGGTCAGGAGCACCTTTTGGTCGATCCTGGTCACGGAAAAACTGCTGATCGCGGACGAATACCTGGCGCTCTATGCCTTTGCGCGGTCGATCATCATGCTCGCTTTCTTTTTCCTGGCCATGCCCAGGCTGCGCGACCTCGAGGCGCGAAAGCCGATCGCGCTGGGCTTCCTGGGGCTGATCCTCAGCTACGGGCTGCTGATCAACGTGCCCCCAGGGAACTACTGGCTGCTCTTGCTGGCGACGGCGATCGAGGCGTGCAGCATGCCGATGGCCAACACGATCCTGCAAAAGCTGATCGTGGTCAACGTCGAGGCCGAAGAACGGGCGCGGATCATGGCGCTCCTCAACATGGGCGTCATTCTTTTTACCTCTCCTTTTGGATGGATCGCAGGCCGCATGTCGGAGGCAAACCGCAGCTTGCCCTTTGTGCTCAGCATCGCCTTGTTCGGCTTGGGCGTGCTGCTCACCTATCTCGTGGCACGCGAGGAGAGGCGCACCGCAGTCGAGAGCATCGCGGAGGACCCAACACAGGTCCAGGCGGACAGCCCGGGCCTCACGTAACGACGCTTCTTGGAGGGGAAAATCTCTGCGGAGAGTCAGGCATAGAGAGGAGAATGAAATGAGAGTGCTGGTTGGTGCCATTGGACACGAGTCGAACACCTTTACCCCCTTTCTGACCACGATAGAGGATTTCCACGCGCGCTATGGCCCACAGATCCTGGAGGGTCCCCTGCGCCGTAGCTCGCTCGCCGGGATCGTCGACACGCTGCGTGCACACGACGTCGAGCTGGTACCGACGGTCGCGGCGCACGCGATGCCCGGGGGCATAGTAGAGCGGGGCGCATACGAGACGTTCAGGCAGGCCGTGCTCGAGCAGGCCCACGACGTGGATGGCGTCTGCCTCTACCTGCACGGTGCGATGCGCGCCGAAGGGCTGGACTATTGCGAGAACGACCTGCTGCGCGACCTGCGGGCGCAACTTGGCCCGC
>CAZLMZ010000041.1:6752-18023 GCA_964560475.1 uncultured Anaerolineae bacterium
CTGGACTATTGCGAGAACGACCTGCTGCGCGACCTGCGGGCGCAACTTGGCCCGCAGGTGCCGGTCAGCGTCGCGCTGGACATGCACGCCAACATCGTGCGTGAGATGGCCGAAACCACAAACGCGATGGTGGCCTATCACACCGCGCCACATACCGACGCCTACGAGACGGGGGAAAGGGCAGCCTCGATGCTGCTACAGATCCTGGAGCAGGGCATCGACACGCGGATCGGCTTTGCCAAGATCCCCTTCTTGCTGCCCGGCGAGATGGCACAGACGGCACTCGACCCGATGGCCGCGATGATGCGCCTGGCTGCAGAGATAGAGGCCCAGCACGGCGTGCTCTCCACCTCGCTGGCCAACGGGCACTGCTGGGCCGACGTGCCCGACATTGGCGTCATCGCCCTCGTCGTCACGGACGGCGACGCCGAACTGGCCCAGCGGGAAGCAAACCGCCTGGCAAGCGCCTTTTGGGAGGAGCGGGCCGCGTTCGGCTTTTCCGCGGAGGCTTACCCGGTGCCAGAGGCGGTCGAAGCGGCGATGAGCGCGAAAGAGCAGCCGGTCTATCTCTCGGACTCGGGCGACAACCCTGGCGCCGGAGGGACGACCGACGTCCCCGTCTTGCTGGGCGAGCTGCTCGACCGAGGCGCATCGAACGTCGTCGTGGCTTCGATCTGGGACCTGTCCGCGGTCGAAGCGTGCATGGCCGCCGGGGTGGGCCACGAGGTGACGTTCTCCGTCGGCGGGAAACTGGACACCCAGAACGGCTCACCGCTAAAAGTGACGGGCACCGTGCGCCTGCTTGGCGATGGGCATCGCTACCAGGGTGGACAGCGTGCGCCGTGGGGAGGCGGCGGGCCGATCGCCGTGCTCAACGTGCGCGGGATCGACGTGATCCTGTCCTCCACGCGGCTCAGCTTTGTCGACCCGGCACAGTTGCGCGCGCTGGGCATCGAACCGTTCGATTACCGGATCGTCGTCCTGAAGCGCGGTTACCTCACCGCGCCCTTTCAGGCGATCAGCGAGCGCTCGATCCTGGCCCTCACGCCGGGGGCGACGAACTGTGACCTGCGACAGGTGACCTTCCATCGCGTGCACCGGCCGATGTACCCGCTCGACCTCGACGCGACCTGGTCGCCGGGCTGAGCGCATGCAGGCATTCGAGCAGCTCACAAAGCAGGGACAGGCGCGGCGCCTGCGCAAGTTAGCCCTGCGCGCCCTGGAGCAGTATCCGCTGGACGTCGTCGACGTGCGCCTGGTGGGCACCTTTACCAACACACTGTTTCGAGTGCGTGCAGCCGAGGGATCATCCCACATCCTCCGCGTATGCACGCCGGGCTGGCGGACCGAGACCGACCTGCGCTCGGAAGCGATGTGGCTGGCGGCGTTGGCGCGCGAGACGGACATTGGCGCCCCGGTACCGCTGGCTGCGCAGGACGGCAGCTACCTCGTCGAGGCCGGCGCCGAGGGCGTTCCGGAAGCACGGCGCTGCCTGGTCACGAGCTGGCTGCCCGGTACTTTGCTGGGCAAGCAGTTGACAGAGGCCAACCTGTTCAAGATGGGCGTGCTCTTTGGCCGGCTGCACGCGCACGCTGCCACGTTCCGCCCCCCTCCCGGCTTTACCGAGCGCAGAATGGACGGCGTCTATGCGCGCGGCGAGCAAGAGGTGCTGTGGGGCTGCGACGAGGCCTTTACCCCGGAAGGCAGGACGATCCTCGAGCGTGCCTGGTCAAGGGTCGAGGCGGCGTTCGCGCGCCTGTACGCCGATCCCGCGGACCTGCGCGTGATCCACCATGATCTGTGGCACGACAATATCGTGGTCTACCGCGGCCGGCTGCACCCCTTTGACTTTGAGGACACGGCCTGGGGCTACCCGGTGCAGGATATCGCCATGGCCCTGCAAGACCTGATGATGGACGTCGATGCGGACGCGTTCGAGCCACTACAAGCCGCGTTCCGCCAGGGCTACGAGAGTTTGGCACCGTGGCCGGAACGCTACTCGGGCGAAATCGATACCTTTCGCGTCGGCCGCCTCTTTTGGGTGGCGAACTATGTGGCACGTTACCAGCGCATGCACCTACGCGAGCACGTCGATTGGACGGCCCGGCTGTTTGCCGGGTACCTGGAGACAGGAAGGCTGCGCAAGCAATGAACACGCTGACTGAGCCGTTCGATCTGAGCTTCTTGGACGGGCTGCAGCGCATCGCTGACCTCGTGACGGAGCAACTGGGTGCCCGTGCCGAGCAGGTGTACAGGGTCGGGGAGGGATTCTATGCTCTCGTCTACCTGGTCGAACTGGATGGCGGCCCCGGGCAGGCAATCGTCAAGTGCCACAAATACCAGGGGCGAGGGATAAAGGAAGGACAGCAATTGCAGGTGCTGCGCGAGCACGCCACGGTGCGCGTGCCCGAGGTCTATGCCCTGCACCCCGGCTCCGCGACCTTTCCCTGCGAGGCACTGACGATGGAGGTCATCCCCGGCATCAACGCCTCGCAGGTCATCTTTCCCGACGAGCGGTGCCGCGCGTGCTTTGTCGATCAGGTGGTGGATGCGCTCAAGGCGTGGCACACCGTGCATCATCCGGCCGGCTTTGGGGAACTGGACGGGCCATACCACGACACCTGGGTGGACAGCTTCCGAGAGCGGATCGCGCGCTACCAAGCACACGTGCACGGACCGGCCCATCGCGCCGTGATCTCGCAGCCAGTGATGCACACGATCGATCGCTCGTTCGAGGGGATGGACGCGATCCTGGCTGGGGCGAGCACGCGCGCCTCGCTCGTGCACAGCGACTATAACGCCTGGAACATGATCGTCGATCCAGAGACCTATGCGCTGAGCGGCGCAATCGACCCGATCGATGCCGGCTGGAGCGATCCCGAGATCGACCTCTTTCACCTCGCCAACTGCCGCCCCGAGCTGGGGATGCTGGAGCGCTACCTGGAAGACGTCGACATCGACGCATCCTTCTGGCTCCGCTACCGCTTTTACCGGTTCTGGGACGACGTCAAGCACTACTGCCGCATGGGCTGGTACGGCGAAGAGCGCTTTCGCGAATATGGCGACGCATTGGAGGAGGCGATGGACGAGTGCCTACCCTGACGAATCATCCAATGAGTGCTCCGCATCCCAAGATAGAGAGAGCCTACGAGCACATCCGGCGCGCATACCGGCAGCATAGCAGGGACGCGACCCCGCTCTTTCGCACCCTCCTCGCCGTAGCCGATGAGACAGGGCTAGAGGTTGCCCTCTCCTGCCTGGAGCAGTGCGTGACGGTAAAGAGAACCGCCTGGCTTGACGAGCATCTCGGACACGTGGAGCGGACAGGCGATGCGCTGCGCGACGGCTATCACCTGTTCTACGAGGTCTACCTGGGCCTCTCGGTGCCGGCGGACGGCGCTATCGTCGAGTGGCACGAGCGGCGGACAGTCACCCGTTGGTGGAACCACTGCCCCACCCTGGAGGCGTGCCAGGTGCTCGGGCTGGACACGCGCACGATCTGCCGGCTGGCCTACCACCGTCCGGTGCAGGCGTTCATGTCCAGGATCGACCCACGGCTGCGTTTCGACCGCAACTATGACGCCCTGCGGCCCCAAGCACCCTACTGCGAGGAGATCCTGTCCCTGGTAGGGTGACTGGCCGCACGCGCCCGGCGAAGGAGAGCACGGCGTGGTCGCCGTCCATCACCTCAACTGCTGCACGATCCGCGTGCCCGCCGGCCACGCCATGATCGGCACGGGCAGTCTCCTGGGCCGCGCGGAGGGAGTCACCCATTGCATCCTTGTCGAGACGAGCGAGGGGCTACTGCTAATCGACACGGGCATGGGCCGGCAGGACTGCCTCTCGCCGACGCCCTTTATGCGGTGGATGATCGCGATCGGTGGCTTTCCGCGCGACCTGAATGAGACCGCGCACGCGCAGGTCCAGCGGCTCGGCTACAGGCCCGAGGATGTGCGTCACATTGCGCTGACCCACTTTCATTTCGATCATGCCGGCGGCCTGCCCGATTTTCCTGAGGCGCAGGTGCACGTGTATGCCGGAGAGTACGAGGCGGTCACCCAACCGCGCGACATGTACGAGCGCTACCCGTACCGGCGCGAGCACTGGGCCCACGGCCCACACTGGGTCACTCACGCGCTGGAGGGGGAGGAGTGGTACGGGATGCCCTGCACGTCCTACGTCGACCTGGGAAGCGCCGGCTTTTGCCTCGTTCCCCTGACCGGGCACACGCGCGGGCACAGCGGCGCGGCCCTGCAGATCGACGGACGCTGGCTGCTGCACTGCGGGGACGCGTACACCTACCACGGCGACGTCGATCCCGTCCACCCGCACCACCCGCTCCATTCGCGCCTGGTGCGGCCGTTCTTTGACCTGAACGCGGCGTTCCGCCAGATCGGCAAGCACTCGCCTCGGCTGCGATCCCTGCTGCGCGAGCACGGGGACGAGGTCACGCTGACCTGCTCGCACGATCCGCACGACCTGGATGCGTGTCACAGGCTCGCGTGGGCCTGAACGTAGGGATCCTGCCCGGTAGTACACGAAAGGCAAGAGCCATGCAGGTATTTGAGCGTTCGCTCATCGAGACCCACTGTGTCGGCGAGGAATGGCCGCAGTTCTGCGGCACGGTGTCGCAGGGAGAGCGGTTCGCGGTCGAGACGGTGGAGGTTGGGCCAAACGGGCCGGTCGAAGTACGTGGGGTCCGGCGGGGCGATGCCATCTGCATCTCGGTCGATGCGGTCCGGATAGAGCCTCCCTTCTATGCACCGCAGTCGGGCCCGACCTTCCTTGGTTGCGGCGAGCCGATCCCGCTGCGTTACGAGGAGGGCTGGTTCTGGTGGCCCGCTCACTTTTGTCTGCGCGCCAGGCCCTCGGTCGGCAACGTGGCCGTGCTGCCCGAACCGGACGAAGAGATCCGCGAGCTGTGTCGATACCAGATCCACGGCCCGGACCCGTTTGCACGGAACCTACGCGGCTGGCGGCGTGTCGTGCGCGATACGCGTGGCAAGCACTGTCACCAGGACTGCGCCGCGCTGGCCGCCGGGGCACGGATCTATATGCGGGCCAACGTGGACGGTGCCGGCGTCTGTATCGACGACGTGCACGGCTACATCGGGGAAGGTGAGCTCGGTTTTGGCGCGATCGAGGTAAACGCCACCGTCGAGCTGACGGTAGAGCGATCCGACCGCTGGGCGGTGGATTGGCCCGTGATCGAGACGGGAGAGGAATTTATGGTCGTCGTCTCTTACACGGGCACCTATGTGCGGCGCCCGGTACGCAGGTATGTCGACCTGGTGAAAGAAGCCTACATCGAGCTGCGGCGCTTGGTCTCTGCGCGCCTGGACATCCCGGTCGAGGAGGCGAACACCATCGTGGCAACGGCCTGCGACATCCGCAACTGCGCGCTGTATGGCCTGGGAGAGAACTATATCCCGCGAGACCGGGGCCGCCAGCCGTACGACATTGCGATCGCGGCCTCTTTGCCCAGGAGCATCTTTGCCGATGCAGAGTAAGGAAGAAGGGACGGAGCACACGATATCAGGAGACGCTCGCGGTCCAGCCTACCGCGTAGAGACCACTCGCCTCGTCGCGCGCTGCTGGCAGCCGGCCGACGCGCCGCTACTCCAGGCAGCATTCGCCGCTAGCTGGGCGCACCTTACCCCGTGGATGCCGTGGGCCAGGGGCGAACCGACCGACTTGGAGGGCGCGATCGCCCTGATCCGACGCTGGCGTGGGGCATTCGATCTGGGACAGGATTTCGTCTATGGCGTGTTCAGCGCGGATGAAAGGGAAGTGTGGGGCGGCAGCGGCCTGCATACGCGCGCGGGTAAAGGAGCGCGCGAGATCGGCTACTGGATCCACGTGGACCAGATCAACCGTGGCCTGGCGACCGAGCTGGCAGGCGCATTGACTAGGGTCGGGTTCGAGGTCGATGGCCTGCGCCGCGTAGAGATCCACTGCGTATTGCAGAACGTGCGCAGCGCGGCGGTGGCGCGCAAGCTGGGCTACGTGCACGAAGGAACGCTCCGCGCGCGCGTGCCACACGGCGAGGGGAAGTACCGTCATAAGATGGTCTGGACGCTGTTGGAGGACGAGTATCCGGACAGCCCGGCGGCGAGCACTGAAGCAGCGGCATTCGACGTGATGGGGAGAAGGCTGCTCTAGTGGCCGCACTGAGCCTCGGTCCACTCCGTGGCGAACCAAAGAGGAACAGATGACCGCGTTTGCAGACGAGCTGATCTGCCCACTGTGTCGAGGTCTGCTAGAAGGGATCCTTGGGGAGCTGCGAGTTTGACAGTTCGCTCATGTCAGCTATAATTGCGAATGCATCGCAATTGCAGCAAGGGGATTGCCATGAGCGATCTGAGCCAAAGGCTACAGGATGCACTGCGTGCAGCCGGCGGGCGGCTGACGGCGCAGCGCCGTCTGATCCTGCAGGTGTTGGAGGCCAGTGACGCACACCTGGATGCTGAGACGCTGTACGAGCAAGTCAAGGCCCGCGATCTCGACGTGAGTCTGGCGACGGTGTATCGCACGCTGGCTGTGCTCCGCGAGTTCGGGCTGGTAGAGGAGCACCGGTTGGGCGAGGAGCACTGGCACTTTGAGGCGGTGCGCAATGCACCCCACTACCATTTCACCTGTCTACGCTGTGGTGACGTGATCGAGTTCGACACCGTTCTGGTCGCACAGATCGAGCAGGAGCTCCACGACCAAGAAGGGGTACACGTGGTCAGCAGCCAACTGCACCTCGAAGGCTACTGCGCCAGGTGCCAGGCGGGTGGAGATTAGGCTCAGCAGGGCCATTCCATTTCCTCGCCTACAGTAGAAGGAGGCAGCGATGAAGGTGCTGGTCTACGGTGCAGGGCCGCTAGGCAGCCTCTTTGCCGCACGGCTGCAGCAGGGCGGGCATGATGTGTCGATCCTGGCACGTGGGCAGCGCCTGGCTGATCTGCGCGAGCACGGGATCGTGCTGCAAGACGTGCAGACCAAGGCGCGCTCGGTCACGCGTGTACCCGTAGTTGAGGCCCTCGCCCCGGACGATGCCTACGACCTGGTGCTGGTGATCATGCGCAAGAACCATGCCCTCCAGATCCTGCCGGTCCTGGCAGCCAACCGGCACACGCCGAACGTCCTCTTTTTGATGAACAACGCCGCCGGGCCGGGAGAGCTGACGGAGACACTGGGCAGAGAGCGAGTCTTGATCGGCTTTCCGGGCGCTGCCGGGTACCGCGAGGGCCACGTAGTGCATTGTCTCGCCGGCACCGCAGAGGAACCGTGGCCGGTCTACCTGGGCGAGGCCGACGGGCGTACGACCGCGCGGACGACGATGGTGGCACAGATCATCGAGGCAGGACCGGGATTCGAGGCTCAGATCCGGCCTGACATGGATGCTTGGCTCAAGTACCACGTTGCGCTGCTGATGCCCTCGCTTGCTCCAGCGCTCCGTGCCGCTAATCTCGACCACCGGCGGCTGGCACGGACGCGCGATTTGCTCGTGCTGGCCATCCGCGCGGTCCGCGAGGGCTTCCAAGTATTGGAGACGCTGGGCTACCCGGTTTCGCCCCCCCGCTTTCGCGCGCTGCGTTGGATTCCGGAGCCGGTGCTCGTGCTGCTCTTTCGCACATTGCTGCTGCATCAGGTTCGCGATGAGATCATCGAGGCAGCGCTGCTGCGCCACGCCCGCTCTGCGCGCGACGAAATAGAGCACCTGTCCGACGAGTTCCTGGCACTCGCAGCCAAGACATCGGTGCCGACGCCAGCCATCGACCAGCTACACCCGTACCTCGGTCTCGAGGCGCCGCTCATGCCAGAGGGTAGGGCCGAGATCCCGCTGCACTGGGAGGGCTTGTGGGTCGCCGCGGCGGCCCTGGCCGCTGTCGTCATCGTGGTGCGCATGTTCTGCAGAGAACGAGAGGAAGGGGCATGAAGGGAAAAGCGGTCCTACCGCCCACATACCTATTGGTCGCGCTGATACTGATGGCGCTACTGCACCTGTTGATCCCAGTCGTCAAGTTTGTCCCGACGCCATGGAACCTGCTTGGCATCCTCCCCTTGGCTTGCGGGATCGCGCTGAACCTGCTCGCCGACCGAGACTTTCACCGGGCAGAGACGACGGTCAAGCCCTTCGAGACCTCGAGCGCCTTGGTCACGACCGGCGTGTTTCGCCTCACGCGAAACCCAATGTACCTTGGGTACGTGTTGATCCTGCTGGGCGTCGGCTTGCTTCTGCGATCGCTGATGCCCCTGGTCGTGATCCCGATCTTTGGCTTTCTCATGGCACGGGTCTTTATCCGGGCAGAGGAAGAGATGCTGCAGGAGAGATTCGGACCGGCGTGGGACGCCTATGCGAGACGAGTCAGGCAATGGATCTAGTAACATGAGGACCTACCTCGATTGCTATCCCTGCTTCCTCCGGCAGGCGCTGGAGGGTGCCCGGCACGCGGGCGCCGACCACGAACAACAGCAGAGCGTGATCTCTCACATCCTCGACCTCCTGACGCGGATCGAGCCGTCGCGCACCCCGCCCGAGATCGGCGATGAGGTATACCGCGTGATTCGCCGAGTATGCGGCACCGGCGATCCCTATCGTGAAGCAAAAGAGGCCAGCACGAACCAGGCCTTGGCGCTCTACCCCCAGCTCAAGGCACGGGTCCAAGAGGCCGCCGACCCACTCGACACCGCGCTGCGGCTGAGCATCGCAGGCAACATCATCGACTTGGGGCCCGGTCACACGTACGATCTGCAAGAGGTGATCGAGCGTGTGCTGTCGCAGCCCTTTGCTCGGGACGACAGGACAGCGTTGTGGCGTGCATTGGACCGAGCAAGCGAGGTGCTCTACCTCGCCGACAATGCAGGAGAGACGGTCTTTGACCGGATCCTGATCGAGGCGCTCGACGTGCCGGTGACCTATGCCGTCAAGGGAGGGCCGGTGCTCAACGATGCAACGCTGGAGGATGCGCGAGCGGCAGGTCTCGATAGGGTCGCCACGCTAATCGAGACCGGGTCGGACGCGCCGGGCACGATCCTGGGCCAGTGCTCCCCCTCGTTCCGGGCATTCTACGACGAGGCTGAGCTGATCATCGCCAAAGGACAGGCCAACTATGAGACGCTGAGCGGCGCGGGGCCGAGGGCCTTCTTCCTGCTCCAGACCAAGTGCCCGGTCATCGCCCGCGACGTAGGAGTGCCGGTGAGCAGCATCGTCGTCGTCCAAGGATAGCCATCTATAACAGAACAGGAGCTGCTACTCATGGAACTGAGATGCGCACTGTGCGGAGTCCAAGCCTGCCGCGAACAGCCAGGCACGGTGGCCTACCCTGACTACTGCCCAATGGCAAATGAGGTAGATGCACTGCGCGAAGCAAGGGAAGCGTACGAAGAGGAGGAGACGCGGCGGCTCGCGCTGGCGGCGGCGCGTACGGAAGCGGATCGCTATCCACTCGAGACGCGGGTGGAGGAGGTGATGAGCTTTGCCCGGCGCCTCGCCGTGACAAAGCTGGGCATCGCCTCTTGCGTGGGCCTGATCCGCGAGGCGAGACTGCTGCAAGGGATCTTTGAGGCTAACGGCTTTGAGGTGGCGTCGGTGTGCTGCAAAGTGGGTTCGATCCCCAAGGAGGCGATCGGCCTGACAGAGGAGGAAAAGATCCACCCCGGGCAGTTCGAGTCGCTGTGCAGCCCGATCGGCCAGGCCAAGCTGCTCAACGCGGCGGGGACCGGGCTCAACGTCTTGGTCGGCCTGTGCGTGGGACACGACAGCCTCTTTTTCCAGCACTCGGCGGCGCCGGTGACGGTGCTGATCGCAAAGGACCGGGTGACGGGCCACAACCCGGCGGCGGTGCTCTATACCAGCCATTCCTACTACAGCCGGCTCAAACTGGACGACTCTTGATCGATAGTGACGCGAACTCGTTCCACGGTAACTGGCTTGCTCAGATCCGGTTTGCGCGCGAACAAGAGCGGTAGAGATCGATAAGAGGGACCTGCGCGTGATGCGAGGAGGAACCAAGTGAACCCGGGGGACAAGGATGCCGGCAACGCCAGCGCAATACGCTTCTTGACAGCAGTGAGCATGGTCGAGGGCGTATACGCCGCGCGCCTGGCCATCGAGAGCCTGCGCGCCTTTGGTGGGGCGTTGTGCGCGTGCCCGGCCTGGGTCTTTGTCCGGGACAGCACGGCGTTAGATCCTGCTCACGTAGAACGTGCCTATGTCGGGTTGGAGAGCGTACAGGTCATGCCGCTGTCGGGCGAGGCAGGCGCCCAGCCCTACCCCTTTCGGGACAAGGTACGGGCCTGCGCTCAGGCAGAGGCGATGGCCGGCCCCGCGGTGCGCTCGCTGGTCTGGTTGAGCCCGAGCTGCCTGATCGTCAGGCCACCCGTGCTGTTCGACCTGGTGCCGCCTGTGGGTGCAGCCTTCAGGACCGTCCACCACAGGAACATCGGCTCCCCGGCGGACGAGCCGCTCGACGCCTTCTGGAGGGGCGTGTACCGGGCCGTCGGGTTGGGCGATGCGCCATACACGGTCGAGTCCTTTGCCGACGGTTGTGAGATCCGTCCCTACTTTAACACGCACTGCTTCTCGGTCGCCCGGGCAAGGGGGCTTTGCAGGGCTTGGGCAGAGCGCTTTGAGGCTATGGTGGCCGACCGGGCGTTCCAGGAAGGTCCATGCCGGGATCCACTCCACCGCGTTTTCCTCCACCAGGCCGTACTGAGCACACTGGTGGCGAAGGAGCTGGGGCAGAAAGGGATTCGCTTGCTGCCGCCCGAGTATAGCTACCCACTGCACATGCACGATCAGGTGCCACCAGAGCGGCGCGCACGCACGCTGAACGACCTGGTCTGCGCAGCCTACGAAGAGGCCATCCCGATCGATGGCTTCCCGATCGCGGAGCCGCTGCGCTCGTGGCTGGTGACACGCGTGGTGTGAGTCGACTCACTCCATACCTTCGGGCATCGGAGCAGGCACTGCCGACCGTCCCCGTGCCGATTCGGCGGCTTGCCCGTGCGCCTCGATGTCCATCACGACGGGCGTCAGAAACATCCCCACGCCCCAGACCATGCAGAGCGTCCCGCCGATAATGAACCACGCCTGCACGCCCAGCCAATCGGCAACCGGGCCGGCGATGGCCAACCCTACCGGCGCTGCCAGGCCGGTCAGGCTGCCGATCACGGTGAACACCCGGGCCTGGATCTCGGGTGCGACGACGTCCTGAAAGAGAGCCAGGAACGGGCCGTTACAGATCACGTTCATGATGCCGGCAAAGGCCAGCCCGGCGATGC
>CAZLMZ010000042.1:0-17787 GCA_964560475.1 uncultured Anaerolineae bacterium
TGACGCCAGCGCTCTCACTCCTGGGTGGGATCGGCGTCGATGCGCTGCGGCCTTCGGCGCGGTTGCGCTTTATCTGCCGCCTGGCGACGGCGGGGGCAGGGAGTATCGCGCTCACGGCACTCGCGGCGCAGTACGTGCTCGCTGGGGTCCACGCTACCTTTTTCCTGCCGCTCGTCCAGTTTGGCCTGCTCCTGGCAGCGACGATGCTGCTCTGCCTGTGGGGACAGGCGGTTCGCACGGAAAGCGCCAGGCCGGCAGGCCGCACGGCGTGGCAGGTAGGGACTGCGCTCCTTGTCGCCGCCGACCTGACCTGGGCCGGCTGGGGGCTGAATCCGGCAATAGCTAGTGCGCTGTATGAAGGGCAGGCGTCAAGCGCGCGCTTTCTGCAGAACGAAGGCCCGCTGGGAAGGACGTTCTATTTCTCCGCGACCCTGTACGAGCTCACGTGGGAACACCTGATCGATCTGGGTGGTTACGGGCCGAACGACCTGGCGCGCTGGCGCAGTGTGCGCGAGGTGCTGCTGCCCGACCTAGGCACGGCGGAAAAGGTGCCGAGCGCGAACAGCGATGAACCGCTGCTGCCAGGGCGGTACGAGGCGCTCTTGGAAGCAGTCGAGTCCATGCCAGAGGAAGCGGCCTGGCGCGCGTTGGGAATGATGAACGTGGCCTATGTCCTGGATCCTGCTGCCCACGACGATCGCCAGGTGGCGTACCAGGCTCTGCCGGTGAACGTCTACCGCAACCCATACGTGCTGCCGCGCGCCTATGTCGTGTGTGCAGCACAGGGTGCGGACTCGCCGGATGAGGCGCTGCGTATGTTGAGTGTTCCGAGCTTCGATCCTGGACAGCAGGTGGTACTGGAGGGAGTGGAGGAAACGCGGGCGCGGCCGTGCGGGCTGCAGCCTGCCACACTCTTGCCCTCTCCCCCGAATCAGGCTACAATAAGGGCCGTTTTGCCGGAGCCAGGCTACCTGGTGCTTGCGGACACGGCCTATCCCGGTTGGAAGGCGTACGTGGATGGACGTCGCGTCGACATCCTGACGGCGAACGCCGCATTCCGAGCCGTCGATCTAGAAGCCGGCGAGCACGAGGTACGGTTCGTCTATCGTCCGCGGTCATTCTCCATCGGGGTCGTGGTCAGCAGCCTGGCACTCTCCATGTTGGGCATTGCCTTGCTCCTGCGACGGGTGCGCAAGGAGGTGCGGATCGCACCGCATTGAGCACTGCTGCCGGATTGGGCTGGGTAGAGGGTGCAAGAAATTGGGATGGCCATGTACCTCGTGCTGAGTGTGGCGTCGATGCGCCTGCCCTCTCTCGGCAGCCAGGATGGACGTCGCTGCAAAGAGAGGATAGCGCGCTTTGGATCACGTTAAGTGCAACCTGTGCGGAGCAGACGATGCACGGGTCTGCTACCCGAGTACGATGCCAGAGGAGAATGGGCGGCCGGCGGACCCGGAGCACTATCGCTGCACGACGCTGAGCTATGGCGAGCACTACCGGATCGTACAGTGCCGGCTGTGCGGTCTCGTCTACACCGACCCGCGGCGTCCGGCGGGCGCCATCTGGCGCGATTATGAGAACGTCGTTGACGAGCGCTACCTTCAAGAACGCGAGGGGCGCGTGGCGACCTTTCATCGCAATATCAGGCCGCTGGAGGCAATGGTCACCGGTCACGATGGGCGGCACTTGCTCGACGTAGGCGCGCACGTGGGCGTCTTTGTCGAGGTCGCCCGGGAGCGTGGCTGGGATGCGTGGGGCCTGGAGCCATCTTGCTGGGCGGTCGAGGTGGGGCGCGCACGCGGCCTGAACATGATCCAGGGTGGGCTGTGCGACGCCGAGCTGGATTCGGACACCTTCGATGCGGTAACCATGTGGGACGTGGTCGAGCACCTGCTCGACCCACTGGCTGAGCTGCGCGAGGCGGCACGGGTGCTCAAGCCAGGTGGCCTCTTGCTCGCGCACACCATCAATGTCGACAGCTTCTTTGCGCGCTTGATGGGCAAGCGGTGGCCATGGTTGGTCGAGATGCACAACTTTTTCTTCTCACCCCATACGTTGGGAGCTATGGTGGCCAAAGCAGGGCTCCAGGTCGAGTCGTGGCAAGTTCAAGGGCGCTACTTGCATCTCGGTTACCTGCTCTCGCGCCTCTCGGGATGGAGTGAACCGCTGGGGCGTGCGGCGGAACAGGTAGCCAAGGCGCTGCGTCTGGACCAGCGACTGGTGCCGGTCAACTTTGGTGACCTTTTTACCCTCTATGCGCGCAAGCCAGAGAGATAACCCCCGCGGCCCAGGCACAGGTGCTGTAGGGGGCAGACAATGGTGGCGGATCGAGGCGCGGCAGGTGCTGGTCGTCGCACTGTTCGTCGCCCTCTTTGTGATGTCGGCACGCGAGATCGTCGATCCTGACCTCTGGTGGCACCTCGCGACCGGTCGCTACATCGTCGATACCCGCTCGATCCCGCGACACGACGTCTTTTCCTACACTGCAACGGGCCACGAGTGGATCACGCACGAGTGGTTGACCCAGGTGGCGATGATCGGCCTCTACCGCCTGGGCGGGCTGACCGTGCTCCTGCTGGCGACCAGTGCCACAATCGCGGTGACCTTTGCGCTGGTCTACGTACGATGCGAGGCGCGTCCGTACCTGGCGGTGTTCGTGGTGCTGCTGGCCGCACTGGCCTCGGCAGTAACGTGGGGCGCACGCCCGCAGATGGTGAACGCGATGATGGCAGCCTGGTTCCTGCTGCTCCTCGACCGCTACCGGGCGGGGAGGCGTGCTCCGCTATGGGCGCTGCCGTTGAGCACAGCATTGTGGGTCAACCTGCACAGCGGCTATTTCCTGGGGCTGGTCCTGATCGCGCTCTACCTGGCCGGTGAGTTGCTGGCAAACTGGACCGGCCTGCGGACAGAGCGGACGCTTACCCCACGGCGCATCGGGGCCCTGGCCCTCTCGCTCGCAGCGTGCGTTGCTGCGTCGCTGCTCAACCCAAATACGTACAAGATGCTGTGGTACCCGTTCGAGACGCTGGGCAGTAGCGCGATGCAGCGTTACATCCAGGAATGGGCGCCACCGGATTTTCGCCAGGTGGCCTACTGGCCGGCGATCGCGCTGCTGTTCGGCGGGGCAGCGGCGCTGGCCTACACGCAGCGGCGGCGAGATCTGACCGACGTGCTGCTCTTTTTCGCGCTTGGGTTCCTCAGCCTGCTCTCGGCGCGCCACATCCCTCTCTTTGCCGTCGCAGGGGCACCGGTCCTGACCCGCTACCTGGCGGACCTGAAGGTAGGACGCTTGCAGTGGAACCTGGTCGATCTTTCTGCAGCACGCCCGCCGTCGACGGCGCTGGTCGCTCTGAACTGGGTGCTGGTGGCGCTGTTCGTGACCGCCGGTGGGGCGCGCGTGGCGGACGTGGCGCTGCGTAACCGTGACGTGGAGGCACGACAGTATCCGCTTGGGGCGCTGGCCTACGTGAATCAGAGTGGACTCGCTGAAAAGCGGATGTACAACTCGTACAACTGGGGTGGGTACCTGCTATGGCGCGGCTACCCCGTGTTCATCGACGGACGGGCCGACGTGTATATGGACGCGTTCATGGACGAGTACGTACTGGCTTACCAGTTGCGCGGTGACTGGCGGCGGCCGCTCGATCACTATGGGGTCGACTATGTTCTGATCGAGCGCGGCGCGTCGTTTGCCTTGCTGTTGGAAGAGAGCAGCGAGTGGACGCGGGCCTATGCGGACGATCAGGCGGTCGTCTATGTGCGGACGGAGTGAGTGGAGATCAGAAACCCGTTGTTTTCCGAAACAACGGGTTTCTTGGAGGTGGGGAGCGATGATCTATAACAAGGTGGACGAGCGGATCGTATCCGAGTTGCGCCAGATCGTGGGCACCGAGGACGTGCTGATCGATGGAGAGGCGCTGGAACCGTACACGCACGACGAGACGGTGGGCCTCAGCGCGCAGCCAGAAGTCGTGGTGCGCGCGCGCTCGACCGAGGCGGTCTCGGCGGTGATGCGGCTGGCGCAGCGTGAGCGGGTGCCGGTGACGCCGCGCGGCGCGGGCTATGGACTCAGCGGCGGCGCGGTGCCGATGTGCGGCGGGATCGTGCTCTCGCTGGACAGGATGAACCACATCCTCGAGCTCGACAAGGACAACCTGATGCTCACCGTCGAGCCGGGAGTAGTGACAGGCGACATCCACCGCGCGGTGGAGGCAGAGGGGCTCTTTTACCCTCCTGACCCGGCGAGCCTCGACTCGTGCACCATCGGGGGCAACGTGGCCGAGGGCGCGGGAGGGCCGCGCGCGGTCAAGTATGGGGTGACCAAAGATTACGTGGTCGGGCTGGAGGCGGTGCTGCCCTCGGGCGAGGTGATGCACTGCGGCGGCAAGCTGGTCAAGAACGTGACCGGCTACAACATGGTGCAGTTGCTGATCGGATCGGAAGGGACGCTCGCCGTAGTGACGCAGATCGTGCTGCGCCTGCTGCCGCTGCCCAAGGTGCAGGTCGACCTGCTGGTGCCGTTCGATGACTTTCAGGCGGCGGCCGACACAGTTTCGGACATTGTCGCGCACCGCATCGTACCCTCGACGATCGAGTTCATGGAGCGAGACAGCATCGTGGCGGTGGAAGCGTTGCTGGGCAAAGAGGTGCCGCACCACGATGCGACGGCACACCTGCTGATCCAGGTGGATGGCAACCGGCAGGAAGCAGTGGACGCAGATTTCGAGGTGGTGGGCGAGCTGTGCTTGGAGCACGGGGCGCGCGATGTGCTGGTCGCGCGAGACCGGCCCACGCGCGACCGGTTGTGGGAAGCACGGCGCATGATCATCGATGCGCTCAAGCACGCCAGCCCGATCAACCACATGGAGGACGTGGTCGTGCCGCGGGCCCAGATCCCGCCCTTGATGCGCGGGGTCAAGGCGTTGGCCGACAAGCACGAGGTGCGCGTGATCTGCTTTGGCCACGCTGGCGACGGCAATGTCCACGTGAACGTGCTCAAGGACGACGTGCCCGACGCACGCTGGGCGGCGCTGGTGCCTGCCTTCACGGAAGAGATCTATGCCCTGGCGCTCTCCCTGGGCGGCACGATCACCGGAGAGCACGGGATCGGTGCCACGCGGCGCGGTCACCTGACTGAGGCTCTGGGCGAGGCGCAGGTCGCGGTGATGCGCGGCATCAAGGCGGCGTTCGATCCGAACGGGATCCTGAACCCGGGGAAGGTATTTCCATAGCTGGACAAGGGCCCTCGGACCCGGCGCCGGGTAGTGGTTGCAGGGACCGAGGGCGGTGAAGGGAAGCATGAAACCAATCTGGAAACGGTTCGACAGGACAATGTGGACGGGGAGCCTGATCGCACTGGCTGTAGCGATGGCACTGAACCGCTTTGGACAGAGCGTGTTTGGTGCGGCGCGGACCAACTTTTTCGTCGATACGCTGGGCCTGAGCGGGGGGCAGGTGTTGTGGCTGGAAGGGATCCGCGAGATCCCGGGCCTGGCACTGATGTTCATCGCCGCGCTGACCATGCACCTGGCGCTGTCACAGCGGGCGGCCGTCTCGCTTGTGATCGCCGGGGTTGGCTATGGTCTCTATGCCTTTACACGGTCGTACACGGCGCTGCTGGCGATGGCCGTGTTCGCCAGCCTCGGGCTGCACCTGTGGATGCCGCTGAGCAGCGCGCTGAGCATGTCGTTGAGCAGCAAGGAGCGGACCGGGCGTGTGGTCGGTGCATTGTCATCCGTGGGTTCGTTGGCCGCGCTGGCGGGCATGGGCGCCCTGGCGCTGGTCTCCAAGCTGTTTGAGTCGATCGCGCTGGGGACGTATTACATCGTCGGTGGGGCGTTTATGATCGTCGCTGCACTACTGGTGTGGCGCCTGCCTACGTCGATCGGGGCGACGGCGCAGGAACAGCCGCGCATGCTGCTCAAGGGGCGTTACTGGCTCTTCTACGTGCTGACCTTTTTCCAGGGCTCGCGCAAGCAGGTGCTGAACACCTTCACCACGCTGGTGCTGGTCGACCAGTTTGGGCTAGAAGTGTGGCAAATCAGCCTGCTGCTCCTGGCCAGCAGCGTGATCAACATGTTGGCGGGGCCGGTTGTCGGCGCACTGTTGGATCGCTTTGGGGAGCGAAGGACAGTGTCGCTGAGCTACGTGGTACTGCTGATCTGCTGCACAGGCTTTGCGCTGGTGCATACAGTGTGGGTGCTGGTGTTGGTGCTGCTGGTCATGAAGCTGGCGGTGATGTTTGGGCTGGGACTCAATACCTACGTATACCGCCTGGCGCCGGAGGAGGAGCTGACGCCGACGCTATCTGCAGGAATAAGCATCAACCACGTTACCTCGGTGGGGATGCCGCTGCTGGCGGGGGCGCTGCTGCCGGTGATCGGTTACGAGGGGGTGTTCCTGGGCACGGCGGGACTGATCCTGCTCTCTGTGCCCTTTGCACTGCAGTTGCGTGTCGGTGCGCCGGTGGGGCGGCGCGCGGGAGCAGCGCAGGCAGGAACGGTTGCGACGGACTAGGTAGTGCAGTGAGACCACAGGGGGTCACTCCTGTGATCTGCGGTGCGACAGAAGGGACGCGATGTGACTGCCTCACCTGCTGATGCGACGTCGCTTGCGCTGGGGCGTGAGCTATCTCAGCGTGCCTGGCTGATTCTGCTTACCCTCTACATGGTAGTTATGGTGGTTTTTGGCTTGCTCTACGAGCCTCTGCCGTCGATATGGTCGGGCTGGCAGCGCATACTAAAGACGCCGGGTATGCTGGTCAGCGATTATCTCGAGATTGGTGGCCTGGGCGCGGCGATGGTCAACGCCGGCCTGGTGGGCCTGACCGGGCTGCTATTGGCCTACCTGAACGGCGTGTTGCTCTCTGGGCCGACGATCGCGGCTGTCTTTACCATGGCAGGGTTTGGGCTGTTCGGCAAGAACGTGTGGAGCATCTGGCCGATCATCCTGGGGGTGGCGCTGTTTAGCCGCGTCGTGAGGCGCCCGTTCAAGAGCTATATCCTGGTGGCGCTGTTTGGGACGGCGCTTGCGCCGCTGGTGACCCAGGTGACCTATGGCTTTGGGCTGGGCGTGGTGATCGGCGTGCTTGCCGGCATCGCCGTTGGCTTTCTGCTGCCGCCGCTAGCTGTCTATATGCTGCGCTTGCACCAGGGCTATAACATCTACAACGTGGGCTTGACCTGTGGATTCCTGGGAATCTTTGTCACCGCACTGCTCGAGGGAGCCGGACTGTCGACGGCCTTGCCCTTCCAATGGTCGGTGCGCTACAGCCGGGTGCTGCAGTTGGGCTCGCTGGCCTACGTGAGCTCGATGCTGCTCGCCGGTGCGGTGCTGGTCCGGGGCCTGGGAGGCGTACGCGAGCTGGTCGGCGAGGCAGGTACGCTGCCCACCGACTTTGTCGAGCTGTACGGTCCGGGAGCGACGCTGCTCAACATGGGTCTGGTCGGGCTGATGGGCTGGGGCTATATCGCGCTGGTCGGCGGTACGTACAATGGGCCGACGGTGGGCGGTGTGCTGACCATGGTCGGGTTCGCCGCCTTTGGCAAGCACGTGCTCAACGTGCCGCCGGTCATGCTCGGTGTCTACCTGGGGAGCCGGCTGCTGGTGTGGGAGCCCACGCAGGCGGGGCCGCTGCTGGCAGCGCTCTTTGCCACGACGCTCGCGCCGTTGAGCGGGCAGTTCGGGCCGCTGGTGGGACTGCTGGCGGGAGCGATACACCTGGCGTTGGTGATGCGCACGGCGGCGTGGTTCGCGGGCCTCAACCTGTATAACAATGGGTTTGCCGGCGGCCTGACCGCCACGTTGCTGGTCAGCATCATCGGGTGGTGGTCGAACTGGCGCGCGGAACACCGCGGAGAGGGGTAAGGGAAGCGATGCTCAGGCAGAAGCAAAAGATCGCGAGCCTACTGGACGAAGTCCTGCACTATGTGCTACAGACAGAACCGAGCAAGGTGACGATCGAGATCGAGGACCTGGCGGAACGGGTCCAGGTCACGGTGCAGGACGTCGGCCCAAAGCGGAGCGCGCGCGAGTACAGGCAGGCAGAGCGGTACCTCAACGCGCCGCGCCGCAACGAGCTGAAGGACTATTACAGCGGCCTGGCAGGGGAGGAGAGCTGCGGGCCGTGCAACTTGCACCTGGTAGGGATGATGGTGGACGGAGGCCACATCGAAGCGACCGAGACGGGGACCCGGCTGACGGTGTGGTGGAAGCCGGAATGAACAAAGGCTGATGCTGTCCTGGTAGAGCAGAGGATGAGGGGAGGATTGTGGCCCAAGGCACCGCGCCTTGGGCTACGCTTCTTGACCGGTGCTTGGGCCTCTAGGCGCCAACCGAAGCCCAACCCGGGCCAACCGATCCCGGCATCCTACAATCGATCCTGATGATATACTGCAATGGCTTTCCCGGGTGAGAGAAAGCAAGGAATGTGGATGGTAGAGAAACGAGATGTAAGAATAGTTCACGATGTACTCGCCCAACCTGCCACAGTGGCCGAACCCGCTGGCGCCGGCAGTTGAGGGGAAAGGGAGGTTTCGCAATGAGATCAGTCCCATATATAGCGTGCCTGGTGGCGATAGTGGCCCTCGTGAGCGGATGTGGTGCGGCTCCGGCCTCCACCGCCACGCCAACTGGCCTCGGTTTCGAGCCGGCGCCGTGGCAGAACGGGAGCGCGGCTGGCTACGAGTGGCTGGACGCGAGCGGCGCCCAGATCGGCACCTCTCAGTACGATTTCAGCCTCAGCAACGGTGCCTGGACGATCACTGAGAAGGACAATATAGGCGGGGTCGAGCAGATGATCGAGATGCGGATCAACGCCGAGACGTTGGCCCCGCTGAGCGAGCAAAAGACGATCAACACTGCCAACAGCAACGTCCAGCTTGAGACCGAGTACGCAAATGGCAAGCTCACTGTCAATGCCAACGTGGACGGCAACAGTCGCTCGGCTTCACTCGACGTGCCACCAAATGCCCTCGATAACGACCAGCTCCTGATGACGGTTCGCGCCCTGCCGTTTGCCGAGGGCTACACCGTTCAGTACGTGGTCGTCGTGGCGCAGAATGCGCTGAAAGTGGACACGACGTTCACCGTGCAGGCGAAAGAGATGGTGACGGTCCCGGCGGGCAGTTTCGAGTCGTGGCGCGTCGAGATCAGCGCCGGGCAGACAAAGCAGACGGCCTGGTATCAGGTCGCAGCGCCGAACATGCTGGTCCAGTACGAGAATGGGAGCACGCGCATGGTGCTCACCGGCAGCTAGGCGATCATGGGCACGGAGGGATGCAACGTATGAACCCCTTGGACTTTGTGGGTACGCCTGACTGGCGCTCCGCTGTATTGGCCGTGGCTTTTGCCCTGCCGTGGTTGCTGCTGCTGGTAGGTAGGTGGCTGAGGCGGCCCTGGGTGTGGGTGGTGATCGTCGTCGGTGCGGCGCTCTTTCCCGTATCCATCGGCTGGATCCAGGTGCCGATCCAGCAGGGAATCAATGCGCTCTATGTGCAGAATGTGCCGCCCGAGACGCTGCAACGCTACGCGCTGCTCGCTGCCGTGCCATTGGTGCTGATCGCCGGGCTGGTGCAGGAGGTGGTCAAGTTCATCGATGCCGTAGGCGGGCTGTTCCTGGTTCGCGCGAGACACGTGCCGGTGGCAGGCCTGGCCCTTGGCGCGGCCGCTGGTGCGGGCTATGGGGCGATGGAAGCCTTTTGGGTGTTCAACCAGATCTTTGCCGTCGGGTTCACCTGGGCCACGGTGCAGTTGGGCGGCATCGCGGCTCTGGCCGGGTTTATCGAGCGCTTTTTCACCGTCATGTTTCACACGGCGGTAGTGGCGTTGGCGGCCTATGGCTATGCCACCAGGAGGCCATGGCGCTATTTGCTGCTGGCGATTGTGCTGCACACGTTGGTCGACTATTTGGTCCCCTTGCTGCAGTACGGGGTGATCACGTCCGTGGAGACACAGATCCTTGTTGGTCTTGTCTCGGCAGCCGCGATGGTGGCTGCACTGTGGGTGCGCTGGCGGGTGCGGCACGTGTCCGGGAATGTAGATTCTGATTCGCCAGTCCCGCCGCTGCAGTAGGGCAACCGGATCCCAACCTTGGTTGGGAGAGTCATACGGCTCGCCAACCGAGCCCGTAGGTCCGCGCTTGCATTCTGTGCCATACTGGAGACTACCTGCCGTAGGGGTGCGCTCGCCGTGGCACGCGGTGCAGGGTGGATCTTGAGTTGGGCAGAAGGGACGTCGCATGGCGGATCAAGATCGAACGGGCTCGGAGGGCCCCAGGGCACAGAACACGAACCGCATCACCGGCACACAGCGGTGGTGGGCGCTGGGTGCGGTGCTCTTGGCCATGTTCTTTGGCGCGCTGGACCAGACGGTCGTCTCGACGGCGATGCCGGTGATCATCGGTGACCTGCACGGCTTTGACATCTATGCCTGGGTCTTTACCGCGTACCTGATCACGTCGGCAGTGACTGTGCCGATCTATGGCAAGCTGTCGGATACCTATGGACGCAAGCCGTTCTACATCGGCGGCCTGACGGTGTTCATGATCGGTTCGGCTCTTTCGGGGCAGGCGCACAGCATGGGAGAGCTGATCGCCTTTCGCGCACTGCAGGGCATTGGCGCGGGCGCCATGTTGAGTATGCCGCGCGCTACGATCGGTGACATTTTCAACCCGCGCGAACGCGGCCGCTGGATGGGCGTGGTGTCGATGACGTTCGGCCTGGCCAGCATCGTCGGTCCCTTCCTGGGTGGGTGGATCACCGATCAACTGGGCTGGCCGTGGGTCTTTTACATCAACCTGCCCGTAGCGGCCCTGGCGCTGGGTGGGATCATCTATGCCCTTCCGTGGGTGCGCACCGAAAAGCGCGTACACGTGGACTGGGTGGGCAGCGTCCTGCTGGTTCTTGGGTTGGTGCCTATGCTGCTGGCCTTTACCTGGGCGGGCAGCAAGTACGCATGGAGCAGCCCGATCATCATCGGCATGTTTGTCTTTTCGGCCATCGTGCTGGTGCTGTTCGGGTGGAACGAGACACGTGCCCCTGAGCCGATCATCCCTATGGAGTTCTTTACTAAAGAGATCTTTGCGGTGGCCAACATCGTCGGGTTCCTGTTGAGCGTAGGGATGTTTGGCACTTTGCTCTTTTTGCCGCTCTTTGTGCAGGGCGTACTGGGGCAGTCTGCGCAGAACTCGGGAGCGATCCTGACGCCGATGATGGTCAGTTTCATCGTCTCCGCGCTGGTCGCGGGGCAGTTGATGAGCCGGCTGGGCCGCTACAAGCTGATTGCCGTGGCCTCGGCAGCGTTGATGGGCGGGGGGCTCTATCTCTTTACCTTGCTGGGTGTGAACGCGGGCTGGCCGATCGTGGTCCGCGACATGGTCATCCTGGGACTGGGGATTGGGGGCCTGCTGCCGATCCTGAACGTGGCGGTGCAGAACGCGTTCGCGTACGAGGTGATGGGGATCGTTAACGCGGCACAGCAGTTCGTGCGTTCGCTGGGATCGGTGATCGCCGCCCCGATCCTGGGCACCGTCCTGGCCAACGTGTTTGCGGCACGGATGCAGGCCAACATGCCGGCGGCACTGGCGCAGGCGATTGCCCAGCTTTCTCCCTCTGCACAACAGGCTCTGACCGACCCGCAGACCTTGACCAACGCACAGACGCAGGCTGCGATCCGGAGCGCGTTCAATGCCTTTGGCCCTGCCGGCGCGCAGTTGTACCAGCAGTTCATCTCCCTGGTCCGCACGTCGCTCAGCACCGGGATCCGGCAGTTGTTCACGATCGCGTTCTACTTTGGGGTGGCGGCCTTTATAGCCACGCTGTTCCTGCCCGAGATCCCGCTCAAGCACGACGAGTTCTACGAGGGGGACCGCCCGTCGTAACCTGAAAGGGTCCAGATGGACAATAAAGAGCCAGCCCGCCTGACGACGGACCAGTGGATCATCCTTGGGGCATTGATGGTGGGCGTCTTTATGGGGGCGCTCGACATCGCGATCGTTAGCCCGGCGATTGGGGTGATTACCGAGGCCCTGTCGATCGGCCCGCGCCAGGTCTCATGGCTGGTCACCGCCTACTTGCTAATGTATGTGGTCTCGACCCCGCTCATGGCGGCGCTGGCGGACCGCTACGGCCGCAAGGTCGTCTTTGTGACCAACCTGGCGGTCTTTGGCATTGGTTCGCTGTGGGCGGCGCTGTCTCGCAGTCTCCTCCACCTGCTCGTGGCGCGCGCGATCCAGGCGCTGGGCGCGGGTGGGCTGTTCCCGATCGCCGGCACGCTGGTCGGCGAGATCTTTCCGCGCGAGCGGCGTGGGCTGGCACTAGGGTTCGTGGGCATCGTCTGGGGGCTGGCCGTGATCGTCGGCCCGCTGGCCGGCGGCTGGCTGACGCAGGGGCTGGGCTGGCCGGCGATCTTTTGGGTGAACGTGCCGATATCGCTCGTGGCCGTGATCTATGCGGGATGGCGCTTGCCCCGCGATCGGGGCGTGCACGAAGAACAGCTAGACGTGCCGGGCATGATCCTGCTGGGCCTGGGCCTGGCTAGCCTGGCCTATGGGCTCAACCAGGTCCACACGATGCACCTGCTCGCCAGCCTGGGCTCGCTCAACGTGTGGCCGTTTCTGGTCGGGGCCATCCTCCTGCTGGCGCTCTTTGTGTTGGTCGAACGCCAGGCCAAGGCGCCGGTGATCGCACTGCAGCTCTTTACCAAGCGGCAACTGGTGATTGGGCTGACGTTGTCCTTTGTCGGCGGCGTCGCTGAGGCGGGGATCGTGTACCTGCCCTATTATGTGATGAACGCGCTGGGCTTGAGCGTGGGCAAGGCGGGGACGCTGGTGCTGGCCGCGGCGGGGACGTTCCTGATCCTGACGGCGCCGGTGGGGCGCCTGGTCGACCGCATCGGGGCCAAGCCGGCTCTCGTGGCCGGCACGGCGCTGACCGCAGTAGGCACCTTTTTGCTGACGACGACGCAGGATCTGATCGGGTTCATCGGGTACCAGATCATACTCGGTATGGGGCTGAGCTCCTTGCTGGGCACGCCAGCGCGCTATGTGGTCCTGGCCGAGACGAACGATGCGGAACGCTCGTCGGCACAGAGCCTGATGGGGCTGGAGACGAGTTTCGGGACGATGTTCGGCAGCCCGCTGGCAGGGGCTTTTCTGGCTTCGCATCCGGGTAGCCTGCGCGGCTTTCACGAGATCTATTTCATGGTGGCGGTCGTGGCACTCATCGGCATGGGCCTATCGCTGGCGCTGCGTCGGCGGCGACCAGAAGACCGGCGCAGCGCCCATCCCTCAGATGAGGGGGGAGAGTAGCGGCCCAAGACCGCTCCTACGAACGCGAGTGAGCCGTTCGTAGGCACCGGTTTACCGGTTCTCCCTCGCCGGGTTAGCCATACATCGGCTCGTCCCCACGATGAGCATGCCCTGCTCACAAGGCAAGCGCATTCCCATCTGCCCACTCAAGCATGGTGGCCCCGCGCATAGTGCTGGGCGAGCAGGTGGGCGCCAAAGTCGTTGGCCGGGTCGCGCCACACGGAATGGATGTGGTTGGCGTTGTTCTGTGTGTTGTCGTACTCGACCAGGAAACGCGGCGCCCGGAGCCGATAGTAGTGGCCCTGGCGTGGCTCGATGCCGCCTGCCCAGGCAAAGTGGACCCCATCCAACCCCTCCTGCACCAGCCGCCGTGCCTCGACCTCGGCGATCTCGTCGGGCATACGGTGGATGTACTCACCGATCAGCGCCGAGAGCAGCTCGCGCTGGGCGGCGGTCATCGACGCTGCTCCCAGGCCGGCGGGATGCAGATCGTGCTCGACGTGTGGATCGTTGGAGGTCAGGATGTCGTGTGGGGCGGTAGGAGAGACGATAGCGGTCCCCCGCTGTCCCTCGTCGAGGTCGTGCACGAGCTGGCGGGCCAGGTCTTCGACGCCTGAGAGGGGACGGAGCACGCCCACGCCGACCAGTGGCGACTCGGCCGGGTTGGCCCCAAAGAAGGTGGGGGTGGGAGCGACGATACGGCCGTCGACGATGGTATAGTTGAGCGAGATGTGGTGCCCCTCGAACCGCCATCCCCACGCGCCCCTGTCTGCTGGCTGGCCAAAGATGCTGACATAGTAGAGCAGCGGATCGCGCCCGCGCCCGGAGCGGTGCCAACCTTCCTGTGCGTCGAGGGTGCGCTCGAGGCCCATAATGGTGGAGGCCGTGACGTAACCGCCCCAACTGAGGCCGGTGGCGACGAGTTTCTGTGCCAGGCGGAGCTGGTTTCGCTCCATCTCGGAGAGGGGCAGTCCCTCACGCTCGACGGGAGTATAGTACCATGCCGTGCGCGACTGCTCGGCGTCGATGGGAAAGGTGGCCTTGGCGACCTGGTCAGGGGCTAGCGCGGCCAGCAGGTCAGTGGCGGCAGTGCCCATCCGTTCGACGAGGGCGCGCGCCCCGGCGCCGGTGAGCGTGTCTCGATCTGTGTCCATGGGTTCCTTCCTCTGTACGCCCCCCATGTTGGCCGGTGATCGTATTGTACTACCCTGGAGCGTGGAATACAAGGAAGAGTTTGGGGACGTGAGGGGCCGCTACTCAAGCCGGACAGCGAGAATCGCGATTTGACACAGCAGGGATGCTGCGCTATAGTGCACAGTAGTTGAGCAAATACTTAATTAGTCGACGCGAGGGTCGAGATGGACGACCTGTCCCGTTTTTTCCGGGCGCTGGGAGACGAGACGAGGCTGCACCTGGTGGCGTTGTTAGCGCGGCAGGAGCCGGGCAGGGCGCTGTGCGTCGGCCGCCTGGCGCGCGAGCTCGAGGTGACGCCGTCGGCGGTTTCGCAGCACCTACGCGTATTGAAGGACCTGGGGCTGCTGCGGCGAGAACGCCGGGGCTACCGGCTCCACTATTTCCTGGATCCGGAGCGCCTGCGCGCGTATCGAGAGCTGACGCGGGCGCTGTTAGGGGAAGCGTTCGTCGCCACGGACGAGCCAGGTCACGAGGAGGAGGTGAGGGACGTGTGCTGTCGAGAAGAGCGTGAATGCGAGCATCCCGAGCGCAAAGAGGGCACTGGGCCGTGCCCACCGGAGCAGGTCGAGCGATGTCACGGTCACGCACAAGGGCATCGCTGTGAGGGTGAGACGGAAAAGAAAGAGGCCGCGTCATAGGCTGCTGCCCGAAGGATCGCCAGCAGCGGGAGGAGAGCAGGGATGGCACCAGCGATCCAGGTGGAGAAACTGGTCAAGCGCTATGGGCCGCCAGATTCGGGGGTGCTGGCCGTCGACCAGGTAAGCTTTGAGGTGCGGCGGGGCGAGGTGTTCGGCTTCCTGGGACCCAACGGCGCCGGCAAGACGACGACGATTCGCATGCTGACTGGCCTGGCCCGCCCGACGGCGGGCCAGGCGCACGTATTGGGGCTCGACTTGCGCCGTGAGCTGCCGCAGATCAAGAAGCGGATTGGGGTCGTGCCCGAGGCATCCAACCTGTACGGTGAGCTGACCGCTTTCGAGAACCTGGTCTTTTCGATGCAGCTCTATGGCGTGGCCCGGCGCGAGCGTGCCCGCCGCGCAGACGAGCTGCTGGCACGCTTTCGCCTGGCAGACAAGCGCGACACGCCGTTTGCCCGGCTCTCGCGGGGGATGAAGCGGGCACTGACGATCGCGGCGGCGCTGGCGCACGGTCCCGAGGTCTTGTTTCTGGACGAGCCAACGACGGGACTGGACGTGGTCAGTGCGCGCGGGTTGCGGCAGACGGTAGCCGCGCTGCGCGAGCGCGGGGTGACTGTCTTTTTGACGACGCACTATCTCGAGGAGGCGGAGCGGCTGTGCGACCGCATCGCGCTCCTGGTGCGCGGTCGGATCGTGGCCCTGGACACGGTCGACGAGCTGAAAGCACAGGTGCAGGGCGCGAGCAGCGTCGAGGTGACGCTGGAGAACGGTGCGGGAGGCACGGAGGTGCGGCGCGTCGGCGGCGATGACGTCGCGTCGGCGGTGCGGGCAGCCCTGGCGCAGGCGGAGCAGGATGGCCGGCGCGTACTGGCGGTGAACACGGTCCGGCCGACGCTGGAGGATGCTTTCGTGCAGTTGACCGGCCTGGAGGCGGACGTGATGCGCGCGGAAAAGGGAAGGGGGCAGTGAGATGATACGCGACGATCTGCGCGGGATGTGGGCCATCATGCTCAAGGACCTGCGGGCCTATTATTTCAAGCCGCCCAACATCAGTTGGGGCATTCTCTTTCCCTTTGCCTTTGTGCTGGCTTTCGTGATCCGCGATCCGGGCAACCTGGACAGCCTGGTGCCCGGCCTGCTGGCGCTGACGCTGCTCTTTGGCACGACCAGCATGGAGGCGATCGTGATCACTTTCGAGCGGCGGATCGGCGCGTTGGAGCGCCTGCTCCTGGCGCCGCTGCGCCTGCCTGCGCTGCTGGCCGGCAAGCTGCTGGGCGGGATGGTGTTTGGGCTGGCGACGTCGGCGGTGGTGCTGGTCATCGCGCTGGCAGTATTGGGGGTGGGCAGGATCCAGTGGGGGCTGCTGATCGTGGGCATGGTCCTGTCGGCGGCGGCGTTCTCAGCACTGGGCACGCTGGTCTCGGTGTCGGTGCGGGAGGTGTTCGAGGCGCAGACGCTGGCCAACGTATTCCGCTTTCCGATGATGTTCCTGGGCGGCGTGTTCGTGCCGGTGGCGTCGCTCCCGCTGGGGCTGCGGATTGTGGCGCGTGTGCTGCCGCTGACGTATGCGGTGGAGGCGCTGCGTGCGGCAACGGGCGAGGGGGGAGCGGCCTCGGCCTGGCTCGACCTGTTGGTGCTGGCGGCGTTCACCGCCGTGCTGGGCGGCCTGGCGGTGTGGGTGCTGGGGCGGCGCGTGGCTTAGGCGAGCACGGTCCTGGCACTGGACGGGAGGATACCATCGAGGGCATCGCCTCGATGTAGAGCGCGGTGCGTTTGAGGTGCTCTTTTGCGCGGCCTGCCGTTCGGTAGTATGATGGGGGCGGTGATTTCCCCTGAACCATGCACGCGCGAGGGGTACGATGGCCCTCGTTCCCGCGGAGGCGTGTGTGAGCCGATCGTCTCTACCTGTCGTCGGTGCCTGCTACAAGGGGCTGTGTCCACACGATAGGGACAGCGCCTCGCTGCCCGAACGCTGCATCCATGCGTACGCTCCCATACTCCAGTCGGCAGGGCTACCCGCTGCCGCACTCGACGGCGTGCACCCTTTCGACGTCCATTCCTCAGCCGACCCTTTCCCGATCGGCACACAGCGTGACGTCGCGATGGTGATAGCTGTACATCCCCCCAACGAATGCCACGTCACTGGTACCCGCATTGCACATCGACGGGCGGCTGGCAGTGCCAGCGGGGCAGAAGGCTTCCCAACGCCCGCTGGCGTACATGGTGTGGTTGATCGATGGCGTCGCGCTAGCGGCGGATGCGACGCGTGCGTCTCTTGATGCTATGGGAGAAGGAGCAGTGTCCCCGGGTTTTCCTGCGATCCTGGCATGTGTGAGGATGCGGAGCTGAATCTGCGTTGATCCATAGATAGGGAAAGAGGGCAACGATTATGGTCGATGGCAAGGACGGGATCACGCGGGAACGGATCGACGAGCTCTTGTGTTTCCTGCCGCGCTTTGAGGCGCCCGGAAGGGCGTGGATCGAGGGCGTGGGCGGCGGACAAGAGACGGCGGACGGGGCGATGACGATGTTCTATCCCGTCTACTGCGAGGATGTGCTGGCGTTCTACCGGCTGGCGGGGCAGCCGTGGTGGTCGGACTATGGCTACGAGCCGCGCGCCGCAGCGCAGATGCTCGCCGACGAGGCACG
>CAZLMZ010000043.1:0-1624 GCA_964560475.1 uncultured Anaerolineae bacterium
ATCCCCGTAGCCCGGCATCCCATGCCGGGCGATGGCTGCCGAATGCACTAGCACAATACGCCCTCGAGGATGCGATAGAACTCTTGGCGCGCCTGCCGCTCGCTCCACGGCTTGTGCCCGCAGCGCGCGAGCAGGTGAAACGTGAAATCCGCCACCACACCCGACAGGGGCACCCGCACCCCCTCTGCCGGGTGCGGGTCGTACGCCCCGTGGATCGCGACCACCGGGCAGCGGATTTGCTGGCCCACACCCAAGAGCGCGCCGCTGGCGCGCAGGGTCTGCGCCTCTGCCAGCACGCGGGCCGCATCGGCCTTGCCCAGGCGCGGCAGCGCCTCCTCCGGCACGGGCGCTTCCTCGACCGGATCGTAGGTGTCGGTCTTGAACGCCAATGCTCCCAGCCGGGCAAAGGCCACGCTCGTGTCCCCCGCCACCGGATCGGCCAACCGCTCCAGGATCGACGTCATCTCGGCGCGCTCGTCCTCGTCGAGGCGGCTCAGCCGCGCCGCCGCAATCTGCGCCGCGTACGCTGCCGTGTAGGGCCCGCTGCCGACCAGGATCAGCTTGCGCACCAGTGCTGGATAACGCGCGGCGAGCAGGTAGCTCAGCCACGCGCCCCAGGAGAAGCCGATTGTCGCCACGGGCGGGTTGGCGTGCCCCTCTAGCACCGCCTTCAGCTCCTCGATCTGTCCCTCCAATGACGTCGCCGTCTGCATCGGCTCCACCACGCCCCACCGCGGGGCCAGCCGGCGTGCCACGGGGGCCATCTCCCCACTCGCACCGGGCCCGCCGTGGATCACGGCCACGGTGTAGGGTGCCTCTCCATACGTCCGCACGCTGCTGGTCAAGTGACTCCTTTCTACCAATAGGTCACGATCGGCAGGTCGCGCATGGTCACCAGTCCGGGGCCCGCCTCGCGCACGCGCCGTACGGCGTTGACCACGATCGCCGCTGTCGCCAGGTCGCCGTGGGTACCACGCAGCGTCACCTCCAGGTTGGGTGTGCCGGTGATGGCGATCGTGTCCTGCTCCTCCGCTGCGTCCAGCGCAGCCACAAAGGTCAGCTTGAGAAACTCACCCTCCTCGCTGTACGCCTGCGCCACCTGCCGCAGGCCGATCACCCGCCCCGGCGGCACCTCGACGTGCTCGGTCCGGATCGTCTTCTCTGCTACGATCGGCTCGACCTCGGTCTCGTAACGGACCAGCGTCACGCCCAGCGTGCTGAACAGCATACCGATCGACTCGGGCAGGCCGACGTGTCCCATCCGCCCGGCCTCCATCTCGGCGCGAAACGCCTCCACCGTCATGCCCGCCCCGATCTTGGCCTGAAAGGGCCCGCGCCGCGTAGAGGCATCGATCGTGCGCCGTACCTCGACGTGCGTCACCTGCTGGCAGATCCCGCTCAGCGCCAGCGGCAGCGTATCCATGAGAAAGCCGGGGTTCACGCCAGTCGCCAGCACGGTGACGCCCGCCTGCCGGGCTGCATCGTCGATCTCTCTCGCCTCCTCCGGGTGAGCGCGCCAGGGGAAGGAGAGCTCCTCTGCCGTCGAGACCACGTCCAGCCCAGCCTCCACGATCTCGAGGATCTGGGGCGTGACCTGTGCCAGGTGCGAGGAGGTGGTGTGCAG
>CAZLMZ010000043.1:1724-9630 GCA_964560475.1 uncultured Anaerolineae bacterium
GGCGACATAGCCGGATGAGGCCAGCATGGGCGTGCCGTTCTGGTGGGCCTGCATGGCCCCGCAGCAGCAGGCGCAGCAGTTGCAGATGGCATAGAAACGGCCCAGCATGGCATCCTTGAAAAAGGCGTGGTGCACGTGCCCTCGCTCGTGCTCGGCCTGCAGCACCGCGACGGCCTCCTGTTGTGTGATCCAGCGCGAGCGCCGCGGGTGATGCTCGGCTACAAAGCTGGCAAAGGGCTCGCCCACGATCAGGCATACGTCGAGCGGCAGGCAGGGATCGGCGCGCCCGGCACGACAGGGACATTCCAGCAAGACAATGTGCTCCGGGTCCTGGAGCACGATGTCCCGCGCCCGCGCATAAGGGATCACGCGTTCCAGATCGGTGAGGCGGATCTCTTGCTGTACGGTCACCAGCCGCGTGGCCGAGGCCAGGGGCATCACCTTGCCGTGGTAGGTATCGGCAAAGGTCACCTGTCCCGGCTGCTGTGGTCCACCACGCAGCGCCGGAAAGACGCGGGCCAGGACGCGGACCAGGAGAGAGAGGAGCCGCGACAGTGCGTTCTCTCCCGTGGCCGTGCCGATGTACAAGTAGGGCCACCGCCCATAGACATAGCCGTGCAGCAGGTCAAAGAACGAGTAGCCCGGCGTGCGCCGCCCCTCACGGATCAGGGCGCGCGTAGAGGGTCGAACGAGTTGGGGACGAGATCTGCGTGTCACGATGACACCTTTCCTATGCCGTGCCGGTGAGACTAACCGGATCCCTGGGCCACATAACCCCCGATGACTGCCTCGGAGATTGCGTGGACGAAGCGTCCGATGCTCCGCTCGCAATGATCATGCTCCAGCAGGGTGCTAGTCGCGCCTGGCACCGACCCAATCGACGCCCAGGTCCGCCCGCGTGCGCAGCCGCTCGCAGAGCTGCCCGGTATGGTGCTGCAGGTGGCGAATGTTGTAGAACTGGAGCTCCAGTTTGTTGAAGGGCAGCCACTCAAAGCCGGACGGCGCATCCAGGTCCAGGGCGGGCACCTGGCTCCGCACCTGATTGCGGCACAGCTCGTGGTACGCGACCAGATCCTGCTTGGTGAACAGTGCGGCCTCCTGGGACGCGTGGGCTGGATCGAGCGACTGGTACCCGCGCTCGTGTCCTTCCCAGGGGATGAAATCCGCCATCGTGGGCTGCAGGTAAAGATGGGTGTAGAACAAGACATGATACGCCACCCGGTAGAAGCGGCTCCGGTCCGCCTCGTTATCCCACAGCGATTCGGGGCAGATGGCGATCGCCTGGCCCAGCATCCGGAGGGCGGCCATGTACTGAGATTGGATAGTCCCGTCAAGATCCATGTCTGCTCCTCTCTGGCCTGTTCGACTGCGCGTATAGGGGCCATTATAGCCGAGATCGAGCTCTCACGAAAATGGTGTCGCCACCATGCTGCGAATGTGAAGGGATTTGTTTGACCTTCGTTCTGCAGTGTGCTATGCTACTCGCGCTGGCCTCCCTGCCGCCGCGCCGTCCTCGCGTGGGCCATTTTGCCTGATGAGTGGCAGGCGCCCGACCACTATGCTCTCTCGAGGGACAGGAGGAACAATCATTGGCTGCTCAGCTCGATCGACAGCGAGATCACGTCCGCGCCCTCGCCGCCCGCGTGGCCGAGATTGCGGCAAGCGAGCGGAACGCCCAGATCCAGCAACGCTGGCGCGACGTCAATGCCCTGCGGACGCCCGACCGCGCGCCGGTGTGGTGCCGGCCCGTCGGTGCGTGGCGCGAGATCCTCCCCGGCGATGCGCTTCTCTGTACCGAGCCCTGGCTGAGAGGCCTGGAGACCCAGTTCCGGCGCGTGCTGATCAAGCACGACATCGGCGACGACAGCCCGGTGAGCCCGTGGTTCGAGGTTGCGGCTGTGTTCGACGTCGATCCGGCCAACACGTGGGGCGTGGAAGTCGTGCACCACGAATCGGGCGTCGAGGGGGGATCGTGGGCCTACGAGCCCCCGCTCGAGACAGACGCCGATTTCGACCGCCTGCGCCTCCCTTCCTTCCGCTACAACCACGCTGAGACGCAGTGTGCCCTCGATCGGGCACACGACCTGCTGGGCGACCTGCTGCCGGTGCGGCTGGTCTGTGGGGCACCGCTCACGGCGACGCTGGGCACGGTGGCAGCGGATCTTCGTGGCCTGACGCCGATGCTCATGGATATGGCTGCCGAGCCGGCGCGCATGCACCGCCTGATGGTCTACCTGCGCGACGCCGTGCTGGGCGCTATGGCGCAGGTCAAGGCCACCTGCCTGTTGACGCCGAACAATATTGGCCCCATGAACTGCAGCGATCCGATCGGCACACCAAGCAAGACAGGCAAGATCGGATACGAGCACATGTGGGTCATGGCCAACAGCCAAGAGTTCGATCCGGTTTCGCCGGCGATGTGGCGGACATTCTGCCTCGAGTACCAGCGGCCGATCATCGAGCAGTTCGGCCTGAGCGGCTATGGTTGCTGTGAGAACCTGACGCACAAGATCGAGGGCGTACTCTCGCTGTCGAACCTGCGCATCTTTGTCTGCAGCGCGTGGACGGATCTGGCGGCAGTACAGGCGGCGGTAGGGAAGAATTATGTGATCATGTGGCGGCAGAAGGCGAGCGACGTCGTTTTTGCTGCCGACGCTGCGACCCTACGTCGCGATCTGGAGCGCGGCGCCCGCCAGCTACAGGGATACCACTACCAGGTCGTGCTCCGCGAGCTGCAGACCCTGGCGGGTCACCCGCGCCGCCTGCACGAGTGGACGCGGGCGGCAATCGAGGCCGCGGCGCGCTACGCATGAGACGGGCCCTCTATTCGGGCATAGCGTGCTCGCCCGTCCGTGGATGTCAGTTGTAAAGGAGAACGCAACGTGTCAAATATAGCGAGTGACGTAACCAAGCTAGTCGGTCGCACCCCCCTGGTGCAGCTCAATCGCATCACCGATGGGGCAACGGCGACGGTCGTCGCCAAGCTGGAGAGTTTCAACCCCTGCGGCAGCGTCAAGGACCGCATCGGAGTCAGCATGATCGAGGCGGCGGAACGCGGCGGCCTGATCAGCGCCAACACAGTACTGGTCGAGCCGACCAGCGGCAACACAGGCATCGGCCTCGCCTTTGTCGCGGCAGCCAAGGGCTACCGGCTCATCCTGACCATGCCCGATACGATGAGCATCGAACGGCGCGCGCTGCTGCGTGCCTTTGGCGCGGAGCTGGTGCTGACCCCCGGCGCCGAGGGGATGCAAGGAGCAGTGGACAAGGCGGAGGAGATCCTGCACGACATGCCGAACGCCTACATGCCGCAGCAGTTTCGCAACCCGGCCAACCCCGAGATCCACCGCCGTACCACGGCAGAAGAGATCTGGCGCGATACCGACGGCCAGGTAGATATCGTGGTCGCGGGCGTGGGCACCGGCGGCACGATCACCGGCGTGGCCGAAGCGATCAAGGCGCGCAAGCCTGCTTTCCGTGCGGTGGCCGTGGAGCCCGAGGCCTCGGCGGTGCTGTCAGGTGGGGAACCCGGCTCACACCACATCCAGGGCATCGGCGCCGGCTTTGTACCCGAGGTGCTGAACGTCGAGATCATCGACGAGGTCGTCCGCGTGAGCGACGATCAGGCCTTTGCCATGACCCGCCGCCTGGCCAAAGAAGAGGGCTTGCTCGCCGGGATCAGCTCTGGTGCTGCCGCCCACGCCGCGGTAGAGATCGCGCAGCGCCCCGGCAACCAGGGCAAGCTGATCGTCGTCATCCTGCCCGATACAGGCGAGCGCTACCTGAGCAGCTCGTTGTTCTAGGCCAGTCAGCACTGGTGCAACGTCGTGCGCCCTCTGTGATCTGGCGACGTACGAGAAAAGCCGAGTCCGTCCTGTACTGCGGATCTGCTATCGCCTGAAAGTTGGCTCGTCTCACCTAGCCGTTGTCAGCGGCACGGTACGCCTCGATCGACGCGATGATGAACTCGACGAAACGGGGCCCGACCGTCTCGTTGGCCAACTGGTTGGGATGCGAATCCCCCTCTACCTCCGGACGGTACGCCGCACGAAGCGTGCTATAGTCGGGCGACGCGCGATCACCCTCGGCCAACTGATCGAAAAAGTCAAAGGTGTAGAGGTTCGGGTGACCAGAGAGATATTCGTCCGAAGTGAGCCAGTTGGCGAATTCTCGCGCCCGTACTGCGTTCTCTGGCGTCGTGCTCTCTGGAACCAACGGCGGCGGGGACATCGCAATGAAGAGGTGATCAGGATGCTGGTCGATCACGTCGCGGATGCCCAGGTAGTAGCGCTTGTAGGTTTCTAGCTGCTCCTGGCTGGCAATGTCGCTGACCGGGAAACACGATTTAAAGACGATCACGTCGTGCTGCAGCGCGCCGCTGAGCGCATTGACCGGCCATGCATATGCCCGCTGAGCGAACAACTGGGCGAGGCCATCGGGGTCGGTGTTATCGTGTGGGATGTTATAGCTGTATCCGGCCGGGGTGCCATCGGGCCGCGTCAGGCCGGTAGGGTTGTAATCGTGGTCCCAGAAGGCATAGCCCGCCTCTGTAAACAGCTCGCGCACGTTCCCCTGCGCGATCAGGTTGTGGCCCGTCGAGTGATGGACAAAGAGCACGTTGCGATAGTCGGCAGTGCGCTCTATCTGGCCGCCGTCGAGCACGGCCCTGGTCATATCGTACGCCGGGCGGAGCCGGTGACGGTACCGCCACGCCACGCCGAGCGTCAGCGCCCCGCCTAGGACGATGAGCGCGGCGAGACCGAAGACCAGCCCACGCTTTCTCGCAAGTTGCCTCATAGGGATCCTCCATTTCTATGAACTATTGTCACATCACAGGCTCCTTTTGTCAAGCTGGAGAGGCCCCCCGCTGCGCCAAACAGCCTTTGTCGAGTTTGGCACCCAAGACACGTGTGCGCCACCGTGTCCACCGGAGGAAGCATCCCTCATCGCCGGCCAACACGATGACGCGGGCATTGTGACCGTGTCGAATGATGAGGAGAACTTGCACGTACACGTCGAGACGACAGATGGCTGGAGGCTTGGCGAAACGCACCTGTATGTCGGCACAACGTCACCGACAGGGTGCGCCAGGGCAGTTCCCCTGCGCGAACGGGGCGGATTACACGATTCCCCTCACCGATCTTTCTGCCGCGTGCGGAGAGCCGTTGTATATCGTCTTTCACGCCATAGTATACAAAGATGGAATGTCAGAGACTGCGTGGAGCGAAGGGACACAGTTCGGCCACAGCCGGGCGATGTTCTTCCCATACACCCTATGCTGCGAAGCACCGCCGGATAGGGGGTAGCTGATCCGCATAGGACCAACGTGCCCTCTGGTGAGGCAGGAAACGACGACTCGGCAGTTGTGCTGACGTGATCCCCTACTTGACGACGAGCACCGCGCAAGGCGCGTACTCGATCACGCGCTCGGTCACGCTACCAATCAGGATCCGCCTCGGACCGTGATGCCCGACCTGGCCGATCACGATCAAATCGACGTCCTGTTCGCGCGCCAGATCCGCGATCTCGCCGTACGGTGTGCCGTGGCGGACGACCCGCCGGCAGGTCAGTCCTTCCTGCGATGCGAGCCGGGCGAGATAATCCAGGTACCGTTCGCCGGTGAGCTCGAGCTCGTGCCGTACCTGCTCCACGAGCTTGCCCGAGCTCTCCGTGAGCTGGTCAACAACGGCGGTGTCCACCACGTAGGCAAAGGTGAGCGTCGCGCGTTGGGCGGCGGCAAGCTGCACCGCGAGACGCCCGGCCGCGACTGAAGGCCTGGAGCCGTCGGTAGGTACCAGGATGTGGTGGAAGACAGTTGCTTTCTCGGTCATCTCTTTGCTCCTGTCCACGCGCTACAAAATCACTGTGCTCCCCTGTCCGGTTGCCCGCCCAGGCCCGCGCCCTTGCTCATGACGTCACGATAGGGCTGCCCGCCCAGGCCCGCGCCCTTGCTCACGACGTCGCGATAGGGCTGCTCGTACGAGCGTGTGGCGTGCTCTTCTGGGGGACCAGCCGCCCTGCTCTTGAGCAGCTTGAGCCGAAAGATCTCTTCGCGCTCGCGCTCCTCGAGCGCACTCTCGATGTAGGCGACCGTGTCCTCGTACTCTGGGATAAAGATGTACTGCAGCGCATTCACCCGCCGCTGCGTCTTGCGCAGTTCGCGGGCCAGCCGCCACACGGCGGTCATCAGCTCGGACATCTCGGGAATGAGGCTGAGCACCTCGCGGAAAGCAACGCTGGCCTTGTCCAGCGTCACCGCCGTATCGCCCAGGCTGTAGGGCATCTCTGGGGGGTGGCCATGCGCCGAGACGCTGGGAATAGGTACGCCCATGATTCCCCGGCTCCTGACCTCTACCTCGACGGTCTTGTTCACGGCGAGGGCTGCCCATTCCAGGTGTTCCTCGCCCATGGTCAGCTTGGCCTGCTCCAGGGCACGGTAGGCAGCTTCCAGCAGGTCCCACACCTGCCGCTCCAGTCGTTCTGCATCGTGCGCCATATGCACCAGCTCGCTGGTCAGCACCTCACGCTTCTTGTCCAGGATCTCGTAGCCCTCCTGTGCAAACGCGAGTGCTTGCTTTGTGCGGATCAGGTTGCTCCGTGTCGGTGAGACCTTCATCTGGGGCATCGGTCACTCCCCATAGTACTGCTCGATCTCGTCCTCGCTAACGCGCGTCAGCTCCTCCTTGGGTAACATAGAGAGCAGCTGCCAGCCGAGCGTCAGCGTGTTCCCGATCAGACGTTCCTCGGTGGGTCCCTGCCGGATGAACCTCTCCTCGAACGCTTCGCCGAACTCTAGATAGCGCCGGTCAGTCGTCGAAAGCTCCTCCTCGCCGATCACGGAGGCAAGCGAACGCACATCCTGCACGTGTGCATAAGAGGCATAGAGCTGTGCGGACAGGTGGCTGTGGTCGGCGCGGGTGAGACCTGCCCCGATGCCATCCTTCATCAGCCGCGACAGGCTGGGAAGAACGGCGACCGGAGGATAGATGTCTTTCTGTGCCAGGTCGCGGCTGAGCACGATCTGCCCTTCGGTGATATAGCCGGTCAGGTCGGGCACTGGATGGGTGATGTCGTCGTTGGGCATGGTCAGCATCGGGATCTGCGTGATCGAGCCCTGGCTGGTTTTGATCCGGCCTGTGCGCTCATAGAGCGCCGCCAGGTCGCTGTACAGGTAGCCCGGGTATCCCTTGCGGCTGGGTACCTCGCCGCGAATGTTGGAAATCTGGCGCAGCGCCTCGCAGTAGTTTGTCATGTCTGTCAGTACGACGAGCACGTGCATCTCGCGCTCAAAGGCCAGGTATTCGGCCAGCGTGAGGGCCACGCGCGGCGTGACTAGGCGCTCTACAGGCGGGTCGTCTGCCAGGTTGAGGAACATCGCCGTGCGGTTGAGCGCGCCACTTTCGGCGAATGAATCGCGAAAGTAGGCGGCCACGTCGTGCTTGGCGCCCATGGCGACAAAGACAAGCGCAAACTGCTCCGACCGGGAGGGCCGCTCACCTGCCGGGGCGCCAAGCGTAGCCTGGCGGACGATCTGCGCGGCGAGCCGGTCGTGGGGCAGTCCACTCCCTGAAAAGACGGGTAGTTTCTGTCCCATGACCAGCGTGTTCATCGCGTCGATGGAAGAGATGCCGGTCTGGATATAGTCGCGCGGATAGACGCGCGCCGAGGGGTTGATCGGCTGCCCATTGACGTCGGCATAGTGGTCGGCGAGCGGCTGTGGGCCGCCGTCCATCGGGGCCCCCAGGCCGTCAAAGATGCGCCCGAGCATCTCTTCCGCGACCGGGATGCGCAGCGGCTGTCCCGTAAAGCGAACGTGCGTGCCCGCAATGGAGAGCCCGGTGGTGCCGGCAAAGACCTCGACCACGGCGGTTGTTTCGCCTACCTCCAACACGCGACCGCGCCGCAC
>CAZLMZ010000043.1:9730-17517 GCA_964560475.1 uncultured Anaerolineae bacterium
AGACCTCGACCACGGCGGTTGTTTCGCCTACCTCCAACACGCGACCGCGCCGCACACGTCCCTGTGCATCTGTGATCTCGACGACCTCGTCGTAACCGATCCCTCCGATGTTCCGGATGACCAGGATTGGGCCCTCGATCCGGGCGACGCCGATCGCCTCCTGTCCGCCGCGTGAGCGGATGCCAGGCTGTCGCAGATCCTCGTCAGGGAGGAGCCTAGCGTTCTCAGAGCGCTCGCTCATCTGTATTCCTCCTCCAAGCGATCCATTTGCTCGTCCAGCTCCTGGCGGATCTGGTCTAGCTCGCCTAGTTCATCGTTCGGGACGTCCGTCTTCATGCGGATCAACCGGTTGACGATTGGCAGATCGTGGATCACGACGATCAGCGCCCCGCGCTCAATGATGTGTTCCGCACGCTGGTGAAAGTGCAGGATGAGGTCGAGCATCTGGATCTGCTTCTCGACCGGGCAGAAGGTGTCTATGTCGTCGAGGGCGTTCTGCTGCAGGAACCCCTCGCGCAGCAGGCGCGCTGTCTCGAGGACGAGCCGCTGCTCGTCCGGCAAAGCGTCGGGGCCGACAAGCTTGACGATCTGCTCGAGGTGGCTTTCCTCGTTGAGGATCTCCATGGCCTGGGCGCGCTTGGCACGCCAGTCCTCACCCGTATGTTCGTGCCACCAGTCCGAGACGTCGTCCAGGTACTCGCTGTAGCTGTCGAGCCAGTTGACAGAAGGAAAGTGGCGTGCCGAGGCCAATGACTTGTCGAGGGCCCAGAAACAACGGATGAAACGCATGGTATGCTGGGTGACTGGCTCGGAAAAGTCGCCGCCCGGTGGAGAGACAGCGCCGATGACGCTGACCGAGCCGCGCCGGCCGTTCAGCGTTTCGACATAGCCCGCGCGCTCGTAGAACTCGGCCAGGCGAGCGGCCAGGTAGGCCGGATATCCCTCCTCGGCGGGCATCTCTTCGAGGCGGCCCGAGATCTCGCGCAGCGCCTCGGCCCAACGAGAGGTCGAGTCGGCCATCAAGGCCACATGGTAGCCCATATCGCGGTAGTATTCGGCGATGGTGATCCCGGTGTAAATGCTGGCCTCGCGGGCTGCAACCGGCATATTGGAGGTGTTGGCAATGAGCACCGTACGCTCCAGCAGCGGACGCCCGCTGCGCGGGTCGACCAGCTCTGGAAACTCTTGCAGCACCTCGGTCATCTCGTTGCCGCGCTCGCCACAGCCGATATAGACGACGACCTGGGCGTCAGACCACTTGGCGATCTGGTGCTGGGCAATGGTCTTGCCGGCGCCGAAACCGCCCGGGATCGCCGCTGCGCCCCCCTTGGCCAGGGGGAAGAACGTGTCGAGCACGCGTTGCCCGGTGATCAGCAGTTGGTCCTGCTCCTCACGCTGCCGATAGGGACGCGCCCTGCGCACGGACCAGCGCTGCAGCATCGTCAGCTCGCGTTCCCGGCCATCCGAGCCCAAGCGAGCGATCGGCTCATCGATGGTGTATTCGCCTTCGGGAGCGACCCAGGTGAGTGTCCCCTGGACATACGGCGGGACCATCACGCGATGCTCGATCACCTCTGTCTCGGGCACGACGCCCAGGATGCTCCCTCCCCCCACTTGGGCGCCCGCTTCGACCTGCGGGGTGAAATGCCAGCGATCTTTGCGGTAGAGCGGGGTGAGGCGCACGCCGCGCCTGATGAATGAGCCGCTTCGCATCTCCATGACCGGCAGCGGCCGCTGGATGCCGTCAAAGATGCTGCGCAGCAGGCCAGGCCCCAACTCCACCGAGAGGGGCAGGCCGGTACCAAACACCGGGGCGCCGGGCCGCATGCCCGACGTCTCTTCGTAGACCTGGACGGTCATCATCTCGCCCTCGAGGCCAATGATCTCGCCTACCAGGTGCTCCTCGCCGACCTCGACCAGTTCGAGCATGCTTACCTGCTGTGAGCCGCGGACATGAACGACCGGGCCATTGATCCACGTCACGTTGCCGACCTGGCTCATAGCGACTCTCCCATCAACAAGCGGTACACAGGAGCGCGCAGCGCGTCTTGCCACCGGTCCAGGCGAGCCTGCAGCGTATTGTCGTACCGCCGATGTCCATCGATCGTCTCTGCAACGATGCCTGTACGACCATCGCTCAGTTTCTCCAGCCGGAGCTGAACGCCCAGCTCTTCGGAGAGCTCGACCAGGGTGCCATCGGCGAGCGCCCTGAGTGCGCGCTCGTCCGCACGGATGCGGACTGCATCTGAGCCGAGGCGCCCGACGGCCTCGCGGGTCAACTCGCGCACGATCTGGTCATAGTCTGTCCATTGCTGTATAGTGGGCAGCCGCTGCCGGACCGCATCAAAGACCTGGTCGAGTAGCTTCTCACGGCGCTCCAGGCCGAGCTTGCGTGCCTCGAGCTGGGCCGAAGCCACGCATCCGCTGCGCACCCGCTCGGCTTCCCTTTTCGCTCGCTCCAGGATCTCCTCGCGCTCGGCTTGAGCCTGCTCCTGAGCACGTTCCCGGATCGCATCGGCCCTGGCCTGGGCAGCTTCCAGAACTTGCTCGGCCTCGGCGTGTGCGTCATTCAGCACTGCACGCGAAAGGAGCTGCATTCTCTCTTCTACTGATTTCATCGTTCGACTGCCAATTCCTGTCTAGTATCATACACGAATGCCGCAATGTCCGGCCTTGGCTCACGGTGGATAGGAATCCGACCGTGGTCCGGAAACCGATCCCTGCTAGATCCGAACCCCAATCGCACGCCGGATGAGCTCGCTGAGCGGAGGACGGTCTTCTCGGACCCCGCCCGGACCGGGGATCTCGACGATCAAGGGGACCGTGCTGCGCAGCTTGAGCTGCTCCATCCGTTCTTCGATCAGCGCGGCGACGTCCTGGGTAACCAGCACGATGCCGACGTTGGGCGTGTGCAGTGCCTCGTCGAGCGCCGCGTTGACCTGGTCTCGCGTGCGGACCGCCTTACCGTGTACGCCGACCAAGGCAAACCCCTGCACGGCCTCCGGGGGACCGACCACCAGCATTTCCATGGCTGCCCTACCGGTATAGAACCAGGAACGAGATGATCAAGCCATAGATGGCGATTCCTTCTGCCAGGCCGACAAAGATCAGAGAACGACCGAGCGTTTCTGGCTTCTCGGCGATCGTACCCACCGCAGCCGCGCCTGTACCGCCGACGGCCACGCCAGCGCCGATCGCGGCGCCGCCCACAGAGAGCCCCGCCCCAATGGCTGCCAGGCCGGTGGAGATAGCGTCAGCCAGCGCCTGGTCAGGAGCCGCCTGGGTGGCCTGGTTGAGAGTAACCGCGGACGGGGATCCGTCCACAACCTGGTTGGGCGCGCCAGCGGCCATCGCGCGAGGCGGCGATGAGAGCCATACGACGCCAAAGCCCAGTATCAGTAACGCCAGCACGATGTTAAAACCCGCCACACCGCCGACGAGCGTACGTGCAGCGGTCGTTGAGGCACGCCGATAATGGCGAACGACGAAATAGATCGCCACGCCCATCGGCACCAGGCTGGTCAAGATCACACTTGCAAGCGGGATCATTCTTACTTCTCCTTCAGTTGTGGATTGACTAGAGTTAGCGGGCCATCCTGCTACGCACCCGCATCGGTCGGCAGTTGGAACGGCCGATAGTCCGCTCCACCGCCGGCAAAAAACTTGCCAAAGAACTCATAGTACTCCAGACGAAGTGTCTGGATCGCCACGATCAGCCCCTCAAAGCCGATCACGAACAAGCTGCCGGCGATGACAACGACCCAATAGACTATACCGTGGGCTGGGCTGGCAATATCAGCCAGGATAAAGACCACAGCGCTCAGCCCACCGTGCGCCACCGCAAAGGCGCCGACACGCACGTAGGAAAGGCTGTTGCTGAGCAAGCTGATCAGCACCTCGGCCATTACAAAGACCGCCTGGATGGTATAGTTTGCGACGCCTCCCTCGACCAGCGGCCGCTGCCCGGCCACCAGGCGCTCCAGTACATCTGAGAACATGACGGCGATGCCGGTGAGCGCGGCGACTGCGATCAAGAGCCCCAGCGGAACTACCCGTTGGCGCAGGAGCAGCTCTGCGGCCAGGCCGAGCAGTGACCAGTAGAGGAACGCGCCGGCAAACCCGGTGTGGCCAAACAACAGCCCTCCCCAATCGCGGGCCACCCAGGCGTTGACGATACCCAGGATAAAGGCAATGCTGAGCAGGACAACGCCGGCAATGATAGTCGTGATCAGGATCTGTAGAATGCTCGTTAGCGGGTGGAGCCAGAGGGCGGGAATCACATCCTCCAGCCCGAAAACGCTTCCGTACAGGACACCGAATACCATGGCCATCACGCCCGAGATGGCGAGGACCACGCCCAGGTTAGCCATGCTGCGCAGGGCGCGGATCTTGCGACTGGCAACCAAACCCCCAAGCAAGGCGAGTACCAGCCCGTGTCCCACGTCGCCGAACATCGCCCCAAAGAGCAACGGAAAGGTCAGCGCGATCAGGAGCGTGGGGTCAAACTCCTCATAGCGCGGGCGTCCATAAACAGTGACAAGCTGCTGGAAAGGCCGAAGGAACCCGGGATTGCTGAGCGCTACGGGGACATCCGAGCGCGTGGTACCGCGCTGCAAGGGGTTGACCTCGATCAGAATCTCGTCTGAGATCTGGTCCAGCTCCCGCCTCAAGACAGAGATACGGCCCCTCGGCATCCAACCCAGGACGACGTAGGTATAGCGGAGCCGGCCAAAGTGGGCGACTGCATCGGTGAGCAGCCGGCTGGCGCGAACGTGCCACAGCAGCTCCTGGAGCTGCTCCTTTTCGATCTCGTGCAGCTCGGTAATCTCGGCCCTCTGCTCGGTGATCTCTTGCTCGGTCTGCCCGATCTGCTGCTGGATCGCCTCGATCGCTTCGGATGGCGTACCCCTGTAAGCGTCGGGCAAGCTCAATGGATTGAGGTACGCGCTTTTCGCCGCCCGCTCCAGGATATCTGCATCGCGCTGCATGCCAAAGAGCCAGACGATCGCCTGGCGGCTGTCCCGGCGCAGCGTCAAGAGCGTAAACGGCACGCGCTGCAGGCTGGTTTGCAGGCGCTCGACATTGTCTGCAGGCATCACGCCGATGATAGAAAAGACGTACCGCGGGTTGCGAAGACCACCAATGTCAACGTCGAGCCCAACGAGAGGATCGAGCTCACGGACGTAGCCTTGCAACTGCTCCAACCTCTTTTGCGCGTCGGTCAGTTCCCCGATGATACCCTGGACCTCTGCTTCCAGGCGCTCTACGCGAGAGCGGACGCCGTCGATGTCGATGAGGGTCGTACATTCCGCCCCAACCGGCTCCCCTTCCTCCACGTCCAGTGCCTGCATCAGGGCGAGGGTCCTGCGCTCGAGTGCGGCGCAGGCGGCCGCGCGATCTCGCCACAGCTCCTCATCGGTCGATGCGGTCTCGGCAGTCAGGTAGCTGGCATCGACCTGTTGAAAGACGCCCTGCTCCGCGAGGGCGCAGGTCACGGGCAGGGCGTACTGCTCGGGGATGATGATCTGTACCTCATCCATAGCTTGTGGGTAGAACATAAAGACTCCTAGCAGACGGGGATCCGGTATCCGGCGACGTCAGTGCCAATTGCTATAGCGAGACAGCACGGACGAGAATCCGGCGGCACCAATGACGGATATGTCATTCTTCAGATCCACATCCTATCACCAGGTAAGGTCGAAACTCCTGACTCGGCATCCCCGCAGCCTTGGCTTCGATCAGCACGGTCAAGTCCTGGATCTCGGCCCGATTCAGGAGTACATAGGCAACCGGGATGCCAACGTGGAACGGGTAGCCAAGGAACGCAGCGCGGCTGCGCTCTACGATACGTTGCTGCAGCCGCCGCTCGAGCTGTGCCAGATCGCTGCTCAGGCTCGCGGACAGCGCCCCCCGCTCGACCAGCTCCGGATAGACCTGTCCAACGACCTGGGTCAAGTCCGCACCGGCGGCGATAGCACGGATGTCCCGGTCGTGTACGCGATACCCAAACGGCAGCGTATAGTTGATGATCTCTTCTTCCGAAAGATGGTGGTACGTCCGATAGCGGATCGCCCACATCAGGTTATTCATATCGACTAGCGGGCCAATGAGGTTCATTGCGCGTTCCCGGTCTCTGCCAGACAGCCGCGTGGCGTCGCGCCACAGGGTGCGCCAATAGGTCAGGTCGAGGGCCACTTCCAAGGGAAAGAGGCTCTGTTCGGCAGTATAGCGCTCCATGGCATGCGAGAGGGTATCATAATAAGGCGTGCCACGCAGCAGATCGACCGCCAGGCTAATGCTCCCTCCCTCTACCATATCCTGGGCAGGTAGTACGGTAAAGGATTCCATAGGGAACAGCACATAGCGCACCTCGTCCCACGTCGCACTGGCGGCGATCCCGCGCAAGACCGCCTTCAGGTTGTCGACCTCAAATAGCCGATAGAGCTGAGTCAGAAGTGGTCGCGCGTGCTCGGGTACCAGGCTGATGGTTGTTACGCTGATATCGGCCAGATGACCTTTGACCTGGTAGACCGTGCGCCGCGAAGTCAACTGGGTGCTCTCCACGGCCTTTAGATAGGGAGCGTATACGGTCTCTTTGAGAACGTCGATCAGTGCCTGGAGGTCCGATGCCTCACACAGCAACTCCCACGTCGGCGCGGCGAGCATGTTTGCGTGCATGGCACGCACCCGGGCATGCACTGCAGCATAGCCCGAAACGCCTTGGCTGCCCACGGTGCCTATTCCTTGCCTACCAACTGGTCGAGGACGTACCCTACGGCCCGGTCGAGGCGACTCATCGCCGCTGCCTCCAAGCGCTCCGCCTCTTCTTTTGCCTGAGACACGATACGCGTGCACTCTTCTTCCGCCTGGGCAGAGGCCACTATCTGCTCGGCTTCTGCTTGGGCATCCGCACGCGCTTGATCGATCAGCTTCTGGGCCTCACGCTCGGCTTCGGCTGGAAGTTCCTCCGCCCGCTTGACGGCGTCGGCATAGATCTCTTCCGCCTGCTCTTCGACCTCGCGTATCTCTTCTATCGCCTCTTCGTTCAAACAACTCTCCCCTTCTGGCTCTACAACGTACGCTCGTGGTATCCTGCTTTGCCGCACCGCGGCGAAGCCCATTTCCCGCCATCATAACGATACCATAGACGCTTGAGCGCGATCCTTAAGGTTGCTTCAAGGCAACCTTAAGGCAACCTTAAGGCACGGTAACCCCTCTGGTAATGACCCGATCTCAGACTCTGCACAGCGGACAAGAATCCAAGCGCATAGCTTACACCCCTCTGGGTTTTTTTTCAAGTCGTGTCAAAGTCCTGTTTGAACCTGGGGAAGAGTTGTGGTATTCTAGGTGTGTCCGCACGGCGCACGAGAGGATGCGGATTTCCATCCGGCGGATTCCCATCTGGCGGATGGAAACCCGGAGGAGAGATGAGGTGGCTACGCACATCCTGCTAGTAGATGACGACGCGCTCTTGCGTCGTAGCCTGTCCTTCAACCTGGAACACGCTGGTTACCGTGCCAGCGCGGCAGCCAGCGCGGAGGATGCACTCATGTTGGCAGTGAGGGATCCTCCGCAGTTGATCCTGCTCGATATTGGGTTGCCCGGCATGGATGGTCTGGATGCGCTCCGCCATTTCCGCGATCGCGTGAGTGCGCCGATCATCTTTTTGACCGCACGGCGACGTGAATTGGACGAGGTACTTGGCCTGGAGCTGGGCGCCGACGATTATGTAACCAAGCCATTCGACCTCGACGTGCTGCTCGCGCGGATCAAGGCCGTGCTCCGCC
>CAZLMZ010000044.1:0-15932 GCA_964560475.1 uncultured Anaerolineae bacterium
GTAGTACAGTTGGAACGCGTCCAACTGCTGCTTGCTCAGCGTCAGACCAAGATGTCTGGCGGCAGCGCTCAAGAGTTCCATGTTTCTACTGCGGCCTGGTCGTCGAAGGCCGCGACGGGGGCATCGTGAAATAGTCGTACAGCGTCGTGGACAGCTCGATCTGCTGCGGCCACACGCGCAGCCAATGGATCCAGTCCTGGTTGTCCCACTGGTAGAGGCCGACCAGATAGGGTCGCCCGCCGGGTGGCCACACGATGCCCACGTCCATGCGCTCATCCGTGGAACTGCCTCCGCCGAACCCGTTCTTGTGCGCCAACGGCACATCGTCCGCAAACCCGGGGCCGAGCAGCGTGCGCGTAGGATTGCGCTTGAGCAGATCGAGCATCTCCTCGCAGTCGGCCGGGGTGAGCTCGGGATAGACGTCCAGCAGCTTGCCCTCACCCTCGGTGCACCGGTAAAGGGCCTCGAAGAGCAGCGCCTGATCGGAAAGCGAGGTTTGCATGGTCGGATCGGGCAGCAGATCGACCTGCTCCTCGGGCGGGATCTCGGCCGGTGCCCGCTCCGGGACCGGGATCCGCGGGTAGGTAGGCCCATCTTCGACGTGGTAACCGGAGGCAATGTAGGTCTGGCGCATGTCCAGGGCCTGCAGCGTCTCGTTGACTCGCATCAAGCCCGCCTCAAAGTCGTCCTCGCCGATGGCGAGGATCACGGCGTTCGATTTGGCATTGATGCTGTAGGCGACCATCTGCTCGATCGCGTCGGCCAGGTCTTCGCTGTACGGCCGGGGCAGTGTGCGGTAGGCAGTGACCATGATCGCGACCTTGATCATGCTCATGCCCGAGGTCGTCACGTACGTGTTGTGCCGGATCTCTTCCCCGGTGGTCAGATCCTGCAGGTAGAGCCCGCCAAAGCCATCGTAGTGGCCGAGCACCTCGAGCAGCTCCGGCTCGATGTCGGCCAAGGTGAGCGGATCGGGGGCCACGTCGCGGAACGCGCGCACGGTGACCGAGGGCGCTTCACCCTCCAGGGCGACCCGCAATCCCTGCTCTGTGGCCTCGGCGTCGAGCTCCCAACCCATCCGCCCGGGAAGGAAGGTATAGACCGTCATCGTGCGCGTGGGCTCCCAGTCTGCGGCTGGCGTGTTGGGGCCAATCCAACGCTCTCGATCGAACGCGATCGTGATCTGCTCTGTCACCGCGGGAAGTGGGGGCTCGTTCCAGATCGCCGCTGCCTCCTCGACAGCGGCAGCGATCTGTGCCTCGTCCCATTCCTGCGGTTCGACCGGGACCACAGGCAGCTCGACCTCGTCCAGAGAGAGATTGGGCACCGCCGCGCGCAGCGCTTCCACCGCCGCCGTGCGATCGAGCGCCTGCCCTGCTTTCCCCCGCGTGAAGGTGAGCGTCTCCGGATCCCACTGGTGCTCCTGCGCCGGGCGCGAGACATCGGCGGCGCGTGCCTCGACCCACGGCTCGATCTGCTCGTAGGCAAAGGTATAGGTCAGCGAAAGCTGCACGTCGAGCGGTTCAGGATCGCGCACTAGGAAATCCTGAAAGGAGAGCGCAGGCGTGACCTGGAGTGCCTGGGCCACGATCTGATCGGCGTTGGTGTGCAGGCCAACCTGATCCATATCCAGCGTCACGCCCTGGTCCGCATAGTGAACGGTGAGCGGGCGACGAAGGGGCGCCACGACGCGCGTCTCGACCGCATCGCGCAGTTGCGCCTCGTCCATGCCTGCGGCGTCGACGCCGGCGACCTCTACCCCCGTCGGGATACCCGTCTGGTACGCTGCCCAGGCTTCGCGCCTGCGCTGGACATAGCGCCAGCTCGTGTACAAGCCCGCGGCGACGAGCGCAAGCAGCAGTACCGCCCAGATCGGGCGTCGCCACCAAGGGCGGCGACGTACCGGGCCGACCGTCGTCCTGCGCGGCGGGCGTACAATCGCTAGCAGCAGCGCCCACAACAGCGCGATCCCGCCGCTCGCGGCAGCAACGCCCAGGCCTAACCACAACGTCAGCGGCTGCGCAGGTGGCAGAGGTACCGCCTCGGCGAGGGACCGGGAAGAGAAAGGCCAGGCGCCAGGCCAGAGCACAACGAGGAACGAGAGCGAGAAAGAGCGTCGCAATAGGCGCATCACTGCTCCACCGCCAGGTCAGGCCGAAGGTACTGGTCGTCCACATTGAAATAGTTGTAGGTGGCCGTAGCAATGTCGGCAAAGATCGGCGCGCTGAGCTCGCCCAGCCACCCTTCCTCGTAGTAGATAAAGACAGAGAGCACGAAATCGGCCCCGGGCGTGAGCACGATCCCGGTGTTGGCGTGCGTATCGGCCACGTAACCGTGCTTGTGCGCCAGCGTGGCCTCCTCAGGCAGCCCACCCTCCAGCAAGATCGCCTCGTGGTTCTGCGCCATGAGGTCGATCATGGCCTGGCCTTCTTCCGCGGTGAACGCGCCCGGGTAGGCCACCATCAACGTCCCCCCTCCCTGCGCCAACTGGTAGATCATCTCCAGGAGTAGGCCGGCATCGGTCGGCGTGATCTGCATGTAGGGATCGGGGTGGGTCGTCAGGTCCGTCCTCGAGTTCGCGGGCGTGCTGTAATGCCGCGGGAGGTTCTCGGTATCGTAAGGCGTCGCCATAAAGGTGTTGACCAGGCCCAGGCGTTCCAGGGAGGCGTTCAGCACGTCGACGCCGGCAAAGGCGTCCTCCTCGCCAAGCTGGTGCAGCCCGATCTGCCGCAACAGCAGGTTCGCCGTAAAGTTGCCACTCGTGATCATCGTCTCGTGCAGCAGCTTGTCCGTCTCCGGGTCGGGATCCTGTGTCAGCCAGCGATAGGTCTGGATCATGATCGGGATCTTGAGGATGCTCATCCCCGCATAGGCCACGTCGCCGTTAACCGCAAGCTCTTCACCCGTGTCCATGTTCTTGGCAAAAACGCCGACGATGCCGTTGAAATCCTCGATGCGCCACTCGATCATCTGGCGCAGCAGCGAGATGTCAAAGGACGGCGGGCCCGCGCCCTCTTCGACGACCAGCTTGACCGCGCGATTGGAGGCCGAGTTTAGCGCCTCAGCCACCCGCTGGATCGAGGCCTCTTTGTCCAGCCAGCGCGCCGGCTGCCCCTTGCTAAAGGTCAGCGTCTCCAGCTTGGCCTGCGGAGCGAGCGTGCCGCGGTCGTACTCCTGCGCCAGGTCATCCAGGAACTGCTCCAGCTTGGCCTCGTTGAAACGCCCCTCCATGTCGGCGCGCAGGGGAGGCGGATCCTCCCCGAGAAGATAGGTGCCAAAGCCCTTGAGAAACGAGAGCTGGCCACGCCGCCGCTCCAGGTCGGCCCATATCGTGCCATCGCGGAGGCGGTACTCGACGCGCGAGGGATGCAGCTTGATCGTCTCGTCAGCATAGTAGAGCAAGACCGGCGATTCGTACGCCTGCTCAACAAGATTGCGCGCCTCATCGAGCGTCAAGCCACCCACGTCGAGGCCAGAGATCGTCGTGCCAGGAGGCAGCAGCTCTCGATAGGCAAGGTACCCACTCAACTGGAACAGCGTATACAGGATCACCAGGACGATGATCACGAACGCGTAGAATTTGGCGCCCTTCAACGCGGTTCGGCCTTTCCGCTGCGCAACGCGCGCTCAGCATGCCAAGAGGTGCGCCGGAATTGTACACCACCCAGGGAGGTCCGTCAAACGGTTGACTGTGACCCCGAGTTATGATATCATCAGCCTACTTACCATGCATATGTACCAGCAGGAGGAGTCTATGGCACGGCGGCTCTCGTTTCTCATCGGTTTGCTGTTGGGCAGTGGCCTCTGTGCCTGGTTCGTGGGAGCGGCGCTGATCTACCTGTTCACCGGCAAGCTGCTCTCTCTGCAGACTGGGCCTGAGGGGATCCACGTCAACCTGCACGATCCGGCCTACTATGAAGTAGTGCCTGCCGAGGAGAGCTAGATGCGCGAGCAAAACACGTGGCAAAGATTGTTGGCCATCCCACGCGCGTTCCTGCACGGTCTCTTTGGAGGGCTCTTGGGCCCACCGCTGGCTCTGGGCCTGGCCGTGGGCCTGATCTACCTGGCGACCAGGCAGCTCCCCGCTTTCAAGGACGTACGGGGCGCAGATGGCGTCCGTCGCGGCGCGATCACGCTGACCCAACCGCTGGAGGCACGGGCCAGTTGGGCACGCTATGTCGGAGAACTGCGCGGCGCGGTGCTCGAGCTCCGGGCGCGCAGGCAAGCGCGGTGAGGCGGGTGCATTCTTGAGCAAGCTGTACGCCTTCGGCATGTGCCTGCTCCTGGTGTTGATGGCAGGCTGTGCATCCGCGGACAGCACGCCGGCAGCGGTAGGCGAGACGGAACTGGCACCGCTCGAGCAGGCCCTGCCTGCGACGGACGCCGTGCCGGGCTGGGCGCAGGCAGAGGCCCCACGCACGTACGACCGCGATACGCTCTACGACTTTATGGATGGGGCGGCGGATCTCTATTTCACCTACGCCTTCGAACGGCTCGCCGTGGCCGACTATCAGGGCCCCGACAGCGGGTCAGTGCGTGTCGAGATCTATCGCACGACAGCGTCCGACGATGCCTACGGCCTCTTTACCTATAACGCGTACGGCGAGCCGCTCGATCTCGGCGTAGAAGGACGGCAGAGCGAGAGCGGCCTTTCCTTCTGGCAGGACCACAGTTGCGTGCTGATCACGGCGCGTAGTGCCGTCGACGGCGCGACGCTGCGTGCCTTTGGCGAAGCGGCCTCGGCGGCGCTGCCGGTCGGTGGGGCGGCGCCCCAGATCGCCGCCTCCTTGCCGCCAGAGGGCCTGGAGCCAGGCAGCGTCCGCTTTTTCCGCGAGCAGATGGCACTCGACAATTTCCTGTGGCTGGGGCCCGAGAATGTGCTCGGCCTGGGCCCGGATGTGGAGGGCGTGGTGGCGACCTACGAGCGGGATGCAGGCCGCGCGACGCTGTTACTGGTCACCTTTCCTGATACGGCCCGCGCCCGAGACGCGCGCCAGGGCCTGGAGGGTGCAGGAGTAGCGGATCTCGTCGTCGTGAGCGACGACGGCCGCACGCTCGGGGCGGTGTTTGGCCAGATCGACGCCGGGCCTGCAACCGAGCTGCTCGATCGTGCGCTCGCCGCCGCTAACCGGAACTAGAGACTTTCCAGGGACGAGTGCCAGGGCGCTATGCGTTCCCTGCTTGCATTCGTTCCTTTGTTCATGAGGCGATGAACTAGCATGCACGTCGCAATCGTGGGTGCCGGCATGACCGGCATGAGCGCAGCGGATGCCCTGCTACAGCACAGCATCCGCTCGACGCTCTATGAAAAAGGAGACGCCGTCGGTGGGTTGGCGGGATCGTTCGAGGTCAACGGCGCCTACCTAGAAAAGTTTTACCACCACCTGGTTCACCAGCGACCGGGCATCGGCCGCGTTGATCGAGCGCTTGGGACTGGGCGACAAGCTGGAGTGGCTGCCCACCTCGAACAGCTTTCACGCCAACCGCATCTACCGCCTCAGCACGCCGCTCGACCTGCTGCGCTTCTCGCACCTCAGCCTGGTCGACCGGATCCGCATGGGCCTGGTTTACCTCAGCACGCGTTTCGTCAAGGATTGGCGCTATGCCATCGTTTATGGACAGCGGGCCGTGGACGAAATGTTGGGCGCAGGGGTGGGGCGATTTCCGTAACATTCTGTTCACAATTCTATGGTATCATGTCATCCGAATAGCTGAGTATGCTCCTCAATTATAGAGCACTAGGTGTATATTATGTCAACTAGAACCCGACGGGATTTTCTCCGCTTGGCCGGCGCGGCCGGCATCGGCGCTGCGCTGGGCGCAGCAGGCTGCAGTACGGCTCCCTCCGAGCAGCCTCTCCCCACCCCGCACGGACCGAGCGGCGACCAGGCATACATGTCGATAGTACACGGCTCCGATCCGGCAGCGATCACGCGCGCTGCGGTAGAGGCCCTGGGCGGGATGGCGCGCTTTGTCAAGGAGGGCGACGACGTGATCGTCAAGCCCAACATCTGCGTCAACTATCGCACGCCCGAGTACGCAGCCACTACCAACCCGGTCATCGTCGCCACGCTCGTGCGCATGGCCCTGTCCGCAGGCGCCAAGCGCGTGCGCATCATGGATACCCCCTACACCGGCGATCCGGAAACGGCCTACCGCGAGAGCGGCATCTATGACGCCGTGATCGAGGCAGGCGGCGAGATGGAGGTCATGAGCAGCGTCAAGTATGCCTCCTTTGATATCCCTGATGGCCAGGACATCCGCTCGTGGAAGATCTACCGCGACGTGATCGAGGCCGACGTGCTAATCAACGTGCCGATCGCCAAGCACCACGGCTCCTCCCGGTTGAGCCTGGGCAGCAAGAACTTGATGGGCGTGATCGAGGGGGCCAACCAGTTCCACCGCAACCTGCACCAACGCATCGCCGACCTGAATTCGCGCGTCCGGCCACAGCTCACCGTGCTCGACGCGGTACGCATCCTCACCGCGCACGGCCCGGCGGGCGGCAACCTAGCCGACGTCAAGCAGCTCGACACGGTGCTCGCCAGCCACGACACGATCACCGTCGACGCGTATGCGACCACGTTCTTTGATATGCACCCCGAGGACATTGGCTACGTTCGGCTGGGCGCCGAGATGGGGCTCGGGGAGGCAGACTGGAGCAAGGTACGCGTTGAAGAGCTTACTGTCTAGCCCGCGCACGTGGCGGCGGGTGCGGCAGGGGACGCAGATCGCGTTCCTTGCCTTGTTCGTCTACCTGCTATTTGAGGCCTACCAGGGACGAGTCGCGCACCCGTGGACCGACGTCTTTTTCCGGCTGAACCCGCTCGCCGCGCTGGCGGCTATGATCGCCGGGCGGGCCTGGATCCCGCGCCTCGGGTTGGCGCTGATCACCGTGGGCCTCACGCTGCTGCTGGGCCGCGTGTGGTGCGGGTGGGTCTGCCCGCTGGGCACCGTGCTCGAGTGGGTCCGCTTTCCTCGCACGCACTACCGGGCCGCGCCCCCTTCGGCGCGTTGGCGCACGGTCAAGTACGTGCTCCTGGCTGCCATCACCGCCGCCGCCCTGTTCGGCAATCTAACCCTCATGCTGCTCGACCCAATTGCCATCCTGACGCGCACCGCGACGACTGTGATCCTGCCCTCACTCAACCAGGCGATCACGGGCGCCGAGCACGTCCTGTACGGGGTCCGCATCTTCCGGCCCGCGGTTGACCTGGTCGAACGGCTCCTGCGTGGGCCGATCCTGCCTACCGCGCAGTTCTATTTCGCGGCTAACGTCGCCATCGCCCTGTTGTTCCTGGGCATCGTCGCCCTCAACGCGGTGGCCGAGCGCTTCTGGTGCCGCTACCTGTGCCCGCTGGGCGGTCTGCTGGCCTTGCTGTCCAAGGTCGCCCTCTTTCGCCGCGTTGTAGGCAACGAATGCAACCGCTGTGCGCAGTGTGCCGGCACCTGCCCCACGGACACTATCGATCCGGCGCGTGGTTACGAGAGCGACCCGGGTGAATGTATCGTTTGCCTCGACTGCTTTGCCGAGTGTCCGCGCAGCGGCATCGGCTACCACCCGCAGTGGGCGCCCATATGGCGCGAGTACGATCCCTCCCGCCGGGCAATGCTCGTTTCGCTGGGGGCGAGCGCGGCCGGCGTGGCGCTGGCCAACACCTCGGCCCAGGTCAGCGATCCCGATCCACACCTGATCCGTCCTCCGGGGGCACTGGACGAGGCCTTTGGCGAAAGCGAATTCCTATCAAAGTGCATCCGCTGCGGGGCCTGCATGAAGGTCTGCCCGACGGCGGGGCTGCAGCCCAGCGGCCTACAGGAGGTAGGGCTCAAGGGCTTGTGGACGCCGCACCTCGTGCCGCGCCTGGGACAGTGCGACTATGGCTGTTACGCCTGCGGGCAGATCTGTCCCTCCGGCGCCATCCGCCCGCTCCCGCTCGAGGTCAAGCAGCTCACGGTCATCGGCCGCGCCTACATTGACGTCAACCGCTGCCTGCCGTGGGCGGACAACATCCCTTGTGCGGTGTGCGAAGAGATGTGCCCCGTGCCCGACAAGGCGATCCTGCTTCTCGCAGAAGGGGAAAGCCCGGATGCAGCGCTGGCGGGCGGGCAGCAGCGTGGACCTGCGCCGTTGGCGGAAAACCAGGCGCCACGCCCCTACGTGGTCTCGTCGCGCTGCATCGGCTGCGGGCTCTGCGAGAAGCGCTGCCCGCTCAACGGCGAGTCGGCGATCCGCGTCTATTCGCCCAACGAACCGCCTCCGCCGATGGGATACGTGTGATGAAGAGACGGATCCTGATCCTGGATGCCGCAGCGAAGCGCTACCGCCTGGAGACGCTTCGCGTGGAGACGCTGCCGCACGACGAGCGCGAGGACTATTTCACGCTCCACGGCGAGGCGCTGTGCCAGTACCTGCTGCGGCGCGATCCCTCCTCGCTGGCCATCGCCCGCGGGCCGATGGCCTACCTCGCCGGCAACAAGGCGACCGTGGGCTATCTCTCCCCGCTCACAGGTGTGCCCCACTACAGCTTTGTCGGCGGGCGCGCGGCAGCTCAGCTCTATAACCTGGACCTGGACGCGATCCTCCTTACGGGCACGACATCCGCAGGGACCTATGCCGTTCTGTCAGAGCGCGCCCCATCGCTGCAGGTCGACTATCACAGCAGCGATGGCCTACCCTCCGGGCAGCGTGCCGCTTTCTATCACCTCGTCGAAGCTGAACTGGGCGGAGATGCCGAGGCCGGCAGCGTCCTGACCGTGGGAGAAGGCGCGCTGCACGGCTACCTCGCCGCCAACCTGGCGGTAGATGGCCTCTACCATGCCGGGCGCGGCGGGGCCGGGCAGGTTTTCGTACGCCACCTGCGCGCCATGGTCCTGCGCGGCGAGCTGCTCGAGCAGGGGCGTTTCTTTGCCATGACAGGGGCCGACCCCGCCTTTGCGCGCAGCCCGAACCGCGCCATTGCCGATCGCCTGGCTACGTATACTGCCCGCCTGTCGGGACGAACGGGCGGCACGATCGTCAAGTTATACGACACCGGCTCGCTCCACGGCGGGCAGCGTACGCTGCCAGCGGACAATGTTCGGCAGATGGGCACCGAGCTGGCCGAACTGGGGCGCGGGCGCCTCCTTTCTGCCACGCGCGACGGACACACCGGCTGTCATTGGTGTCCCGTCGACTGCCGGCATTGGCATTGGGTCGAGGCCGACTATGCCCCGGGTGGGCGAGACCGCTTCCTCGACGATTTCGAACCGACCTACGCCACCTTTGTCATGCTCGGTCTGCAGCCGGAAAACGATACACTCGAGGCCACCATCGCGCTGTGGCGCGAGGTGAACCGGCGGCTGATCCTGCCGATCGAGCAGATGGGCTGCGACGTGATCGACATCGGCGTGGGCCTGGCGGCGCTCTTTGAGGGGCTGCAGCGCGGCCTGATCCCGCGCGAGGACGTGCCTGCAGCATTGGCGGAACAGCTTCTCGACGGAGACCGGGCCACATCAGCGGCAGGGCGGCTGAACGCCGCAGTTGCGGCGTTGGATCTGCTGCGCCGGGGCATCGACGGCGACCGCCACCCGGCCCTGCGTGCCATCGGCGATGGCGCGCAAGCCCTGGCTGCACGTTATCCCGACGCCCAGGAGATCGTCTTTACCTGCGGGCGAGGGACGATGGCTAATGCTGGGCACAGCAATGCGCTGTGGACCTTTCTCATGCCCTTTTCGCGCTTCTTTGGGCACTATTCGGGGCAGATCTACAAGATCGACGAGCAGCTCCCCACAGCCCCAGACAACGAGGCACTGCGCCGCACCTTCGAGCGGGTCGTGCGCCGCATGCTCGATCGCGAGGCGTTCGGCATCCTGTGCAACGCCCTCTCGTGCTGCGCGTTCACATTCGTCCTCTTTAGCCAGGAGGGCGAGGGCGAGCGCCTGGACGACACGGACCTGCTCGTACGCACGCTGCACCAGTACGGCATCCACACCTCGCGCGAGGATCTGTCGTGGTTTGCCGAGGCCTTCTGGGCGCAGTCGATCGATCTCAAGGCCCAGCACGGCTGGCGTCCCCCGTCGGCAGCGGATCTCCCGCGCCGGGTTTATGAGGGGCTCGAACTGGTCCTGGAGCAGCCGGTTGCCGAGCTGATACGCTGGATGGACATGCTGATCGACGTGTGGGTGGACCACGCCCGGGAACGACTGCACAAGTTTGGATACGATGCGAAATGGTTAGGATGAGATGAGTCGAGACGAAAAGCAGAGGGGAAAGCTATCGCGCCGGGCCTTTCTTCGCGCCGGCGCCTTGACTGCAGGAGGATGGCTCGCCGGCTGTGCCGGCCCGCAGCCCTCGCCCGGAGAGACAGCCGTGCAGGAGGACCCGGCGACGGCAGCGCCAACGGCCGCGTCCAGCGCCACGGCGGCAGACACCGCGACAGCCACTGCGACGGCTACAGTCGCCAATATGGCTACGCCCACCACCGTTCCCCCAGCAACAGCGACGCCGGTGCCCACGGCGACCCAGGTACCCGCTACAGCGACAGCAACACCGACCGCAGTGCCCGCTGCCGCGACGGCCACACCAACCGAGGTGCCCGCTGCCGCGACGGCGACGGAGGTCCCAACTGCCACGCCGACGCCGCTCCCACCCACGGCAACGCCAGTGGCGGCCGTACCCGCCCGCGATGATCTCCTGGCACACTATCCGCAGGCAGGGCAGAGCGTGGTCTCGCTCATCCAGCACGATGGCGCATCGTCCGGCGAGGAGATCCAGCGCGCGGTCGTGCTACAGATGCTCGACGCCGCGCTGGTCGAACTGACCGGGATCGGCGACGCCCTGGCTGCCTGGCGTGCCCTGTTCGATCCGGGAGAGACGGTCGGGATCAAGGTCAACACGATCAGCCGCTACACCACCTCGCCCGTCGTCGCCTATGCCGTGGCACAGCGCCTGCAGGACGCAGGGCTCGCCGCCGAGCAGATCGTGCTCTTTGACCGCACCGAGTGGGAGCTGCGCGGCCAGGGCTATACCCTCAACCCGGACGGGCCGGGCGTGCGCTGCCGTGGGGCACAGTCCTGGGAATCGACAGTAGACGTCGCCGGCGTCACGCAGCGTATCCACGACGTGGCACTCGGCTGCGACGCCCTGATCAATATACCCGCGCTCAAGCAGCACGGGGATTCAGGTTTTACCTCGGCCATGAAGAACCACTATGGCACAGTCAGCGACCCGGGCCAGCTACACGGCAACAACTGCGACCCCTATATCCCGGCGGTGAACGCCCTGCCTGTAATCCGGGAAAAGACACGGCTGATCGTCGGCGATTTCATCCGCATCTGTCCCTACGACTGGAACCGCATGAGCGTGGAGAACAAAATCGCGATGAGCTTTGACCCGGTCGCACACGACATCGTCGCGCGGCAGGTACTCGTAGGCCGTCGTGAGGCCGATGGGCAGTCAGCAGGCTATATCGAGGGCAGATCGCACTATATCGATACCGCCATCGCGCAGGGGCTGGGTGCCGATGCGGCACACCTCACCTTGCGCGAAAAGCGCCTGGGATAGGGGATCCAGAGGGATCCGCGTCCCCGAGGGGCATCCCTACCTCAGTCCTCCGTTGGCTCCAGGTCGTACGCGCGCTGCAGCGCAAGGATCGCTTCGACTTCCCAATCCTCCAGGTCGGCGATCGAGGTGACGTACTCGTCGAGCGCGGCGGAGGCTGCATCCTTGTTCGTCCCGGTGAGCAGCCCGTCGAGCTGCCGCTGCACGGCCCGGCACGCGGCGCCGTCCATGCCGAGCAGCGCTACCGAGCGATCCTTGTGCCGGCTGAGGGCGATCGACTCTCCGCTCGGCCGCGGAGCGCGGTAGCGACCATCCGCACCGCGACGGACGATCCCCATCGCCAGTCCGCCGGCAAAGAGGATCACAGCAGGCTGCCTGGTCCCACGCTGCCTGGGATAGAGGTCATCCTCAAGGCGAGCGGCACGCGTCGTGTGCAGGGGCAGCTTGCTGTGCCACAACATCTCTGCATAGTGCGCCCGGTATTCCCCGATCCGCCGCAGGGCAAAGGCGGGCATGCCGCGATGGACGCGCAGCAGGAGCAGCGCGCCCGGGTCGCCGGTATCGACCGCGACCGGCTGTGCCGCGTTGCTGCGGAGGGAGGCCATCACGCGCTCCCATCCCGAGGCCGATACGTCGCTGCCCACCAGCGTCATTCGTTCCGTCTTGGCCCGGCGCAGAACGCGGGGATCATAGCTCCACAGGGGGCGAGCGCTATCGAGCATGCGCTGCAGGTCGCGGTCCAACGCCATCCCGGGAGCAGTCTCGGCCAGCAGGTCAAAGAGGCTGAACTGGCCCAGCCAGTCTCCCAAGAACGCCCTGGCTGCGCCGCACAGACGCTCACCCAACCATTCCGCAAGCGCCTGCCCTGCTGCCTGGGCCTGGCGCTGCCATCTGTCCACCGGCGCCAGCTCTTGCTGTGCGCGCTCGACAAAGGCTGGACGCCGGCCATCGAGGCGCGCGGCGATGCGGTCCCTCTGCCTGCGCCCGAGGACCGAGCGGATCGGGCCGGGTGCAGCCAGTTCCTCCAGCGCGCGCACGGCCTTCTCTGCCTCTTCCGCTGCCCGTGCCGCAACGGTCTGCACGGCACGGTCGAGCGACTCCAGGTCGGCAGCGGTCCGATCGAGCGCCTCTTGGAACATGCTGCACACCGCGCGGAGCGCACGAGCATAAAGTGGACCAGCCTCCAGGTCAAAGCGCTCGCGGATCATCGCCTGGTGTTGGCGGACGACCTGGCGCCGCGTCCGCGACAAGTGGTAGGCCAGGTAAATGACCACACCGACCGCGCCGACCACCGGGATCGTCCAGGCCACAGCGGCCCACACGCTGCTGGCAGGCTGGATCACCTGCCAGATGAGCAGAAAGAGATAGATCAGGGGCAGGATCAGGAGGGCAATGGCACTCAACGCCCACACCGGCCACGGCGGCATGCTCAACATCGCCTGACGAAGCGCATAGGCGCTCTCGCTGACGCGTGATAGGGAGCGCTTGAGTTGCTGGCGGTTGCGCTGCGCCGCCTCCTCTACTCCCGATCGCAGGGCAGACAGGCGCGTCTGCAGCTGCTGCACGAACGCGCGCTCCTCGGCAAGGGGAGGTCCGAGACGATCCTCCTTGACCTCGTACAGTTCGTCGCGCAGCGCGCGCTGCATTTCCTGCCCGACCTGCACGCTGGCCTGAGCGAGGCCCTCACCGAGGACAGCCGCGTATGTGCCCCGTATCCGGTGCAGCGCAGCGCGGGCCAGCGCGTCGACCTCCCGGAGGCTAGCGCGCCGCAGAGCGTCCAGCTCGTCCTCGATCGACGGGACCTGCGCACGTTCACCCAGCTCCTCGTGCAGGGCGTGCAGGTCGAGGTGCATCCTGCCAGCAAAGACCTCGGTGCGCGCCAACACCGCATCTGCATCGGCCGGAGCGAGCATAGGGCCAATGGTCATCCTGCGCAGATCGGCGCTCTCCCAGTCCAGGGCCGCGTCCTGCGGGATGTAGCGCAAGGCCAGGCCAAAGCTGTCGTATGCGCGCGCGCGACCGCGCAAGGTCGCCTTTAGGTAGCGGCGGCGGCGAGCGGCTTGAATCGCATCCTGCATGCCGAGCACCGTCATGCCGTGCAGCCACTGCGCCAGCGTCGCCGCCTGCTGGTCGGGGTCGTCGAGCGTATAGCCGAGCTCGTTCACATTGTCGACCAGGTAGCAGCCATCCTCAAAGGGCGCGAGCGCCCCCGTCCTCGCCCATTCGGGTGCTAGTGGATCGGCATAGGCCTGCCGCCGAAACGCGCGTTCGAGCTCCTTCAGTGCGGCATAGGCCAGCGCCTCCTCTGCCGGTGCAGGCAGGGTCGCATTGGGAAGCAAAAGCACGCCGCTCGCCGCCGGCTGCAGGCCCAGTTGGTGGCAGACGGCGTAGGTCATGTAGGCCAGGTCTACAAAGATACTGCTGCCGAGATGATCGCCCAGGTCAGCGATCACATATACGCCAGCCCGCCCGTCGCCAGAGAGCGAGAGGCCAGCAGCGCCCAGTTCCTCGATCGCCGTGAAGGAGGTCAGGGGCGGAATACGCTCGAACAAGAGTTCCTGCAGTGCATCCGCTTGCTGGAGCAGTGCAGCGCGCATCCAGGCCCGCGTGCGTTCCCGCTCTGCCGGCGCCATGTCTGCCAACTCGAGCGGCAGCAGATCGGGCCAGGGCTCGTCGGCATCGAATAGGGGCGCCGAGAGCACCAGGTGCTGGATGCCTCCCCCCTCGTCCTGCAGCGGCGCCCTCTCGCGCGCATAGTCGACGAGCACCGGGAGCACCGCCGGCAGGAGCCCATACCGCCGTCCCAGGAGCTCCACGTAGCTCTGCACGGCCTGGTGCGCCTGCGGGCCGACGCCGATGACGATCGAAGGATGAACCTCAAGCATGCTGGGCCTCATCTCGCTCGCCCTTGACGATCTCGAAACGGAACCGCGCCCGCCCAAAGCGTACTTCGTCCCCATCGCGCAGAGCGCGCCGCCGGACCAACGTATCGTTGATGAACGTCCCATTCGAGTCGTGCAGGGCAGTCAAGACGTAGCGCCCTTCCCCATAGTCGATCCGGGCGTGCTGGCGCGAAACCGTCGGGTTGCTGAGGCCAATGTCCGCCTCGCCCAGGTGGCGCCCGATCAAGGTCGTCTGCCCAGGTGAAATCCAAAAGATCTCACCATCGCTCATGCTGGCCAGGCGTGCGCGGGGGGGGAAGGTGCCCGTATCGGCAAGCGATGGGGTCAGGTCGCACTGCGGGCAGCGCTGCGTCTGCGGGTCGAGCAGCGAACCACAGAATTCGCAGCGCGTGGGAACGATGACTGAGGTGCGCAGCGACTGCCAGGCCAGCGCCTGCGTAGCCCACTTGCTGCTCAAGCCGAGCGCAAGCCCCGCATTGAGCAGGATCAGGGGGAGAAAGACGAGCAGAGGGCCGGCGATCGAGCCTGCTGTGCTGCCAATCAGCAACAGGTGCGCGGCCATCCATCCGACCAGAGAATAGAGGGCAACGAGCGCGTGCGCTGGGACCAGGACGGTCCGCGCCCAACTGCGGCGACGGATCAGCGCGCTACCCACGACGACGCCATAGATCCCTCCGGCGATGGCTGTACTCTCTAGCCACGGAGAGAGGTGAAATCCAGCCCACCGGCCACGCGGCACAGGCACCCACGCTGCAGCCACAGGAAGGGCGAGCGAAGCCAGCAGCGCCAGCACACCCCATAGCATAGCTAGCACGCCGACGCCGAGCCATGTCCCCCCGAGCAGATGAAGCCAGGATGCTCGATCGCGCATACGTGCCCTCACTTGAGCCGGGTCGGTGCCACTACGATAAGGACGATCCTCACGGCGCGCACAGCATGAGACAGGCCAACAGCAAGATTACGGAGACGTTTACTGCCAGCAGCGCCGCGACGACCCAGGCGGGCCACTCCCCACGCCCTTCTACCTCGTCCGCGCCGCCGGCAGCAACCGATGACGCAACGAGCTGGATGCCTTGCTCTGAAGGGAGATGAGGGACAAATGCCTGGGCCAGGGCATGCCGGAAGGCCACCACGTTCGGATAACGGACCTGCGGATCCTTGGCCAACGCACGCAGCAGCACGTGGTTCGCCTCGGGCGGCAAGTTGGACAGGGGTTCTGGCGTCTCGCTCTGTACGCGCAGGATGTTCTCTGCCTGTGTCAATGGCGTGCCCGACATATCAAAGTGGAGGTAGTGACGCCCCGAGACCATATCGTAGCAGATCGCGGCCAGTGCATAGAGGTCGATACGCGGGTCATCTCGCTGCCCCATCAACTGCTCCGGCGCCATATACGACACCGTACCCAGGCCGAAATCATGTTCGGTCTGCCAGGAACGGTGGACGAACGTGTCGGGGACGTGGGCGATGCCCAGGTCGATCAGCTTGGGTCT
>CAZLMZ010000044.1:16032-17510 GCA_964560475.1 uncultured Anaerolineae bacterium
TCCTCTGAGCAACGTCATCCTGGTCTCCCTGGACCAGCCGGAAAGTCCTACCCTATTGTACCACGCGCGCCACTTTATGTCATTACACCTGGGTTACAGATCGGTTATGTTGCCTTATGTACATCGCTCCGTTTGGCATGCTGCGCCTGTTGTGTTATACTCGCTTCCCGAAACAAAGGATGCGCCGCTCTGCAGCGTCTCCCAGTGAAAATGAGGATATGCCTTTGCCTATACTCGATATCCTACGCTGTCCGGCTTGTGCTCCCAAGGAAGGGGACGATCCGGGCCGGCTGGAACCGATCGACGGAAAGTGGCTCGTTTGCCAGGACTGCGGGCGCAAGTATCCAATTCGCGATCGGATCCCAGTGCTCATCATCGCAGAAGGCGACAAGTACCGTCACGTCGCCGTCGATGAACTGGGCGAGCCGTAGGACCGGGAGGGTTACCTACGTGAAGGCTCCAGACATCTGTCTCAAGGGAGAGCGCGTCACCATCCGCCCGCTCACCCGCCAGGATCTGCGTACCATGTCCAAGTGGCCGAGCTTTGACGATCCGCTCTACCGGCTCTTTGACTGGCCCAAGCGCTCCGAGCTGTCGGACGACCTGTGGTTCTACCAGTTGGTACGCGACAAGAGCCGCATCTATTTCGCCGTCGACAACGAGCACGGAGAGCTAATTGGCCGGCTCTCGCTGCGCGACATCAGGAGACGTACATCGGCACGGCTGGGCATCGGCTTTGGCGCGCAATATGTCAGTCAGGGATACGGGACCGAGGCGCTCCAATTGTTCCTGCGCTACTATTTCCAGGAGATGCATTTCGAGCGCATGGTGCTCGATGTCGCTGCGGTGAACGTGCGTGCTGTGCGCTGCTACGAACGCTGCGGGTTCAAGCGGGTCGACGAGCATTACCAGTACGCTGGCAGCGACGGTGACGTGGCTTTTCTCGACCAGCCCGCTTACGAGCACCTGCGCCATTTCTTCAGGCGAGATCGCTACCGCAACACGGTCCTGGCCTACGACATGGAGCTCCGGCGAAAGGACTGGTTGGCCGAGCAGGCGCTTGCCAAGTAGGCCACATCTCCAGCGACCTGATCCTGGGTGGATCCAATTCTTCGAGAGAGACCGGGTACCCCGTTCCTGCAACCCCAAGCCGCCATCTCCCGTAATGTACATGAAAGGATCGCCGTTCACGGAATGGAGGAACGAACATGTCGGAACAGGAACTCGAAACGCAAATCACGGAAGACGACCGGCTATGGGCGGCACTGTCGTGGATCCCGGTATCCCCGCTGTACCCCCTGGTCTCGCTGCTGATGCTGCTGATGGAAGAGAAAAAGAGCCGGCCGTTCATCCGGCACAATGCCGTGCTCTCGCTCGTCACCGGCGCGGTGCTGATCCCGGTCTCTATCTTTACGCTCGGCCTGGGCGCGCTGGTCTACCTGGTCTTTTTCTGGTGGGCATACCAGGCTTACCAGGGC